>JAFVQT010000034.1 GCA_017504655.1 Clostridia bacterium | reverse complement strand
TTAGCAGTTATATTGCTACGCAGTTATATTCGCCTTATGGCGAGTTATGGATTTATTTAATATAACTGTGACTGCAAGTCGCAATCTAACGCAAAACTTGTTTTGCATATCACTTTTAGCCACAAGGCTAAAAATATAACTATTTTAACTCTATCTTTTGTGGTAAAGATAAAGCCCACCATATTTCGCTTTTTTGCGAAGTATAGTGGGCTATACTTTTGTATCAAATTAAAATTCCCTTATAGGAACTCCATAAATCCGGCGTAGCATTTTTAACTTAAACAAAAATTACAAAAGGGGCGCAAAAATTCTTACTACCGAGCGTATTACCCTTTGAAGCAAGCTTGTCTTTATACTTTTTGGCTCTATAAAAATACACTCTTTAAGCGTTTGAGCCATGTCCCTTTTTATATCCTCCAGGCAATTACAGCCGTATATCCAAACGCCGTTTTCAAAGTGATGCATTACTTATTTAACAAGCTGTCTGAAAGCTCTAAAATCCGCTTGGAATACTTTGCCCTTCTGTGCTTTAAAATACCCTTGTAAAGAGGATAAGTTATTGACGTCAATAAAATTCCTAACAAGCCTATGCAAATGCCGAGTGGCATTGCAATTGCAAGGTCTGCCAAAACCACCTTCATTGCAAGGCACATACACGTACCGAGTACAAGCGAAGAAAGCGAGCCGAAAACGTATGCAAACACCGTTGCAGGGCGTTTTACCTTTTTATTGAGGCTTTTAAGCTCGTCTAATGCAGAGTGTCCCTTTTCCACATAGCTTGCGCGTATTTTTTCTATTGTTGCTGTTTCGGTTTTCATAATTTTTTAACTCCTTAATTTTACTTTGTACCCATATTATACGCAAGCCTTGTTTGATTTTCGCTAAGGTTTAGTAAGAGGTTTGCTAAGATTTTGTAAAGGTTTTGTAAAAGTGATTATTTTGTAAAAAATCGGGCTTTTGGCCCGATTTGTTTTGTTATAACGCTCTTATACCAAGCTCGTCTTTTTGAGAATCAAATTGCTTATCGCTCCCATTCCTACCGCAAAGATTATTCCTCCAACCAAGCTTATCATAACGTGTCCTATACCGGCATCTAACGGGCTCACGATAGATATCATCATAAACAAAAACATTCCAAGCCCTAAGCAAAGACACATAGACAGCCACGTTTTTTGCTTTGCAATAACGCTCATGATTAAAAATATGGAAACGAATAAAGAAATGTAAAAGCGGTTGCGTAAACCACGCAACCGCTTTATTCATATAATTAAACGTTATCCTCTTTAACACCGTCTTCATTTAAAAGCTCTTCAGAAAGCCTTAAAATCTCCGCACCGTAACGCTTTTTATTCTTTTTGAGCAAGCCCTTATATATAGGATATGCTATCGCCATAGGAAAGCTGCCTATTACCATTACGGGAATGCCAAACTGATAATTAGCCCACTCTAAAACCATAGTAAGACCAAGCCCAAAAATCAAGCACCCTATTACCCCAAACACAAGCGACCATACGGTTGCAGTATTTTTAACGAGTGCGTCTAAACGCCTTAGCCTTTCTATCTTTGTTTCAGTCTGCTCCCTTGGCGAATACTGCCTTCTTATGCTGTCAATCTCCTTTCTTTCCTCTGCAGTTGGAGCTGTGTATTTATAATTAAATTGGTCGCTCATTTTTTGTTTTTCCTTTGTATTTCTTTCATTTTATTATTTGCCGATACTATCATAAATACCCCTACCGTCAACGATGCTAAGCTTACGACTATGCCTGTTGCGGTATTCATAAGTGAAATATCTACACTTCCGTCGCCAAACATAGTAAGCAATGCAGTTTGAAGAGCAAGTATAGAAACTAACGCATCAACAAGATTTATGTTTCTGATAGCAGTTACAGTCAAGTCTGTTTGCCTATGCGCCTTTACAAGACTTATAATAGACATCGTGATTTTGTAAAACGCGTACGCGGCGTATGCAAAAATCGTTAAGCCGACGTAGGTGAAATGCGCTTTAGAAAATATCATTTGCGCTATCGCAGCGGAAAGAGCAACGTTTAAGGCTAAAGTTATAATACCGCTGTTTCTATATACCTTTGCCTTTAAATACTCTTCGTTTTCCTGTCTGTTCTTTTTACTAAGCCTGCTTTTATGATAGGTCAATACCCCGCCTCTTAAAAGAGCAAGCGAGATATAAAATGCTGCAAGCGCACCGTACCAGATTGAGCGGTTTACTATGCCCATATACGCGTTAAACGCGCTGAATATCACACTCATTGCAAAAGAGCCTATTGCAAAAATAAGCGTTCTAAATCCAAAATTCCGCAAGATAAGGTAGGTAAATCTGTTGCTTTCCATAACCTCTACTACCTTGCCCTTTATTTTTGGAATTAATGGTATAATCAAATAGACACTGTATGCAAGTGAAAGCCCCGCTATGCCAAAAAGAGTATACGCAATTATTGCAAGCGCATTGCCCTCGTAATCGACAAGCAGTATCAAAAGCGCGCCTACAGCACTTAAAACGGTTATTATAAAGTTGAGTATTTTTACCCATTTAGGAGGGTGTAAAATCCTTTTCCAAATAGCGAGAAAATCAATATTCATATACTACGTCCTTTAATAAAATTGTAAACGTACTTCCTTTGTTTATCTCACTTTGAACGGAAATCTCTCCGCCTAAAATATCTATTACCTTTTTAACGAGAGCAAGCCCCAAGCCGTTTCCCTGCGTTGAGTGCGAGGTGTCGCCTTGATAGAATTTTTCAAATATCTTCGCGCCGACTTCACTGGTCATTCCTAAACCTGTGTCTGAAACCTTAATCTCAACGTTTTGCTCTGATTTTTTTAAGGCTATTTCTATTTTTCCTCCCTCACCCGTAAACTTTATCGCATTTGAAATGAGGTTGTTCCAAACTATCTCAAGAAGGCTTTTTGAAGAAAAAATAGTAACGTCGTCAAAATCGCAATTCAGCTCTAACTTTTTCTTTTCTATTAAAGGCTCAAATTCAACAACACTTTCAGAAAGAGCCTCGGTAAGGTCAAACGCCTCTGCCTTTTCCTGTATTTCTTGATTTTCAAGTTTGTTGAGCTTTAATATATTTGTTATTAAATCGGAAAGTCTTTTAGACGCTCCTTTCAGCGTTTTGGTATAAGCCCTTCTCGTTTCCGGGTCTAAGCCATCGTCCTGAAGCATTTGCGCGTAATTTTGAATGATTGCAAGCGGAGTCTTTATCTCGTGCGAAACGTTGGAAATAAAATCGGTTTTTAAAACCTCGTTTTTTTGAAGCTCTGTTGCCATTTTATTCAAGTTTTCCATAATGAGATCGTACTCATTGTACTTGCCGTACTCGTGGATTATATCGAGCCTTGTCGAAAAATCACCCTCTGCAATTTTTTCGGTAGCCCTTAAAATTTTTTTGGTCGGACGGTCTACCGTCAGCTTTCTGCGAATAAAGTCAAAAACCGTGCAAAAGGCAGAAAGTATTAGTATTTCTATTAAAATTAGTAGGGCTATAAGCGAAATATTATCGGTTTTTTGCCTTATATAGTCGTATACCAAAATTGCCATTTGCATTATTACTGCGATTAAGACAAAAAACGAAATTGCGCCTATCCAAGTAAAGCCAACAGGCGTAACCTTTTTCTTTTTCATTTTAAAACCACCTTGTATCCAAGCCCGTGAACGGTTGCTATTTCAAAGCCGTCGCATTCAGCAGTTTTTTCGCGAAGCTTAGCCATATATACGTCTACCGTTCTGCTTGTTGTAGACGAATCGAAATCCCAGAACTCGTTCATAAGTGCAGAACGCGTAAAGGTCTTTTTAGGGTAAGAAAGCATTTTGAATAAAATATCAAATTCTCTTACCGTAAGCGAGATTTCTTCTCCGCAAAGAGTTGCCGTACGCTCTTCTACGTTCATAGCAAAATTACCTACGGTTATTTCCTTAGCAGTTTCTATTTTAGCCCGCCTTAAAATCGCCTTTACCGTCATCAGCAAAATATCCATATCAAACGGCTTGGTGACGTATTCGTCTATGCCAATATTATAGCCAAGCATTTTAGAGGGCTTATCGTCCTTTGCCGTCATAAAAATAATCGGCATAGTCTTATCTGTCGCGCGCACGCTTTCTGCAAGCTCAAAGCCATTCATTCTCGGCATCATTATGTCGGTCAAAAGCATATCGCATTTTTCTTCGTCCATTTTGTCAAGCGCTTCTACTCCATCAAAGCAAGAAACGACGTCAAATCCTGCATTACGAAGGCTGGACGAAACAAAACGGTTTAAATCAACGTCATCTTCTACAACGAAAATTTTTATCATAAGCTTACTCCTTTAAACTTATTTTACCCTTTTTATTATAACAAATTGTTTGCAAAATGTTAAGGAATTGTAAAAGTTAACCCAATTTTTACTTTTTATAACGGTTAGGCTTTACCCAGGCATATATTCAAGATAAGAAGGATTAACCATCTATCCAAAAAGCAAAGGGAGAGAGTACCTATTCAAAAATGCAAAGGGGATGATTAACTTTTCAAAAAACGAATGGAATAATTACCGTACGCGTCGCCTTAACACAAGGCTTGCTAAACTTGTTTTCGTTGAGCTTTGTCATTTTTGCAAAAACGCAAATCTGGCTAAAATTTTTTTAGGTTGGGGTGGTAGAGGCCGCAAGTTCAAGTCTTGTTTGTGGCAAGCCACAAGATTCATCCATGACATGATAAAGATTACCTTACCTTCAACATAATTATGCAAATAAAAAAGGAAACCCATTTTGGATTTCCTTTTTTATTATGAAGCTGGACGGACTTTGAACCGGTGACCTCGTCCTTTCGTCGCAACCCGCTATTTTTCTACCATTTGCAAAGCAAATGGCTCTTCTTTCAATCGACTTGCTCCTCTTCCCTAAAATTCTTGCAAGCAATTATTTTCGGGAGCCCTTTATCTCCTTGGTAAGTCCTGAGGTTACCTCAAATCCTATTTTAAACAAATATACAAAAGGCACAAGCCCTATGCTTGTGCCTTTTGTTTGTGGAGCTGCTAACCGGATTTGAACCGGTGACCTCGTCCTTACCAAGGACGCGCTCTACCGACTGAGCCATAGCAGCATTCACGATTTCCCGTGCCAGCGTGTACTATTGTATCATATCATTTTAAAAAAAACAAGTTTTTTTGACTATATTTTTTCTTTTTTTATTTTTTTTGCTAAAAAGACGGCTCGGCTATAAATCTGTCGCCGAGCCTTGCTTTTATCTTCTCTTTTTGCAAATAGCTTTAATTATTATAATCAGTAATATTATCCCTATAAGCGACCCGCCTACTATAAGAATAAACCACATATCTCCGCTTATGTTTCCACTTAAAAGGGCATCCAAAAAGTTTACCCTTGGTATAATCTCCTCCTGCTTGTGTCCACATTCGCACTCTCTTACTTTTAGCCCCTCAAAAAACAAGCTTGCATCCTTTTTAATTTCCCACTCGCTATAACCGTGAGGTTGCTCGTCTTTTTTGTTTAAGCAGTTTGAGCATTCCACCCAATGTGAATTCTCGTCAAAGCTAAGCTCTTGCTTATACTCGTGTGGCTTTGCCATTAAATACTCAACCCTTTCCTGAGTTTCAAACGCATTGTTTACAAACGACGCAGTAAACGTCACATAACCGGATGTTGAGCAATCTACCTCTCTGTCCGTTTGAGCAATAGCCTCTTCGGTTTCAACGTGAGTACTGTCGTTTTGACAAACTCTTCGCGCAACGCACGTTTTCAACAAGTAGTTCCACTCATAGGTGGGAGGTGCAAAATCGTGGCCTATAGGTTCGATATCGCACTCAATCTCTATATTTTGACCATCTTTTACGAACACGTATTTGCCCTTGCCGATAGCCTCGCACTCAGGCGCTTCTACGACACTGTAAGCATAGTCAACTTCATTAAGTGATGGCAAATCAAAGCTCTCTACGTGTGTTTGATCGTTTTTACAGCTTCTGCTGATTGTTCCGCCTGCAGTAGCCGTTGGAGCATTTTCTACTATCCACTCGTTAAAATCGTGTCCGCTTGCGAGCTCGCCCGTCTTTGTTGCAACATGCCCGCAGTCATTGCACTCTCCGCGCAAGATCTCATCCTGCTCACAGCCTTGCGGATTTACTACAGTCCAGTCGTTAATCTCGCAGATAGCACTTACGGTAAAGCCCAACCCCTCTGCCTTTTGATAACAAGGATAATTTTGGTGACAGTAAAATATAAAGCCTCCGCTTTCAAAAACGTTGTTTCCAAAATTTAAGTTGGCATAAACGTATACCTTTTCAAGACTTATAAAGCCGTTAAAAGCGACGCCCGTAACTTCGTTTACACCCGACCTTATTTCTATCTCAACTATCTTGTCCGCATATACCGACCATGGACAAGATGCTTGAGTCAAATACTCTTCAACCTCTCCAAAACCCGAAATAATTAACTTATAGACGGGGTTTAACGCAGTATAGCCCTCTGCTTGATATAACGTAGCGACAACAGCATCTACCCCACCGACCTTAGAAATATTCCATTCGTGCTCAATAACCGGAGCACCGTAATCATCCAAAGCAATCGCAGGGCCGTTGCTAAGAGCAGGTTTATCCTCGTAGGTTTTGTTGATTTCCACGTGTGAAACGCCAAATCGCTCGCCGTCTATTTGAGTATTGGAGCCAACGAGTAAATAGTCCTCATTCTCGGAAAAAGACTGCTTATCCGTAACACCTACCACCGTAGGGTCGTTCCACGTTACGTCAACGCCGTACCAGCTTCCGTTTTCCATTTTGACGAGGTTCCACATATGGTCCTCGCCGTTTGCACTACCGCTTGTTAAAACGCACGGAATATCTGCTCTGTCGCAAAGAAGCTTAAACGCCCTTGCATACCCCTCGCATACCGGAGCATAATTTGAATTTCCGTTTTGACCCAACAGCGCGCCTCTTACATCTCTGCTATTTTCTGTTACAGTCTTTGCATAACAGTTATTTTCGGTCAACCACTTGTTAAAATGCTTAACCTTTTCATAATAAGACGCCTCTGCTTCAACTTCTGACAAAATATTCTGCACAGCTTGATTTACGGCATTTATTTGCTCCTTAATATCAAAGGTACCGTCTTTATAAATACTCAACCTCATATCGTAATCGGATATATCGTCGCTTGGGTCGTCGTTTTTTATAAGCATACTGACGGTTTGTGTGTATCTTGCCTCACCTGCTTGATTATAAGTACATTCCAACGAGCTTAAAGACACCATATCACGCCTAAGCCAAAACACCTCGTTACGGTCACGGTTAAACGCTGAGTACGCCATACTGCAATAACCGGAAACCCTGCTGAAGTTTGCATTTACTCGCGCTGTCAGCTCATCACTGACCAACGTTTCAACGTCGCCTAAAGACGGGTCAACCGTAAAGCTCTCCTCAATAACGTACAGAACGTGTTGCTCCTCGTTAAAGTCTATCAGCGCATCCTGCTCTCCGTCGTTGTCGGTATTTTCTACCAGCCAATCGTAAAAATCTCGCGCATACACATTGTCTGTAAAGTCAATGCGGTCAATCCATTTTTCGTGATTACCGCTTGCCAATACTATTTCGCTTGCGCCTGCCCTTGCTATTCTCTCTCCTCCCTTAAAGATTAGCCCTGAAAAGCAACACAAAGCTAAGCAAAGCGAAAATAAAATTTTAATTATGCTCTTTCTTTTTTTCTTCATAATTCTCTTATTATACTATTTGCTTATTTGCCATGGAATAAGCTCGTTTCCTATCACCTTTATAGCCTTTTCGGAAATTTCTGCCATAAAGCGGTCACTTTCGGAATCAGAGAAAAAGCACTCCGGCTTTACGTCGCCAAAGACCTCTCTGAACCTTATCACCTTTTGACCTGCATAGTTGAATTTATCGGGCAATCTTCCCGTTTTTTTGTCCATATGTGAGGCTATAAGGTGATTAATGCCCAATCTTTTGCAAATAGGGATAAGCAAAAATTCCGGCGAAGCCGATATTATAACGTCATCCTTGCGTTGAGTTTTCAAATACCATTCTTTAATGAAATGCTCGTGCTCGTCCCAAAACTGCTCTACTACCGCATCGATATCGTCAAATTCCTTTAAAAATGCGTACGCGTGCGGACGTGAGTCATCCCTTGTGATAAGTCCCATATTTTGCAGGGTCATATAAAACAGATATTCGGAATGATATCCTGCGATATGCGGAAATTTTTTAAACACCCAAGCCCAAAAATAGCGCTCGGTATCCCCTTCTAATATAGTATCGTCAAAGTCGTAAACGTTCATGTAAAGCCCTCTTTTCTCAAGTAAAATTTTACCCGATTTTTAAAAAGTCGGGCACGGTAAACGTAAATTTTAGGATTCTCGCAACGCATAGAAATATCTGTCTGCACACGTCACAAGCTCCGCTTCGCCTATTATAATAAATAAACAGGCATTTCCTCTTCGCCAAGGCGTTTGATAACGTTGAATTTTTCCTCGTGAATATCAGTCTTTTTCTTAGCACTAACCTTCTTTTCAACGATTTTTTCAACTATTTTTTCAACTTCGACAATCTTTTCGACTATCCTTTCTTTAGGCTCAAATCTTTTAAGCTCTCCGCTAACCTTTTTTCCGTCAGCCTTTATAACTACAGCCTTTACCGTTTTAACACCCAATTCCTTTAAAGCGGTAAGTCTTTTTGCACCGTCGATAACCTTTAACCCCTTTTCGGTTTCTTCTACGATTATAGGAAGAATTACGCCGTAAGTCTTTACAGATTGAGTCATACCTTCATTATCTACAACCTTTTTAAAAGTAACTGCAGAAACGTCTAAATCAACTACGTTGTTAGGTAAAAGAGTAACTATTTCACTCTTATTTGTCTTAGCAACTACCCTGCTTAAACTACCTTTTCCTACTGCCATAATATTTCTCCTTAATAAATTTCTAAAATTTCATCGGCAAGAGCCTTATACTCAAGCGCGCGTCTCGAGGATTTTTTATAGCTTCCTACAGGCTTGCTGTTATCCTGAGCCCACTCTACCGAGCTATCAAGGTGTATAACACTGTCAAAAACCCTTATTCCCTCAGTTTCTCTGAGTGTTTCCATAGTCTGCTTAAAGTAATTCTTTCTGGCGTCCACCTTAGTAACGGCTACACCTAAAAGCTCTAAAGTCGGTGACAGCTCTTGAACCTGACCGATAAACTCAAACATGTTTGCCAAGCCGAAGAGCCCCCACGGACTTGCCTCTACGGGCAAAACTATTCTGTCTGACGCACAAAGAATGTTCATAACCCAACAGCCAAGCGTTGGAGGCGCATCTATAAGCACGTAATCGTAAACCGCGGATTCTATTACGGGCTTGAGCATTTTTCTTAAGATAAACTCTCTTTGCCACTTTGAAAAAAGCTCAAACTCAACGGAGCTCATAAGGGTTGACGAAGGAATTATATCTACACCCTCGTAATCAGTTTGATAGATATAATCGGTCAACGGCTTTTGCTCCTTGATTGCCATATAGAGGTTTTTATCTCCCGAAGCAATTTCGAGAGCTTTGTCCTCTGAAAAATAAGAAAGCGTAAGGTTTAACTGCATATCTCCGTCGATAAGCAAAACCCTTTTACCTGCCGTAGCAAAAGCGTAGGCTATACTTGCGCAGGTAGTAGACTTTCCGCTACCGCCCTTGTTGTTTGCAAAACAAATTACCTTTGTCATATTATTCCTCCGGATAGATACACTCGGTACCGGTTAATCTGAATTTTTCTAGCCATCCCTCCGGTGGCTTTACGTCGGTTACTATAACGTCTATATCGTTCAAATTACCTACTACGTTAAAGGCTATACGGTCAAACTTAGAGCTGTCTACAGCCAGAATTCTCTTATCGCAGTTTTCAAGCATAACGCGCTTTGTAGATGCGTGAAGGTCATTTGAATCGGTAAATCCCTTGTTAATATCAAAACCCTTGCAAGAAATTATAGACGCTTGCACGTGGAATCCTGAAATCATTCTGTCTGCAGAAGAGCCTACGAGAGCAAGGGAATCCTCGCCCAAAAGTCCTCCCGTGGAAAAAATTTTCCAGTTTTTCTGATCCTTGAGCTCTATGAGTATTTCTAACGAATTAGTTATAATCGTCATGTTTTTACGCTCTTTTATGCGCTTTGCGATAAAGAGTGCGGTAGACGAGCAGTCAAGCATTAAGCTGGTATTATCCTTGATAAAAGCAGATAAAATATCAGCAATTTTTTGTTTGCCAACGACGTTGGTTCTCTTTCTTACGGCAAGGGGTAAATCTCCCTGAGCGTTTTCGTTGAGCACTGCTCCGCCGTACGCCTTTACGACCAATCCCTCGTGCTCAAGCTTTTCCAAATCTCTTCTGATAGTTTCCTCGGATACTGCAAACAGCTTAGCCAAATCGCCAACTACGACCTTTTTTTCTGTTTGAAGTATTGATAATATTCTGTTTTTTCTCTCTACTGCTAGCATCATTTTCCTTCCTCTACAAAAAATTGCAAACCGTAAAGTTTGCAATTCAAATACACCCGATATATCGGGCTTTTATAATATCTTTTCTATAAGCTTTCTGTCAGGGCGAGCGATAACCGTAGTATCCAAAAGCATACCACTTGGTCTGACAACCTCTTTAGCTCTTTCTATCGCAGCCTGTACAGCAGCGACCTCACCCGTCAAAATAACGTACGACTTACCGCACATACCTCTTGCAAGACGAATCTCAATGAGCTTTACGTCTGAGGTCTTTACAGCATTGTCTGCCGCAACAATAATTTGCGATGCGTCAAACGTTTCGATAACGCCGAGAGCCGCAACGTCGTTAGTGTGTACGCTAGTCGTGCCCACGATTGCGGGAAAAATACTCTCGTCCGGATTACCAAGCACAAAGCTGTCTATATGCTGCTCCTCAAAGGTGCTCTTTGCCGCATCTACAGAAGCTCTTACAGCCGAAAGCTCACCGGTAATAATAGATATATATTTACCGGGACAAACCGTCTGAGCCTCTATGATATCAACCTCGGAGGTCTTAACCATAATATCGGTAGCAGTAAGACCTGCCGACACGGTTTTGTATTCAATCATTCCTATTGCTTTACTCAATTTTCTATACCTCTTTAGTCTGCTTTAATAACAATATGATTTTTGTCAGCCTCAATTACAAGCCCTGAAATTGAAGCGTGAATATTTACTGACAATCCCTTTACAGCCTCTGCAATAAGCTGACCTCTTTCTACCCTGTCGCCAAACTTAACAACGGGCTTAGAAGGTGCGCCTATATGCATACGAGTTGGTATATTTACAAGCTTAAACCCTTCTATAAGTTGATTATCAAGGGGTGCGTTAGCTTGATACTTCTTTACGGCAAGCCTTGATACAAGCCTGTCTAAAGGAACCTTTCTATATTCTCTGACGGGAGAAACCTTGCCTGCCTCTACGCCGAGAGGAGGTGTAATACCTGCATTTTTAAGCCCCGCCTTTACCTCCTGAATAAGCTTTCTCGGTGAAAGCCCCTGAGGACAAGCATACAGCTCGCAAACACCGCATGACGAACAGTAGAAGGTGTTTAAAAATGCTGAAATATCCTTGAAATTATTGCATGCCGCAGCAAGCATTATCTTGTGTGGCTCTATCGGGTGACCAAGATTGTTTCTTGGGCACAAATCGGTACACATTTTACATTGACAGCAGCTTGCAGCCGCTCTTGCTGTTTCTACCCTGTAATCACTCTTACTTCTTCTGACAAGATAGTGATCTGCCGGGAGAACGAATACCGAGTTAGTAGTTTTAGTAACGGGAGCAGTCGTGGGCTCTAACATACCCATCATAGGACCGCCTGTCCAATATACGTAATCCTCTACAGTTTCTCCGCCTGCGTATTCAACAATCTCCTTTAAGCTTACGCCTAACGGCACACGAACGGTCATTGGGTTTTTAACCTCGCCCGCTACGGTAACGAGCTTAGACGTTAACGGTTCACCCTTTAATGCGTGGTAAGCGTTGTACATGGTTTCAACGTTAAACACCGCAACGCCCTGCTCAATAGGAAGACCGCCCGGTCTTACAACCTTGCCCGTAGCCTCGTAAATCATAACGACCTCGTCGCCTGCGGGATAAACGATAGGTAATATTTTAATTCTTAAGTTAGGATATTTAGGCAGCAAAGCGGTAACAGCTTCGATTGCGCCCTTATAGTGGTCTTTAATACACACTACACCCTCTTTTGCACCTAAAATCTCTCTTGTCTTATCAAACGCCTCTATAATAACAGGGGCATGGAACTTTAAAAGCTGACGGTGAAGTCTAAGCAGTGGCTCGCATTCGGCACAATTCAGCAAAATGGTTTCCGCCTTGTTATTAAGTTTTGCATAAGTTGGAAAGCCTGCGCCACCGGCGCCGACTATACCCATTTCACGGTAAATTTTACCTAAAGCCTCTATCGTCATTTTTTACTCCAAGTCTATTCTAAGTTTTGTCCTTCGTCGATAATACCCACGATAGCCGCATCGATAGGTGCTTGAGGATTGCCGCAACCGATTCTTGCCGCGCTACCTTGAGCAACTAAAACAAGCTCGCCAATACCTGCACCAACCTTATCAACGGCAACTATACGGTTGTCGATTTTAAGTGAAGGAATAGGCTCAACAATCATAAACTTATTTCCAACTAAATTGTCGCATTTTCTGGTGGATACAACATATCCTACAACTTTTCCAATTAACATTTATGTAAATCCTTAAAAATTTTTACTTAACTATCTCTGCCTTCATACCGGTAGATATCTTAGCCGCATTAGCCTCGTCGGTGTCAATGTGCATCTCTAAAGTAAAGGATGGGTCTACACGAATTAAAACGTTATTATAAGTAGTCGCCCTCTCGTTATCTACTCTTACAGAAACGACGTCACCGTTTTTTACCCCTGCTGCCTGAGCATCTGCAGGCGACATATGAATATGTCTGCTTGCGATTATACAACCCTCCTTGAGGTAAATAACACCGCAAGGACCTACGACTGCTATAGGCGCAGAGCCTTCTATTTTTCCGGACTCCCTGATAGGAGCTTTAATTCCCAATTTAATTGCATCCGTAGCAGAAATTTCTACTTGAGATGCCTTTCTTACAGGTCCTAATATACGTACGTTTTCGATTGCACGAAGCTTAAGACCTACTATTGTTACGAGCTCGTTTGACGCAAACTGTCCACCCATAAGCTCTTTCTTTTTGGTAAGCTGATAACCCTTTCCGAAAAGAGTTTCCACGTCAGCCTGCGTGAGGTGTATATGTCTTGCGGAAACACCAATGGGCACCATATAGCCCGTTCCGCTGTTTTGTTTAGTTAAACTCTCGAGTATTATGCGTGTAATTTTCTCGATTTGCATGTTGTCCATGGTACACCACCTAAGTCAAAATTAAGCTGTATCGCGTTTTTTAATGCAATACAAAATAGACGATACCTGAAATATCGCTTTTAGAATAAATTTTATCGCCTATGCCTGCATAAAGCTATGCAGGCATTTTATGCGAAAAATAAGCTTTGAAAAGATTATTTAAGAATAGGTAAAATCTTTTCAACGTCAGAATGAGGTCTTGGAATAACGTGAGTTGCAACGAGCTCGCCAAGCTTAGCTGCGTTAGCTGCGCCTGCTTCTACTGCTGCCTTAACTGCGCCTACGTCTCCTCTTACCATAACGGTTACAAGTCCACTACCGATTTTCTCAGTACCAACGAGAACAACGTTAGCTGCCTTTAACATAGAATCTGCTGCTTCAACTGCTGCGGTAAGACCTCTGGTTTCAACCATACCCAAAGCTTCAAGTGCCATTTTTTTATCCTCCGATTTTAATTTCAAATTTAAAATTTTGCTTTGCAAAATTATTTACTAGATTTTTTTGCAGTCGTTTTTTTAGGAGTTGACTGCTTAACTTCCTGTTTTTCTTCCGTTTCGCCCCTTGCCTTTAAAAGTCTGTCACGACTCTTTTGAACGATACGTTCAAGCTCGGGATGAGGGTTTGCGATAACCGCTCTGCAAACAGGTTTTTTAATTGCTCCCGCTGTCGCAGCTTCGATTGAGGCAGTTACTGCCGAAACCTCACCGCGAACAATAACCGTAACGAGTCTTCCGCCGAGTTTTTTCTCCCACGTAACGAACTCAACGTCTGCGGCTTTGCACATAATGTCGAGTGCGTCGGTTGCGGCAACTACGCCCGATATCTCAAAAAATCCAAGAGCTTTTCCCATAATCTGTTTCCTTTTTCTTTCTACTTCGCTAAGCGAATACTATAAACGTTTTCAACTTTATCGCAACTTACAATTGATAAGTAAGATGTGAAAGTTTACCTTTTAACGGTTTAGACACAAGCAAGACAAGGCTCACAAGAGAAAATCGGGTGGGATAGACCTCTTTGGTCATCTCAATCGATTTTATCTTGTAGAAACACCGTATTGCGACGTGTATAAGACGTTAAAACTTTATCACAACTTACAATTGATAAGTAAGATGTGGAAGTTGACCTTTTAACGGTTTAGACACAAGCAAGACAAGGCTCACAAGAGAAAATCGGGTGAGATAGACCTCTTTGGTCATCTCAATCGATTTTATCTTGTAGAAACACCGTATTGCGACGTGTATAAAGCGTTAAAAAACTTTATCACAACGTGCCACCGACAGAATGAGATGTTTTAGATACAAGCAAGACGCTTTTTTATGAGATTTTTGCAAGGGAATTACCTTATTGGTAATCGGAATTGCAAAAAGCCTTAAAAAAACTAGTATTGCGAAGTATATAAGGCATCGAATGTCAGTGGCGAGTTGTGGGAAAGTTCATTATTTTACGATTGGTAAAATCTTCTCTACGTCAGAATGAGGTCTTGGGATTACGTGAGTTGCAACGAGCTCGCCAAGTCTTGCTGCGTTAGCTGCGCCTGCCTCTACTGCTGCCTTAACTGCGCCAACGTCGCCTCTTACCATAACGGTTACAAGACCGCTACCGATCTTTTCAGTACCAACGAGAGTAACCTGAGCTGCCTTTACCATAGAGTCAGCTGCTTCGATTGCTGCGGTAAGTCCTCTTGTTTCAACCATTCCTAATGCTTCAAGTGCCATAATATTTTTCCTCCAATTATTATCTAAATTTTAATATTTTTACTCAGTTTTTATCCATGCCACTGAGCTTGAGCATTTTTTCAGTGTCGGTTTCGGGATTTGGTATAACGTGCTTACATACAACACCGCCAACCCCTTTAGCCGCTTCTTCAGCCGCGTCAAGCGCTGCCTTTACTGCAGCTACGTTTCCGCGAATCTTTATAGTTACAAGCAAAGGTACGGGAAGACTTTCTGCGTTTGCCGGCTTGTTTTTATCAAAATTTTCAAGCGTTACGTCCGCCGCCTTGCAAGCCGCGTCTGCTGCTACAAAGGCTGTTGTCAAACCGTATACTTCCAATATTCCTACTGCGTTTGCCATAGCTATATTCCTTTACTTATTTATTAACTATCGCTATCTTCAAGCCCTTCATTGCAAGGTTTGTCTTAAGCGCTTCATTTATTTCCTCTAAAGGATATTTATGAGTAATGAGTTCTTTTAAAGGAAGACCTATTGCCTGTGCTCTCTTTAAGAAGTCGAAGGTAGTAGCGTAATCTCTTAAAGTGTATACCCAGCTACCTACTAAGGTAATTTCCTTTGAGCAAAGGTCGAAGTGAGGATTGATTGTT
The DNA here is from genome assembly GCA_017504655.1 of Clostridia bacterium. Classification (GTDB taxonomy): domain Bacteria; phylum Bacillota; class Clostridia; order Christensenellales; family Borkfalkiaceae; genus UBA10281. The sequence continues at coordinate 13,439 of JAFVQT010000034.1, read as the reverse complement.
GCATCTCCACCGTTGATGAAGAAGCCAAGCTCACAAAGTCCACCGCCACGGCGAATCATCTTGTAAATGTTTGCGTGTGCGATTGGGTTACCGGTGCATTGGAAAGCAAAGTCTGCATAGTGTCCGCCAAAGGTATCAAATACTGCCTTACCGAGAGCATCTGCACCCTTGAAGTTTCTGAAGTCAACCGATTTGTCAGCACCCATGCGCTTTGCAAAGTTAAGTCTTTGCTCGTTTCCGTCAACCGCTACGATATTTTCAATACCCATAGTACGAAGAACAGCTATACAGATAAGACCGATAGGTCCACAGCCTTGTACAACTACTCTTGAATTGAAACGGAGAATTCCGGTTGTTTTAGCTCTTTCTACAGCGTGAATTAAAACTGCACAAGGCTCGATTAATATTCTTGAATCAAGGTCAAGGTCGCTTACGTTAAAGATAGTAGAACCCTTTCTGATTACGATATAATCTGCAAACCAACCGTTAAACTTAACGTCGTCGTCAGGAAGAAGACCGAATACGTCTGCCTTACCAACGTTTTGCTTATTAAGGTCGTACATAGTAATTTCAGGCTCGTCTGCAAATATCATACAGGTTACAACCTTATCGCCTACTGCGAGTGGCTTGCCTGCGCTATCCTTACAAACGTTTTTACCCATTTTTACTATTTCACCCGTTCCCTCATGACCGAGAACTACGGGAATAAGACCGAACGGATCGTTTTTAAATTCGTGAGCGTCAGTACCGCAAACACCGCAACCCTCTACCTTTACTAAGATATCGTCGTCGCCAATGGTTGGAAGTCTGTGCTCCTGAAGCTCAAATCTCTCCTTTTCTACGAGCATTGCAACGCGCGCCTTATCGGGTACGCCTGCGCTTGCTCTCGGAGCAGATGGAGCTGAACCTTTCATACCTGCAAGAATTTCTCTTACAATTGCTTCAATATTGTTAGTGTCCATTTTGCACTCTCCTTTACCTTATGCAAAGGCTCTCTACCATTACGCATCTTCTTGATTTCGTAAAGGTGTGAGCTGCCGTTAAGCCCTCGCCCGTACGGCTTGCAATAGTAAAGGTACAGTAACCTTCGCCACCAAAGCCGAGAGCTGCATACGACGGACCGTTTTTAACGAGTATTGCCGTATCAAGCGCTTTTGCATATTCGGTGATATGATCTACGTTTTTACTGTGAATATGTGCAGAGTGTCTGTTTCCGTGCTCAAGCCATACGGCTTTTTCTACGGCATCCTTAAAGTCGCGAGCTCTTACTATACCGAGAATCGGCATCATGAGCTCCTCTGCGATTAACGGGTGTTCCTTTTCACCCTCAAATATTATACATCTGATATTGTCGGGAACGGATATTCCTACCATCTGAAGAAGTGCCTTTGCGCTTCTGCCTACACACTTTCTGTTAAGCCCCTTAGGAGTTAATACGGTAGCCTGAAGCTTGTCTTGAACCTCTTTAGATGCAAGATAACATCCCTGCTCTTCTATCATGTAGCGCATAAGCTCGTCACAAACGCTATCTACTGCTACAACCTCTTTTTCTGCTATACAGGGAAGGTTGTTGTCAAAGGTACAGCCGTTGATAATATCCTCTGCAGCCTTTCTTACGTTTGCAGTTTCGTCTACAAGTGCAGGAGGATTACCTGCGCCTGCACCTATACCGCGCTTACCCGAGGATAAAACTGCGGTAACTACGCCCGGACCGCCCGTTGCTACTAAAAGCTGAATATCCTTGTGCTTCATCATAACGTTGCTGGACTCTAAGGTAGGCTTTCTGAGCGAACAGCAAATGTTTGCAGGTCCACCTGCCTCTAAGCTTGCCTCGTTTATCATGTTTACAGCAAAGTTAGACGTTTTGATTGCCGCAGGGTGAGGGTTGAAAACCACGGTGTTGCCGGCTGCGAACATGCCTATCGTGTTACAGATAACAGTTTCACTTGGGTTTGTACAAGGAGTAATCGCTCCTATTACACCGAAAGGACCCATTTCGATAAGAGTAAGACCCTTATCGCCCGACCATGCGGTAGTTTTAATATCTTCGGTACCGGGAGTCATTTCAGCAGTTAATTTATGCTTTAAAATCTTATGACCTACGTTACCCATGCCCGTTTCTTCAACACCCATACGGGCTAAGATTTCGGCATTTTCGATAGTCTTTTTTCTTATATTGGAGATTACCTTCTCCCTTGCGTCGAGTGGCATTTTTCTAACGATTGCCTGCGCTTCCTTTGCGGCGGCAATAGCAACGTTCATATCGTCGAAAATACCGAGCTCGGCTTTTGGCTCTGAAAGATTGAGCTTTGCCACAACGTCCTTTACGATTGCAGCAACCTCACTATCGGTGAATTTCATTTCTGCCTCCCTTAAAAATTACTTTTTAAGACCAAGCTGTTCAATAACTCTCTTAGTGATTTCAGCTACAACGTCTGCATCAGAATCTCCACCGCAGTGACCGCTACAGTTTCCACCACAGCTATGGCAACTTGCCTTTCCTTCTTTATTGTTTACGCAGATGTTTGCAGGGTGCTTACCCTTAAGACCAAACTGACGGCGGATTTCATAAAGTCTTTCAACCTGTGCTTCAGAAAGCTCCTTAGGACCGCCCAAAAGCTTAGCATTGAATAAAAGCTTAGCGTAGAATTCTACAGATTCCATTTTGTGATAAGCATTTAAAAGACTGTCAGAGAAGGTAAGCGCACCGTGGTTTGCCAATAAAACTGCGTCAAAATGTTGGAGATATTTAGATACTGCATCCGGAATCTCGTGAGTTGAAGGCGTGCCGTACTCAGCGATGGGAACACAGCCAAGAGCAATTACTGCTTCAGGCATGATAGGCTGAGTAAGAGGAATACCTGCAATTGCGAAAGACGTAGCGTAGATTGGGTGTGCGTGAACAACCGATTGAACGTCAGGTCTTTCTTTATAAACTCTCATGTGCATCTTTATTTCAGACGATGGCTTAAAGCCTGGGTTTGCCTGAATAACGTTTCCGTTCTCATCAACCTTACAGATGTATTCCGGAGTCATGAAGCCCTTAGAAACACCGGTAGGAGTGCACAAAAATTCGTGATCGTTAAGCTTTACAGAAATGTTACCGTCATTTGCAGCAACCATTCCTTGGTTGTAAATTCTCTTACCGATTTCGCAAATCTGTTTTTTGATTTCAAATTCGTTTACCATAATATATATCTCTCCTTTGATTGATATGTTTTTCTATTTTTATTTTTACCACTTCTGTGGATTTTTAACTTTGTTTGTTATTCCTTATCCCACCCAAGGTGTTCAATAAGCTTATCCAAGCCCTCTCTTGTAACGGAGTCAACGAAAAATATCTTTTCGCACCCTGCTATTTTAAGCCACTCTGCAGCAAGCTCGGGATTTGCGCCCTCTGAGTTTATCTGCGTTACTATGCCGATAACCTCTCTCGTTGCCATTGCCACAGTGCCGGGCGAATAAAGTGAAAAGGGTTCGTTTGCTGCCAATATAAAACCTATTACGTCAACCTCGTAGGAGTAAAGCGCAAGGGCAAATCCAAATTGCTTATCCTCGATGTATTCCCCCGGTGGGTCTATTATATATTGACTGTAGTTTACGTATTGGGTTTTTTTATAGGCGATATCCTCGCCGTAAAGGGCTTGCATTATGGTCGTTTTACCTGCACCGCTACGCCCCATGAACATTATCTTTTTCTTCATAGCGTCAGACCCAAGGTCTTAAGTTTTAGTGAGTGGGCAAACGGTAAATTTAAGCGTTTTGTCCGCATACTCTATAACCGCCTCAATCGAAGTGGAAACCTCTGACACCGTACCGAGAAGAATGAGCGTTCCGCTAAACCTGTCCACAAAGCCGATTTCCGCTCCGCTCGCCTTTAAAGCGATATCGGCAAAAACTATGGCGGACTCTGCAGGAGTTATACATACGATACCGATTGCGTTCTTGCTGTAATCTACCGCGGGGTTAAGACCGAGCTTACGGTACATAATCGGGTCGGGATTTGCAATCACGTGAGCAAGAGTTACCTGCTTACCCGGAACAAGCTCCTGTACTATTCTTAATTTTTCTTCACTTTGAAAAACGTCTTTAAATTGCATATTTGCCTCTTTATATAATAATGAAAGAAACCAAAACCAACGGGTGATTTTTACCCATCTTTCATCTTACACCAACAGTATACCACACGTTAAAAGCAATGTCAACACAAAACAACAAATTTTTTGCAAATTTTTTGAATTTTTTTGTTTTTGAACGTTGTTTTGTGTGGTTTTGGTTTGAAATTTTAAAAAATTGTGTTATTTTTGTTGTTTTTTACCAAAAAATAGTGTATAATTGGCATATGAAGGCAAAAATGGATCTACATACCCACTCTATTGCAAGCGGTCACCACACTCAAGACACCCTTACCTCGCTTGCAAAAAGGGCAAATGAATTGGGGCTTGAATATCTTGGAATAACCGACCATGCGCCAAAAATGCAAGGCTCTGCGAGCGAGAGTTATTTCAGAAATCTGCACTACTGCGACAAGGTGATAGAGGGGGTTAGAATTCTCTATGGGGTTGAGCTGAACGTTTTAAATACAAATGGCGACGTAGACCTTGGCGAGGATATTTTAAAAGGGCTTGACTATGCGATTGCAGGGCTGCACAAACAGGTGTATAAGCCCAAAAACGAAGAGGAAAACACCCTTGCAATGGTAAATGCAATGAAAAATCCTCACGTGATTGCAATCTGCCATCCCGACGACCCAACGTACAGAATAGACGTTAAGAAGCTTGTTGCGGGCGCAAGCCAAACGGGCACATTGCTTGAGCTTAGCTCGGTGGGAATAAGCCCGGACGGCTATCGCGGATACGGTGTGGCAAGGCTTGTGGAAATGCTACTTAACTGTAAGCAAAAGGGTGTGTATATAATGCTTGGCAGTGACAGTCACGGGGCTAAAAAGGTAGGGGACTTCAACAATAGTTATAAACTGCTTAAGGAGATAGATTTCCCCTCTGAATTAGTTGTAAATTATAACCCTGAAAAATTCTTTGAATTGGTTAAAAACAAACGAAACTAACAAAAAAAGCTCTCAAATCTTGTGGGATTCGAGAGCTTTTTATAACAATACGGCAACTTATTAAAAGTCAATTGATAAAAAACGTCGCTTTCCTTAACGGAATAACCTTTCTAAAACGCGTCACTTCTGGCGTTGCAAACGTTTTGTATTACTATTTGCAACGCGGGAAGTGATAACTTCTCACCTCAGATAAGCAAAAAAGGTGGGGTATAAGTTATATACTTAATTGTTGGTAGATAGGAAGATTTGTAAGGAAAGATATCAACGAAAAATAAGATTTATAGAGTGTACAAGGATATCTTGACGGAATAGCGTTTTAAACGCGTCACTTCTGGCGTTGCAAACGTTTTGTATTACTATTTGCAACGCAGAAAGTAAAACTTCTCACCTCAGATAAGCAAAAAAGGTAGGACTTCCTGTCCTACCTTAATTTGCTGGTCTGAGTGAGAAGATTTGAACTTCCGGCCTCTTGAACCCCATTCAAGCGCGCTACCAAACTGCGCCACACCCAGATATTAACTTTATTTTCGCCTACAATATAATACCACAATAAAATCAAAATGTAAACTTTTTTTAAATACTTTTTAAATTTTTTAGGTTTAGATTGTCTTTTTGTTTTTTGTGTGGTATAATCACTTTATTAAATGGAGGTATTAAACATGAAAAAACTCTTTTCTCTTATTTTGGCTTTTTGCTTAAGCACAGCTTGTTTGCTTGCCTTTACATCCTGTGATACTTCAAGCTCCGGTGACCACACCTTTACGGACGAATGGACCTGCGACAATGACTTTCACTGGCACGCATGCACTGATGAAAATTGCAAGGAGATTGACGGTAAAGAGGAGCATTCTTTCGACGTTGTTGAAAAAGACGGCAAAGACTTTCACATTTGCTTGGTTTGTGGCTTTGAAATAGAGCTTCCTGACGTTGCTGAGCACGAGCACGTAAAAACAGAAGAGCTTTCTTATAACAATGGCTTCCACTGGTATGCCTGCACCTTTGAAAACTGCTACTACAGATTTGAAAATGAAGAGCACTACTTCCTCGCTCCCGAAATAGTACAGACTTCTGACAAAATTACCAAGACGTACAAATGCGAGCACTGCGCTTACAGCTACGTTGAAGAAATTACCATAGAAAGCATTGTAGAGGGCGAGCACGATTGGGTTGATGCTTTTGAAAACTTAGAATATTACAATTACTCTTTAAACGTTTACATTGCTCCGGATGGCAATTTCAACTCCCATTCAACTTATACAAATTCACTTCAATTTGATGAAAATGCGTGTTACATTACTTACGGCGAGGATGCGGAATATTATTCGGTAAAAAATAACGACGGCACTTTTACAACTTACATAAGAAGTTATAGCGATATCTTCTATATATCGTCAGATACTAGCGACAGCAGGTATACCGGCATTAAAAACGAAAGTATTCTCGACGTTTCTTTCGCTGACCACTACGACGAATTTACTTACGACGAAAATTTAGGCGCGTACGTATGCGCCGGTCCAATCGAGGCTACGTATTTTAAACCTAACGGACAACCTGAGGGAACTCTCATATGCACAAACATAGTAGTACAAATTGCAGACGGAAAAATAGTTTCTATTAAGTCCGACTACTGTTTCCCTGAAGAAAGAGAGTCCGTAAACAGATACAAATTCGAGTATTACAATATAGGAAGAACTGAAGTAGTTGTACCGCAAAGTGTTATAAACAATGCTATACCGGAGGACGAGCTTCCCGATTGGGAGGAAGAATCCGGAAGCTGGGAAGACGAATATTAAAATTTAATTACATTAAAACGGCTCGGGCAAAAAGCCCGAGCCGTTATCATTTTAAAATTCACTTACACTCTTTCTTCCAAACAACGTCAACAGCTCTGCAAGCGGGTCGTGATTTTCGTATACAATGTTGTATACTGCCTTAGTTATCGGAAGCTCAACCCCGTATTTATCAGCTAAAACCATCATTGCCTTTGAGGTGTACACACCCTCTGCAAGCTTGTCAAACTTGACACCCTTATAAAGCTCTTCGCCAAATCTGCGGTTGTTTGAATATTCCGAAAAAAGCGTGGTTTCGTAATCGCCCAGATGGCAAAGCCCGTAAGCCGACAGCTCGTTGCCTCCCATCGCTTTTATAAGGCGAGCAACCTCTCTTGCCCCCCTTGACATCAACGCGCCCTTTAAGGACTTAAAGCCTCCTCCGTCCAAAACACCCGCTGCTATACCCATTACGTTTTTAGATGCCGCACCTATTTCGCTACCTATAATGTCCTCACCGTAATAAAACCTGATGAGATTGCTCTTTAACGTATCTGCAATGCTTTTGATAAGCGTTGCATCATATCCGTCTATAACCATACAGTTTGGCTTACCTTGAGTAAACTCCTGTATATGTCCGGGCCCAACCCATACGGCAAGCTTGTGCTTATCAAAGCCACTTTCGAGCATAACTTCGGTAAGACGTTTACCCGTATCCTCTTCTAAGCCCTTCATACAAAGTATTACGGTTTTTGCATTGCCACCCATCTCGCGTAGTCTTTGGCCAAGACCTCTTAAGCCCTGAGATTTAATCGAAATTACTATAACCTCAGCAAAATCAACAGCCTCCTTCAGGTCAGAAGTAAGCGTGACGCCTCTATTCAGTTTTACGTATCCGTTTTCACCTGTTTGCTTTAAGATGGCATAATCCTTACTCGTTTCTCGCCCCCACTCTAAAACCTCAAAGCCCTGTGAGGAAAGATACCAGGTTATAAACGAGCCCCATCTACCGCATCCGAGAACAGAAAACCTCATAAAAGCCCCCTATAAGTTCATTATCGCACATTTTTAACAAAAACATGTCAAGCCTTTGCCTCTGTTTTTTTCTTAAAGGTAAAGGTTTTTTCTTCGCCGTTTAACAGTCTTACTATATTCGCTCTGTGCAACCAGATAGAAATTACACTTGCAACCAAGGCAAGCGTCAGCCTATAGACCGTGAAGTTTGCAAGATAATCTCCGCCAACGCCACAGACGTTTAACACGTAGAATATCATAGTTGAAAGAATTAAAGCTATTGCTCCGAATATAGAACTGATTGAAACTATACGCGTGCAGAAAAACACTACGAAAAATACTATGACTATAAATACTAAAATTTTCCAATCGATGATAAGAGCAATCGCCGCGCCAACGGTAACGCCTTTACCTCCCTTGAACTTGAAAAACACCGGATATGCGTGACCGATTACACAAGCCATGCCTGTAACCATAATGCACACCTCAGTATACTTATCGCTTGCTATCACAAGCACCAAGGTGCATGCAATGATTGCCTTTAAAAAGTCGCCCAATAAAACTAAAAGACCGCCTTTTGCACCGTAAACTCTTGCCATGTTGGTAGCACCGGCATTACCGCTTCCGTGTTGGCGGACGTCACCTTTAAACAGCCATTTAGAAAGAATTACGGACACACTTATCGAGCCCATCAGATAACCGACTATCAAACTTAAACAAATATATAAAGCTAACATAATTCACCCTAATAAATATTCTATATTAAAGCTGAGATTTTGTCAAATGAATATCGTTGAAAAAACAATAACCGACAACTTTCATTATTCCCACACAAGGCTGTTTTTACACCAACATAAAACCCCTGATGCGCTACCAAACAATGTCTTGTTATAATACTAACAGTAATTAATCTTTAGTTTTGTACTCGGCATCAAAGCCGATTTGCAACGAGGTAATATAAATTGCAAATAAAACCGTAAAAAGATTAGTATTGCAACGTAGATAAGCCTTTAAATATCAGTCACGAATGGGGCAAAGCCAAAAATAAAAAGCACCCCGCAGGGTGCTTTATTATTTGGTAATAATTTGCAAATCTTATTCCATAGCAGCAGTTGCGCCAGCTTCCTTAAGTTTAGCAACCATCTTTTCAGCCTCATCCTTTGGAGCAGCTTCTTTGATAGTGCCAAGCTTTTCAACAAGGTTCTTAGCTTCAACAAGGCCAAGACCGGTAAGCTCTCTTACAGCCTTGATAACAGCGATCTTGTTGCCGCCGATTTCCTTAAGTACTACGTTGAATTCAGTCTTTTCTTCAGCAGCAGGAGCAGCTTCTGCACCGGCAGCAGGACCAGCAGCTACTACAGCAGCAGCGCTTACGCCGAATTCTTCTTCGATTGCTTTAACTAAACTGTTAAGTTCCATAACAGTCATACCTTTAATTTCTTCAATAAATTTTGCGATATCAGCCATTTTAATATCCTCTCTTTTCTAAATTTTGTTTTTTGCTCTTAAAAATTAAGCGTTTTGCTCTTTTTGTTCTGCGACTGCGTTAAGAGCAACAGCCAAGCCGCTGATAATGCTGGATAATGCACCAGCAAGTTTTGCAACGAGTACCTCTTTTGAAGGAATTGATGCAAGTGCTTTTACTCCGTTAGCATCAACATATGCGCCATCTACGAAACCGCTCTTAACCTTGATCTTATCGTTAGTGCTCTTACACATGTCGCAAGCAACCTTTGCTGCGCCTGTTTCGTCAGAGCCGAAAGCTACTGACGTAGAACCGTTAAGATCAGCATCAAAATCGGTAACGTTGAGTTCGTTGAAAGCACGCTTAAGTAAAGTGTTCTTTAAAACCTTGTACTCAGTGTTTGCTTTTCTCATGTTGCAACGGAATTCGGTATCTTCGGCAACAGTCAAGCCCTTGTAATCGATTAAAATAACCGACTTGCTTGCCTGAATCTTTGCTTTGATGTCTTCAACTATTTGCTTTTTTGCCTCAAGATTTGCTGACAACTTTATTACCTCCGTTATTTTTTTGCTTTGGCGTTAGCCATTCTTGTAATGAAAACAGCCCTCGACCGCACAAGGCAATCGAGGGCATGATAAAATCAGCGTTCTCAAAATACCTCGGCGGGTAGCATATAAATGCTTTAAAACCTGCTGTCTTCGGTTATTACTGTTAAATTATAGCACCAAGACGGTACTTTGTCAAACGAAATTAAGCGTTTTTAGGTAAAACTTTTACGCCGGGGCCCATAGTGCTGGTAAGAGAAATACTCTTAACGTATTGTCCCTTTGCTGCAGCCGGCTTAGCTTTAATAATTGCATCTACTAAAGCGTTATAGTTTTCTGCAAGCTTTTCTCTACCAAAGCTCTTCTTGCCGATAGCACAGTGGATAATTGCTTGCTTATCAAGTCTGTACTCAACCTTACCTGCCTTAATATCAGCGATAGCCTTAGCTACGTCGTTGGTAACAGTACCTGACTTGGGGTTTGGCATTAAGCCCTTAGGTCCTAAAAGCTTACCGATTCTACCTACAACACCCATCATATCGGGAGTTGTGATAACTGCATCAAAATCAAACCAGTTTTCTTTTTGAATCTTAGCAACAAGCTCTTCTGCACCAACGTAGTCAGCACCTGCAGCTTGAGCTGCATCTGCCTTTTCGCCCTTTGCAAGAACTAATACCTTAACGCTCTTACCGGTTCCGTTAGGAAGAACGATAACGCCTCTTACCTGTTGGTCTGCTTGTTTAGGGTCAACACCTAATCTGCAGTGGAACTCTACGGTTTCGTCGAACTTAGCCTTTGCGTTAGCAATTACTAAATCGAGAGCTTCGTTTACTTCAAATTGTTTAGTGCGGTCAAATGTCTTTACACTGTCGACATATTTCTTTCCGTGTTTCATTATTTAAAAGTCCTCCTTGTGGTTCATACGAGAATAACTCTCTCCCACCTATATATTACTCTTCTACGGTAACACCCATACTGCGGGCAGTACCCTTGATCATGCTCATTGCTGCTTCTAAAGATGCTGCGTTAAGGTCGGGCATTTTTTGCTTTGCAATTTCTTCAACCTGTGCCTTAGTAAGCTTTGCAACCTTATCCTTGTTAGGTTTAGCGCTTGCTGACTGAAGACCGCACGCCTTCTTAATAAGAACGGGAGCAGGGGGGGTCTTAAGGATGAACGTGAAAGAACGATCCTGATAAATAGTGATTACTACGGGAATAATCAAACCTACGTCGTTTGCAGTCTTTGCATTGAATTCCTTAGTAAAACCGGGTATGTTGATACCGTAAGGTCCTAAGGTTGAACCAACCGGTGGTCCCGGGGTCGCTTTGCCGGCAGCTAATTGCAATTTAACTATTGCAGTAACTTTCTTAGCCATATTTCTCCTCCATAAATTGTGGTTTTAGCGAAAGCGTCATAGAAAAAATTTAACGCTCCTCCCACTTATATAAAGGCAAGTGTTAACTTGCTTTTAATCGTGATAAAATACCGAAGCTGAGTTCGGTATATATATTATATAATAATGTTTATTGGTTACACGTCTGCGCCAATCTTGTCGAGCTGAATAAAATCAACCTCTACCTCGGTATCTCTACCGAACATAGAAACCTTAACTCTCGCCTTTTGCGACTCCATATTAAGGTCTTCAACCGTTCCGATAAACGAATCGAGTGCGCCGGAAATAATCTTAACGTTATCGCCGATTGCAAGGTCACAAGATTCAACCCTCTCTTCAAGACGCATCTTCTTTACCTCGTCTTCTCCAAGAGGAATTGCCTTACCTTGAGGACCGACAAAGCCCGTTACGCCTCTCGAATTGGTAATTAAAAACCACATATCGTTAGAATAAACCATCTTTATGAAAACGTAGCAAGGAAGAATTTTTCTTAAAACAACCTTCTTCTTGCCGTTCTTTTCCTCAATAGTTTCTTCCATAGGGATTTTAATATCCAATATGGTATCACTTAAGTTATTGTTTTCAATAAGCTTTTCAAGCGAATCCTTAACAAGCGCTTCGTAACCTGAATACGTATGAATTACGTACCATTTTGCCGTTCCTTGGCTCATACTCAGTTACCTCTCATCAATTTTAAAAGCTCTTGAAGACCGAAGTCCATCGCCATGATGATTACGAGAACAACGAGAACGATACCAAGAACGCAACCGAGTTGCTTAATAGCCGTTGAAAAGGATGGCCAAGTAACCTTTTTAAGCTCAGAAAAAATCTCCTTGATTTTAACCCACATGCGCTTAAAAATATTGGGCTTCTTGTTCTTTTTAACCTTTTTCTCAACAGGCTTTGATACTGCTGTATCTTTTTGGTTCTTCATTATATTGTTACCTCTGCTAAAATTTAGAAACTTTTACTTCGTTTCTTTGTGAATGGTGTGCTTCTTGCAGAAAGGACAGTACTTGCTCATTTCAAGTCTGTCTGGATCGTTTTTCTTATTTTTGTAATCGTCGTAGTTTCTCTGCTTGCATTCAGTGCACGCCAAAGTGATTCTGGTTCTACTTCCTTTTGCCATATCTTTCGCCTTCCCAAAAAATTAACACCCCCAAGGAGTGCTTATATATTTTACACTACCTTTTTGAGTTTGTCAATCATTTTTTATTATATTTTATAAAATAATGCCCCTTCAGGGGCAGTTTATAACCGATTTTCTAAATTTTACAGTATAAACACTGTTTTTTGCCAAACATGCCTGCGTTTAAGCCCTAAGCCAACGGTTTTACGGACGGCTGTATAATCATACACGTATGAGCATAGCCCTTAACACATAAAAAGAGAGAACGTAACGGTTACCCGCAAGCTCTCTCCTTAAATTTCTTATTCTTCGCCACCCTCGTCTTCACCATAGAGGAATTGTTCTACGGTTGCGATAGCATCAACCTCTTCAAACTTAGGATTCTCTACAAGACCGTGCGAAGCAGCACATTGGTCGATAAGAATCTTAGCATATCTTACCGCTCTACCCGATTTTATACGGAGAAGAACGGGAACGGTAACGTAAGTCTTCTTATCAGACATATCCTTGCAGTGGAACTTAGGATCTGTTGTATTAATATCCATATTAAGATAAAGCTTCAACGTTTTACCTGCTACAGAAAGCTTAACGAAGTGAAGTCTACCTTGGTTGATAGAGTCGAACTTCTTAGAAATTCTCGACTTGAGCTTTTTAAAGCGAAGAGCATAGTTTTTAAGCTCGTCGTATCTGTCTTGAATAACCTCGTCTGCTCTGAGCATTTTCTGAGCAAACGTTGGCGATGGAATATATTTGGGTTTATCCTCTGCGTCCAACGCCGGAGCAGTTGCGTCCATAGCAGCAAGCTCCTCGTAAGCGGCATAGTCTTCAGGATAATACCTTTGCTCGTCTCTGAGCGCAATGCCTAAAACTGCGTCGTCTACGTCAAAACCGTCTTCACGAACGGAAGCGGTAAATCCTTTTTCATCAATAAGACTTTTGTCTAAAACTTTGCCAAGATAAGTTCTCATCGCATAAACCTCGCTTTAAATGTAAAATTACACGTATATTGATATTATATACTATCATTTAAAATTTATCAAGCGATATTTGCGAAAAAT
>JAFVQT010000033.1 GCA_017504655.1 Clostridia bacterium | reverse complement strand
GGTCTTTCAGCCCGAAGACAATTGCCGTTTCGTTAAATATACTTTGCGTATGTTATTCGATTTTAAAGCTCAAATCGAAGGGAGTGACGTTATCCATTGGAATAATGGGCTTTGGGATATTCCAACGGCACTTTTTGACGATGGAGAGCCATTTACGAGCGAAGAGGAATATGTTGTGAATATGCTCCGTGTTGCAAAGGAATTGAAAAAGTTGGGCAAGCGAGTTATCTTTGCCACGACTACGCCCGTGCATTATGAGTTTCCGTATAACGATAACAATATTATCAAGCGTTATAACGATTTGATTGTTCCTAAACTGCAAGAAATCGGGATAGAAATTAACGACTTGTATACGACGGTTATGCGAGATCTTTATAAATATATCGGCGCGGATCAAATTCATTTGTCGGAAGAAGGGATTGCGATTTGTTCAGAACAAGTAGTGAAAGCTATTAAAGGGTAAATAGTGAATAATGTATTGAAAAATGTCAAAAAGTAAAAGTTTTGAAATAGGCTTGTGTGAAACTTCCTGCGAGGTAAACGATCATCTTGACAGGGGTTTGACTAACGAAATAATATCGCATTTTGCAGGAGAATTTAAGGCAACTGCAATGCGTGTTTGGCTTCGTTTTCACGAGTTTGCTCGTTGTGACAGTAATGATAACGTAATAATTATCGAAGAGCGTGCAAAAAAATTGCGTGCATATTTAGATTCATTAAAAGCAAAAGGTGTAAAAGATTTTTCTTTGCTTTCTTGGTCGTTTTTATACCCAGAAGATTTTAATTGTGCGGAAGGATGGGCTGTACCAGATCCAGTGAAAGAGAGGGAGAAATACGTTCGTTTTTTAAACGTACAGAGAAAACTTTATGAACTAATTGCCGAGCAGTTTCCTGATATTTGTTATTTTGAACCTACAAACGAGCCCGATGGTGTAAGTGGAGACTTTTTACACCGTGAAGGCTTTATATGGGGAAAAACTAAAGAAGAAAATGCAAGCTACATATATTCGCAAGACGAAATTGTTAAGATAGTTTTAGATTTATCCTATTTTGCAAATGCAGGCGTTAAGAAATACAATGCAGAGGCAAAGGTTCTTTTTCCAGGGTTTTGGAATACGAATGATGCTCCTACATATTTAACGAAAGTGTTTTCTGCACTTCAATCGGGGAAATATCCTTCGATTTGTGAAGAAAAATCAAGTAGGCAAGAAGATTTCTTTGAAGTTATGAATTTTCACCCATATTCTTTGGAGACTGGCGAAATCGACGATGGTTGGTTGCAAGGACAAAAGAAATTATATGGCGTTATGCAGTCGTTTGGCGTAGGAGATATGCCGGTGTGGTATACGGAATTTGGATGGTCGGACTTTGCGAGAGAATCTGAAAAGCAGTTGATAGGCGAGAGATTTTTAAAAGCGTTTGAAGTTATAGAAAAAGAACTTCCGTTTGTAAAAAAGATTTTCTTGTTTAGGCTGTGTACTTTGGCGGACCGTTTGGAAACGGTTGGAGAGGATAATTTTGGTTTAATCTACAACGTATTTGACGAGGCGCATTCGGGCGAGCCTAAGCCTGCGGCGATTATTCTTGCAAAATATATCAACGGGGAAGATTATGACGTTTCTTCGCTTTATAAGTTTGCAAAGAAACAACAATAATTCGATTGTGAATATTTAATGGAGGGAAAAATGAAAATATTGTTTTTTGGTGATTCGATTACGGATATGGCAAGAAACCGTGATATGGACGGACAAGCCTTTGGCTATGGCGTTGGCTACGTGAACGGTGTTGCTAGTACGCTTAAATACGAAAATCCCGTAAAATATGAAATTATCAATCGTGGTATTAGTGGAAATAGAGTTGTGGATTTATACGCTCGTATTAAGGCAGACGTGTGGAATTATCAACCAGACGTTGTTAGCATTCTTATCGGTATAAACGACGTGTGGCACGAAATTTACGGCGGTAACGGCGTGGAACTCAATCGCTTTGAAAAAGTGTATCGTATGCTTATTGAAGACACAAAAGAGCATCTTCCTAACGTAAAATTTATTCTTTGCGAACCTTTTGTTTTGAAAGGCTCTGCAACGGAAGAAAAATACGAGGAATTTTGTGAAGTAAAGAAGTATGCGGCAGTTGTCAAGAAACTTGCAAAAGAATATGGTATTCCTTTTGTTGCATTGCAAGAAAAGTTTGACGAAGTAGCGGAAAAATACGGCGCAGAACATTATTTATACGATGGCGTTCACCCCGACGTTGCGGGCGGTAAACTGATAGCGGAAGAGTGGTTAAAAACATTTCGTAAA
Organism: Clostridia bacterium; assembly: GCA_017504655.1. Lineage (GTDB taxonomy): Bacteria > Bacillota > Clostridia > Christensenellales > Borkfalkiaceae > UBA10281. The sequence continues at coordinate 11,597 of JAFVQT010000033.1, read as the reverse complement.
GGGATTTAAGACAAGTATGGAAAAGCGTATTTTTGAGGAATTGGACTACGTATTGCGTATGCCTGCGGAGTTTTCAAACAAAGAGAAATATCCTTTGGTGATTTATTTGCACGGTGCAGGTGGGCGCGGAAGAGATACGGACGTAATCTATAACCATCCGTTTTTTAGTAAAACAGAGCCTTGGTTAAAGGGGGCAATATCCGTTGCTCCGCAGTGCTATGAGGATTCTTGGTTTAGCATTTTTGAGCAATTACAAGCCTTTGTTAAGGCTATTGTTGCTTGGGATAGCGTTGATAAATCAAGGGTATATGTAGTTGGAGCAAGTATGGGTGGTTATGCTACGTGGCAGTTAGCGATGTCTAGACCTGAATTATTTGCTGCGATTATTCCTATTTGTGGCGGTGGTATGTATTGGAATGCAGGGCGTTTAATTCATATGGGCGTGTGGGCGTTTCACGGTGAAGAAGATATAACCGTTTTTCCCCAAGAAAGCAAAAAAATGGTGGATGCTGTTAACGTAAACGGCGGTAATGCAAAATTGACAATTTATGAAAGGACTTCGCACGATGCATGGACGAAAACGTTTGAAAATAAAGACGTTTGGGAGTGGTTGTTGTCGCATAAGTCGAAATATCGAGAAACAAAAAGTGCCTACGACAACGTAAGAGATTTTGGCTAATATTAATTATTTAAATGCGGTGAAATTTTTCTCGAAAAATTGAAGAATATGAGCCAATAACGGTAAAAAATAAAATTTACTAAAACCTTAAATAATCGACTTATAGGTTAATTCGTTGGGGAAGAGTTAGGGTAAAGTTTGGGTGAATATTACGTTATTATCATTTACCATAATCTTTTGGTTCAAGTTACATAATGTGAGGGGGCACCAAAAAATGCGAAACGGAATTTTCCGTTTCGCATTTTTTATGCCGGGGTCGCAGTTTGATAAAATTTGACAATAAATTTTCTATTTCACTTGATTTTATTAAACGAACCATTGTATTATAAATGCAATAAATATAAAATTACGCTTACTTAAGTTGTAGCAAAACCGAGGTGCATTTATGAAGAAGATAGACAACGATTTAATTCACGAACAGCTTTTTAACCTTAAGCCAAAGCTTGCGTTTGACGAAAATGCAGACTACGGAGAGTGGAAACAAAAGGTTAAACAAAAATATATTGAAATATTAGGGCTTGACAATATTGCTCAAAACGCTTGCGAGATAAATATTGATATAGAAGAAACTGTCGAGTTTGACGAATACACCCGCTATCGCTATACGTTTGAAAGCGAAAAAGGCTGTACGGTGCCGTGTTATTTGCTTATTCCTAAGCTTGGCAAAGAAAAATATCCCGTTTGCGTATGTCTGCAAGGTCATACAACAGGCTTTCATATTTCAATAGGCAAAAAAATATATGAGGAAGACGATATAACTCTTCAAAACAATACATACGCATTGGATGCCGTAAAAAACGGCTTTGCAGCCCTTTGCGTAGAACAAAGAGGCATGGGCGAGAGAACGACTCTTCGTCAGGACAGAGGTCGCGCCTTGACTTGCGGATGCTATTTTACGTCAATGACTGCTTTGCTTTTAGGAAGAACAATACTTGGCGAAAGAGTATGGGACGTTTCTAAGGCAATCGATTCGTTAAGCTTTTTTAGCGATAAATTAGATTTGGACGATATATCAATGCTTGGTAATTCCGGTGGTGGTACGGCGACTTATTATTCAGCTTGCTTTGACGAAAGAATTAAATATGCAATTCCTTCTTGCGCTGTTTGTGCTTTTAAAGACAGTATTGCAGAAATGTGGCATTGTACTTGTAACTACGTTCCTCATATGGCAGAATATTTTGATATGGGTGAACTTGCATGCTTAATTGCTCCAAGAAAGTTAGCTCTTGTTAACGGCGAGATAGACCCTATTTTCTATATTAAAGGAACAAGAGAAGTTTACAGTGTAATTGAGAAGATTTATAAAAAGGAAAACGCATCTGAAAACTGTCGCTTAATAGTTTTACCAGACAAGCCTCACTATTTTGATAAAGAGGTTGTATTTAGCACTTTAAACGAAATTAGAAAATAAGTAAATTATAGCGATGAAGCATTTTTTATCAAAATTATTAGTTTTTGCGCTTACTTTTTTGATTATGATAAGCGCAGTTGCTTGTAAAAAGAATAATAAAACGAGTAATCCTACAAAAGAAGCCGTTGATTTTTCTACACTCGTAGATTTTGTCGTTGAGGTTGAAGAAGGTAGAGATATAAGGGTTTTACAGCTTACCGATATTCAAATTGTAGATGGTTCGCAGCTTCGTTTTGCAAGTCAAACAAGCGAGGAATGGCTTGGCGATGGTGGCTATGCAAGCAGATACCGTAATTATTTAAGGCAGGTTATAACGAGATATAATCCGGACCTTATTTTAATGACGGGTGACAACGTGTACGGTCAGTTTGACGATAGTGGCGAAAGTCTTTTAGATTTAATATCTTTTATGGATTCCTTTGAAACACCTTGGGCGCCGATACTTGGTAATCACGATACCGAAACGTATAAGGGCGTTGATTGGCAATGCGAGCAGTATGAAAATTCTAAATATTGTCTTTTTAAGCAAAGAACGTTAACCGGCAACGGTAACTATTCTGTGGGGATTGTTCAAGGTGGCGTTTTAAAAAGAGCCTTTTATATGTTAGATACGAACGGCGCGGGTAATTTAAGTCAAAGGTCCATATCTAACGGTCATACTATTAAAAATTTTATTGGCTTTGCAGGTGATCAAGTAGATTGGTACACCTCAGCTATCAATAATTTAAAGGCTAAGTGTCCTAGTGTAAAGCTTTCGTTTTGTTTTCATTTCCCCCTTCAAGCTTTTGCAGATGCGGCAAACACCTACGATTTGTCAAGCGGTGCAATTGATTTAGATCAGGTTGGTCGTGAGGGTGATTTTGGCATATTATCTGGTGCTTACGGTGAGTGGGATGAAGATTACGTCGTTTGGAATAGCTTTAAATCGTTGGGTGTTGACAGTGTGTTTATAGGGCACGAGCATATAAACAGTGCAAGTATAGTGCACGAGGGGATAAGGCTTACGTACGGTCAAAAGAGCTCAACCTATGATTCTCTCAACTATTATAATGCCCAAACTGGTGAAATTAAGCATTTTAGTGACGGTTTAAACGAGCCTATGGTTGGCGGTACTTGTATTAACCTGTCTAAAAATAATGGTGAAATAGTAAATCCGTATATAATGCTTTACGATAAAGATTACGTTTTCGACGGAGTAGAGGAGGATAATCCAAAGCCTACTCCAACAAATGAAAACGTTAGCGACACAAAGGGCGTATATAGGGGCTATGAATTTGATAGATACACTCTTGAAGATTTAGGTTTTGAAAATACTAGCGTTTTAAGTGGATTAACAGCCGAGGTTAATAGTGATGCCTATTCGGTTAAGATGAGAATTAAAACCTGTGCCGAGGGTACGTATAATAACGCAAGAATAAGGTTTTATTTCTTTACCAATGCCGGAAAAACAAGCGATAATATGATTGTTTTAAAGGCAAAAAGCATAACAGTTGGCAATACCTCTGTTGACTATATGTTTGCACCTGATACTGAATACGACGTTGAGCTTGGCGTTATAAAAATCTATGAGGGTGACGCGCTGTATCTTTTTGTTAAAATAAACGGTGAAATAGTTGATAGATGGGCACTCCAAGAGGTTACCTCTTTAGGCGGCAATTATCTATATATTTCTAAAGCAGGGACTGGTGAATTCTGTAAGTTAATATAAAAATGAAATATAGTGTGAAACTTATATGGTAAAAATAACATTTCTTGGTGCAGGTAGCACGGTTTTTGCTAAAAACGTTTTGTGATGATCTTTTCGAGGCTCACGGTAAGTGGATGCCTAAGTATAAATAAGCCTTTTAAAAATCTTTAACAGCAACTTGGACTTTAAAAATTATTATACTATAATGAAAGCCAAAAGGAGAAAAAGATGAAGAGAACGATTTTGATTGGTTTAGTGTTTTTGCTTGCCTTCTCCATTGTTTCTTGCACTAAAAATGTAAGCGACTCAAAACCTACTAGCGAAAGTGTGGTGGAGTCTATCAACGAAAGCCAAGCAGTAAAATTCACTTCGGTCGATAAATCAGCATGGGAACAAGCGCTTGTTTTCAACGAGTATAGGTTGTTAAGAACGTTAGTTCACCCTAATGGAAGTGTTAGCACGATTTTGCTGATTAAAAAAGGTGATTTTATTTATTATTGTTATGGTGAAGGCGAAGATAGCATGGAGAATTACTATGCGAAGATTGGCGGTAAATATTATCAGTGGAGCCGTCATGATGATTTTTCCCGTGATCCAGGTTGGGATATTAAAGAGATTGAAGAAGAAAATTATGATATATACGTAAATTTTCCTGAATTTATTAATTTCAAATATGAGGATTTTGCTTGGAAGGCTAGCGAAAGGGCTTATTATGCTCAATCATTAAGTTATATAATGCCAGGTTCAGAAATTGTAATAAGCTTAGAGGATGTTTTTGTGTATTTTGAAAACGAAAAGGTCAGTAAAGTTAGAATGATTGAGAAAAATAAATATAATGTAACTTATGAATTTTCTTATGCTGACATCATTTTAGATCTGCCTTTTAGTTTAGAAGACTATTCGCAACTTGACCTTTAATATTTACTATATTATAATGAAAGCCAAAAGGAGAAAAAATGAAATTTTACGGTTTTCAAAAAATGACAATGCTAGATTACCCAGGCAAGGTTGCTTGCATAGTGTTTACTGGTGGATGTAACTTGCGTTGTCCGTTTTGTCATAACGCTTTGCTTGTAACTCAAGTAGATAACGTTGTCTATGACGAAGAAGAAATTATAGCATACCTTAATAAAAGAAAGGGTCTGTTAGACGGAATATGCGTTTCGGGCGGAGAGCCTCTTTTGCAGGTAGGTATAGAGGACTTTTTAAAAAGGGTGAAGGAGCTTGGCTTTTTGGTAAAGCTTGACACAAACGGCACATTCCCCGCAAGGCTTAAAAGCTTGGTTGAAAAGGGGCTTGTCGATTATGTTGCAATGGATATTAAAAACTGCAAGGAAAAATACGCCCTTACGACGGGCACAGAGTCCTTTGATATTTCAAAGATAGAAGAGAGCGTTGCTTTTCTGCTTTCAGATAAGGTCGACTATGAATTCAGAACGACTGTGGTAGACGGCTTGCACGAAGCACAAGATATAGTAAAAATAGGAGAGTGGATAAAGGGCGCAAAAAAATATTTTTTGCAAAACTTTGTCGACTCGGGAAATTTGATACAATCAGGACTAAAGGCCGTTTCCTTAGATAAACTCAAGGAATTTGCAAAATCTGTCGAAAACAGCGTAGGAAAAATCTCGCTCAGAGGTGTGTAAAATCAATATAAAAATTATTAAAACGGGCTATTTTAGTCCGTTTAATTTTTTTAAGAAAAACCACAATATATTGTGTTTTCTCTTGACAAGGTACAATATATATGGTATACTAACTCTCGCAAACACAAAAGTAGGAGGATGAAACATGTATAGAGTTGTAAAACGTGATGGTAAAATAGTTGATTTTGACCTTTCTAAAATCAGCGTAGCAATTACACAGGCATTTGAAGCGTGTGAAAAACAGTATCATAAGGATATTATCGATTTCTTAGTTTTAAAGGTAACTTCAGAATTCGAGCCTAAAATTGAAAATGGAAATATTACGGTAGAAAATATTCAAGACAGCGTAGAGTCTGTTTTAATTAAAGCAGGCTACGACGACGTTGCAAAGGCGTATATTATTTACCGTAGACAAAGAGAGAAGATCAGAAATTTATCAAGCACCGTGCTTGACTACAAAGAAATTGTTGACAACTATCTTAAAATCAACGACTGGAGAGTTAAAGAAAACTCTACCGTTACCTATTCGGTAGGCGGTCTTATTCTTTCCAACTCGGGTGCTATTACTGCAAACTATTGGCTCTCAGAGGTTTACGACGATGAGATTGCAAACGCACACAAAAACGCAGATATTCACATTCACGACCTTTCAATGCTTACCGGATACTGCGCAGGTTGGTCGCTTAAGCAGCTTATCCAAGAGGGTCTTGGCGGTGTAACGGGTAAAATTACATCTTCGCCTGCAAGCCATTTGGCAACCCTTTGTAACCAGATGGTTAACTTCCTTGGAATAATGCAAAACGAATGGGCAGGCGCGCAGGCATTTTCTTCATTTGACACCTATCTTGCACCTTTCGTAAAGGTAGATAACCTTTCTTACGGTCAGGTTAAAAAGTGCATTGAGTCCTTTATTTACGGCGTAAATACCCCAAGCCGTTGGGGTACTCAGGCTCCGTTCTCTAACATCACTCTTGACTGGGTAGTTCCTCACGACTTAGCAGAGCTTAACTGTATAGTTGGCGGTAAGGAATTAGACTTTAAGTATAAGGACTGTCAAAAGGAAATGGATATGGTAAACAAGGCGTTTATCGAAATCATGATCGAGGGCGACGCCAATGGCAGAGGCTTCCAATATCCAATTCCTACCTATTCAATCACCAGCAATTTTGACTGGAGCGAAACAGAGAATAACAGATTGTTATTTGAAATGACCTCTAAATACGGTACTCCTTATTTCTCTAACTATATCAACAGTGATATGGAGCCAAGCGACGTAAGAAGTATGTGCTGCAGACTCCGTCTTGACCTTCGTGAGCTTCGTAAAAAGTCAGGTGGATTCTTCGGTAGCGGTGAGAGCACCGGTTCTGTAGGCGTAGTAACTATTAACATGCCACGAATTGCTTATCTTGCTAAAGATGAGGCTGAATTCTATGCTAAACTTGATAGACTTATGGATATTTCCGCTCGTTCGCTTAAGGTTAAGAGAACGGTTATAACCAAGCTTTTGGAGGAAGGACTTTATCCTTATACCAAGAGATATCTCGGCACCTTCAACAACCACTTCTCAACAATCGGCTTAGTAGGTATGAACGAGGCTTGTCTTAACGCAAATTGGATTAAGGCTGACCTTACTGAAGAAAAGGCTCAAAGATTTACCAAAGACGTATTAAATCACATGAGAGAAAGACTCTCCGATTACCAAGAGATGTACGGTGACCTTTATAACTTAGAGGCAACTCCTGCAGAATCTACCTCTTACCGTCTTGCAAAGCATGACGTTAAGAGATACCCCGATATCATTACCGCATCATCCTCTTACGGCGGAACACCTTACTATACCAACAGCTCACATCTCCCCGTAGGATATACAGAGGATATATTTACAGCTCTTGAGGTACAGGATGAGCTTCAGACTCTCTACACCTCGGGTACTGTATTCCACGCATTCCTCGGTGAAAAGCTTCCCGATTGGAAGGCAGCTGCTAACCTCGTAAGAAAGATTGCAGAGAACTTCAAGCTTCCTTACTACACCCTTTCTCCAACCTATTCTGTATGTAAGAGCCACGGCTATATTCCGGGTGAAGTATTTACTTGTCCTGACTGTGGCGCAAAGACAGAGGTTTACAGCCGTATAACAGGCTACTATCGTCCAATTCAAAACTGGAACGACGGTAAGAGCCAGGAGTATAGGGACCGTAAGGTTTACGATATCGGCAACTCTGTATTAAAAAGAGAAGGTTGCGCATCTTGTAGCAGTGAAGAGGTAGTAACCTCTGATAGCAGAAACGCGGTATATCTTTTCACGACGGCAACTTGTCCTAACTGTAAGGTAGCTTGTACCTTCCTTGATAAAGCAGGTGTAAAATACGAAAAGCTCCTTGCAAACGAGCACGCTGACCTCGTAGAAGATTTCGGTATTAAGCAAGCTCCTACTCTCGTTGTAGTAGAAGACGGAAAGACTTCTAAATACGTAGGCGTATCAGACATCAAGAAATATCTTAACGCATAATGATTTACGATATAATAGTAATAGGCGGAGGGCCTGCAGGCTTAACTGCAGCCCTTTACGCAAAAAGAGCAAATAAAAGTGTATTAATAATAGAAAAAGCAGCATACGGCGGTCAAATTACCTATTCGCCAAAGGTAGAAAATATACCTGGTTTTATTGCGGTTTCGGGCAACGAATTTGCAGAAAAGCTTGTTGAACAGGTAGTAGAGCAGGGCGCAGAGCTTGAGTTTTGCGAGGTGTTATCCGTAGAAGACGGTGACGTTAAAAAGGTAGTTACCGACGGTGGTGTTTTCGAGGGTAAAGCGATTATTATAGCGACGGGCGCAAAGCACAGAAGGCTTAATTTAGAGGGCGAGGAAAAGTTTATCGGCGACGGAATCTCTTTCTGCGCAGTATGTGACGGAGCATTCTATAAAGACAAAGTTGTCGGCGTTGTAGGTGGCGGTAATTCAGCCCTTCAGGAAGCTTTACTTCTTTCAGATTTATGCAAAAAAGTATACGTTATTCAAAACCTGGATAAACTTACGGGTGAAAACAAGCTTCAAGAGCAGTTGATGGCTAAGGCAAACGTTGAGATTATACTTTCAACCTTAGTAAAGGGCTATTTAGGTAGCGACAGGTTTGAGGGCGTAGACGTTATTTCCGCAAGCGGAGAAGAGAGAAGTATTTCCTTAGACGGGCTTTTCGTTGCAATAGGTCTTATACCTCAAAACGGAATATTTAAAAACTTACTCACTCTAAACGATTACGGTTATGCAGAGTCCGGCGAGGACTGTAAGGCAAAAGCTGAAGGTGTTTTTGTGGCGGGTGACTGCAGAAGCAAAAAAATACGTCAGGTAGCAACGGCTATGGCGGACGGTGCAGTTTCGGCTCTTGCCGCTTGTGATTACGTAGACAATTTAAAAATTTAAAGGAGACAGATTATGGAAATTACTTTAACAGTAGATAATTTTGAAGCTGAGGTTTTAAAAAGCGAAATCCCCGTTTTAGTTGATTTTTGGGCTACTTGGTGCGGTCCTTGCCGCATGATAGCTCCGGTTATCGAAGAGGTTGCCAAGGATTACGAAGGTAAGCTCAAGGTTGGCAAAATCAATGTGGACGAGCAAGAGGAATTAGCTGTAAAATACGGTATCTCAAGTATCCCAACCTTACTTATATTTAAAAACGGAGAGGTTGTTAAAAAGACACTTGGTTATATGCCAAAGGATGCAGTTGTTAGATTTATCGAAGAATAATTAAAAGCCCCTTTCTTTTGGGGCTTTTATTTTTAAAAATAAATAAATGTTAAAAATAATAAAAAAAAGAACAGATTATGTAAAAAAACAGTTTATAAAAATTTTTATATATGATATAATTGAAAAAAACTGTTCGAGGTTTGATATGGAAAAATTAAAAATAGGCGTAGTAGGCTTAGGTCAGCGAGGTTTTGCATTACTTAGTCCGTTGCTTGCAATAAAAGACGCAGTCATTACAGCAGTATGCGATACGTATGAGGACAGAGTGCAGAAAGCCGTTGATCTTATAACCGCAAAGTATGATGCGCCTGCGACTTTTATAAATTTTGATGAGTTTTTAGAAAAGGGCGATTTTACGGCAGTTTTAATCTGTACGTGCTGGGAAGAGCATATAAAAATGGCTATCAAGAGCATGAAGGCAGGCAAAATAACTGCAATGGAAGTTGGCGGTGCTAAAAATATTGAGGAGTGTTGGGAGCTTGTTGAAACCTACGAGCAGACCAAAACTCCGTTTTTCTTCCTTGAAAACTGTTGCTACGACAGATTTGAGCTTCTTTCATTAAACCTTGCAAGAAAGGGTTATTTGGGCGAGATTGTTCACTGTAAGGGCGCGTATGCGCATGACCTTAGGGACGAGATTTTAGGTGGCAACGTAAACAGACACTACAGACTTGAGGAATATACCCATAGAAACTGTGAAAATTACCCCACGCACGAGCTTGGCCCAATAGCTAAAATCCTCGATATTAACAGGGGAAACAGAATGGTATCACTCGTATCGGTTGCAAGCAAGGGCGCAGGACTTTCTGCATTTGCAAAAACCGATAAGAACCCTGACAAAACGCTTGCAGACAGGGTGTTTAAGCAAGGTGACGTAGTTAATACGGTTATTACCTGCGAGGGTGGAGAAACCATACTTTTAACTCTTGATACAACACTTCCGAGATTCTATAGCAGAGATTTTACGGTAAGGGGCACTAAGGGTATGACCTCGGGCGAGGTAAACCTTGTATTTTTAGAGGAAAAGCTCAATCCGCACGAGTTCTACGAAACCGAAAAAACAATTGAAAAATACTTAAATAACGCAAACGAATTTACCGAGTTTTTACCGCCTTATTGGCAAAATATAACCGACGAGGAAAGGGAGCTTGGTCACGGAGGAATGGATTTATATATGCTTAGAGAATTCGTTCGTATTGCGCTTGGCGACAAGCACTTCCCGTTAGACGTTTACGATGCTGCGGCATGGATGTGCATAACGGCTCTTTCCGAAAAATCTATAAGTGAGGGCAATGCAGTTCAATTAGTGCCCGACTTTACAAAGGGAGAGTATAAAAACAGAAAGAGATTTGACGTTATAGAGCTTTAAAAGACTAAAATATAAATAAAAATTAAAGAAAATAATCAAAAGCCCCGATTTCAAATCGGGGCTTTATCATACACCTTAGTTTAAAATACTGTTTTTATATTCTCTCGGAGTCATTTGAGTTACCTTTTTAAAGGTCTTAGTAAAATGGGGCAGAGAATCAAAGCAAAGAAGCCCGGAAATTTCAGAAAAGCTCCTGTTTTCTCTAATCAATTTTTTGCTTTCTGCAATCTTCATTTCTATGTAATAATTGATTATCGAATTGCCGGTTTTCTTTTTGAAAGCCTTACATATGGTTGTTTTTCCGTAGTGCAAGGAAGATGCTATTTCATCAAGCGTTACAGTGCTGTAAACGTTATTTTGCAAAATCTTTAAAATCTCGTCCTCTAAGGCGTTTGAATCTTCAATTTTAGATATGAAAATTTCAGAAGAGGTCGGCTTTGCAGTTTCGGCCCTTATCAGTTTTATGAAAAGCTCTTCAAGATTGATTTTTATAAGCTGTGCGCCACCTATATTTGCATTGCTTTTAAGCTCTAATTTAGATAAGTTTGGGTTAAAGTCGGGTATTACAAAGGTTTGCTTAGCCTCGGTCATAATCGATGCTAATAAATATCTTGCTTCCTCGGGTACGGCAAAACACTTGTTTTTAAAGAAATTCATTGTTTTCGACTTACAAACAAAGCTTGCAATAAATATATTTGCATCGGCCTTTCCGTCGCCTGTAACACTATGCACGTCGTTTGGCTTAATAAATAGAATTTCGCCTTTTTTAAGTAGAACCGAACGTTTGTCCACGGAAACCAAAACCTGATTTCTGTCACAGTATATTATTTCCCAAAAATCGTGCTCCTCACTTGGAAAAACGTAACTTTTAAAAAGCTTTTGATAGTGTATTGTTACTATTTCGGATATTGATAATACGTTTGAAATTTTATACTTATAAAAGATTTTTTCTTGCATGCTATCATTTTAACACACCATCAATTTATTTGCAATATATTTTGTATATTTTTTTGTGAACGATTATATAAAAATTATAAAATATTTTGACTTTTAATTTTCCT
>JAFVQT010000032.1 GCA_017504655.1 Clostridia bacterium | reverse complement strand
CGTTTACGGGTATAAAGAATAAGTAGGCAAAAAAGACAGCCGCGACATAGCGGCTGCCAGTAATAGTGATGCGTTGCTAAACTTCGGTGCCCGTTTATGGGCGAGCCGGTAAAATCCCCTTCTAGGGGTAGTGCAAACCACAAGTTTACTAGTGGTTCTGAATTAGTCTTTGTTATTAAGAAGATCACCTAAAGAAATTCCACCAAGACCGCCCTCAGTCCACTCTCTTGGTTCGTCGTCGTTAACTTCCGGCTTTCTTTCTCTTCTTGGCTTTCTTTCAGCCTTTTCTTCGCCCTCAACATCTTCTTTTTTCTCTCTTCTTGGCTTTTGAACGCCTTCAGGAGCAGGAGTAAGAGCTTTGATAGAAAGGGTCATTTTCTCTTTCTCAACGTCCATATCTAAAATCTTAGCTTCAACCTCGTCACCCTCTTTTAATACTGAAGTTGGGTTTTCAAGCCATTCATGAGAAATTTGAGAAACGTGAACTAAACCGTCAATTCCTTTTTCTACCTCAACGAAAGCACCGAAGCTTACGATTCTTACAACCTTACCCTTGACAGTCTCGCCGATAACGTATTTATCAGCTGCAAGCTGCCATGGCTTTGGTTGAAGTTGCTTATATCCAAGAGAAACTCTCTTAGTCTCTCTCTCGCACTTTAATACCTTGAATTCGTATTCCTTGCCAATTTCCAAAACTTCAGCAGGAGTCTTAGCGTTGGTCCAAGATAAATCAGATAAAGGAGCAAGACAGTCGAAACCGTTTACCTCTACAAATGCGCCAAAAGCAGCAAATCTAACAACCTTACCGGTAACAACATCACCTGAGTTGATTGATGCAAAGAATGCCTCTTCTTTAGCCTCTCTCGCAGCATCTCTTTCAGCCTTTTCAGCCTCTAAGATTACTCTTTGAGAACCAACGATTTGCTTTCTTCTGCCGTTAGATTCAACCTTTTCTGCCTTTAAGCGAAGTTGCTTGCCAACATACTTTTCAAGATCCTTAACAAAACCAATTCTGATTTGAGAAGAAGGAATAAATACGTCGTATGAACCGAGCTTAGCAACAAGACCACCCTTGTTAGAGCCGGTTACGGTAACGGTGAAAATTTCGCCGTCTCTGATTTTAGCAACAACCTCTTCTTCTTCTTTTTGTGCCTTGATTGCCTTCTCGGACAAAACAACGGGGTTAAGCCCTACGATCATAACTTCGATTTCGTCGCCAACTTTTGCAGCGTAAACTGCTTTGTCATAACTTTCGCAGTCAATTTCGTCTTTGGGAAGAATTATTTCTTTTTTAGTGTTGTTGATATACAACGCTAAACCGTCATCGTTAGCTGCTGATATAGTAGCAGTTATTCTCTGACCTCTTCTGAACTTTTGTTCATCGATTGCACTTAATGCTTCTTCCATTACTGAGCTTTTTACTTCTGTACTTTCCATGTTTAAGAAAACCTCCATTGATTGTTCGTTGGGCGTCGATGCCCCAGCAACAATACCTACCTTTTTAAAATTTATTAATTTTTCATAATCGAGCTCATCAGGATTTGAAATGAAATATACATTCTTGCAGTTTCCTTGACAAATGCTCATCAGTTTCTTAGTATTGCTACTATTTTTGCCACCGACTACTACCATTGCATCACAGGTTTTCGACAATATTTCTGCCTCTTCTTGACGCTCTCTTGTAGTATAGCAAATAGTTTTAAAAATTTCAAGCGTTTTTAATGTTTTTTTATTAAAAAAATCTAATATTTTTTCAAATTTACTCGCAGAATAGGTGGTTTGGGATACCAGACATACTTTTTCGTCCTCTTTTAAGTCGATGCTTTCATAATTTTCGTCAATTATCGTAGCTGAATTGTCACACCAACCGTTAAGACCGATGACCTCGGGGTGATTTTTTTCACCTGCTATTATTATGCGAAATCCGTTTAAATAATGCTCCTCGATTATTTTCTGAGTTTTAATTACAAAGGGACATGTGCAGTTTATTACCTTGATATCCTTTTTTTCAAGCTTATCTAAAATGCTTTTGCCAACTCCGTGCGAGCGGATAATCAGCGTGCCCTCGCTAACCTCGTCGATTGAATCCACAAAGGTCGTGCCAAGTGCCTCGATATCCTTTATAACGCTTTCGTTATGTATAATTTCTCCAAGCACGTAAACGCCCTTTCCGTAAACTGTTTTTGCAGTATCTACCGCGCGTTTTACACCCATACAAAAGCCACTGCTCTTTGCTAATACGGCTTTCATTTTTTAGACTCCTCAGCAAATTTTCTGGCGTTTTTAATACAGTCGCATAAACGCAATCTCATATCCTCGGTAAGCTCCTCAGAAAGCTCTGCAGAAAGCTTTTGCCCCTTGTAATTTGAATAGTCGTAAGCCTCGCCTATATACATGTGATTTTTTCTGAAAATCCTGTATTTTTTAGCCATACCAACCGGAACGATTTTATATCCCGTTTTAAACGCAATGAGATTTGCTCCGCCCTTTAAGGGAAGAAGGTCAACCTCTTCTGCTTTTTTATTTCTCGTTCCCTCGGGGAAAACGACTAAATTATCTCCGTTTTTAAGTGTTTTAAAACATTCCTTTACGGTAGTGATGTCAAGCTTTTCTCTATCGACGGGAATTCCGCCGAGCCACCTTATAAACTTCGCCTTGAGCTTTTTATTAAAAAGCTCTTTTTTTGCCATAAAGTATATCTTTTGCTTAAAAAGTATGGCAATTGCAAAGCAATCTATAATGCCCAAATGATTGGAAACAATTATAAAATTTTCGCCCTTTGGAAGGTTTTCAAGCCCTTTTACCTTCATTCTGTAAAGAAGCTTAACTATAGGAAAAACAATCCTCCTACATATCTTATGAAACATCCTTTATCTGCTCCTTACGTCGGTTAATATAAAATTTACAACCTCTTCAATACTCATATTTGACGTATCTACAACTACTGCGTCTTCAGCTTGCTTAAGCGGTGCGAAATCTCTGTGGCTGTCGTTATAATCTCTCTGCTTAATTTCCTCGTGAAGAGCGTCAAATTCAACGGGTGTACCCCTTTCGATAAGCTCTTTGTATCTCCTCTCTGCTCTGACTTTGCTGTCTGCCGTAACGAAATATTTATATTTTGCGTTAGGAAGAACAAACGAGCCGATATCTCTTCCGTCTAATACACAGTCGAGAGCCTCGGCAATTTTTCTTTGCATTTCAACCATTTTAAGGCGTACGCATTTAAGCGCAGAAACGTCTGATGCAAGCATAGAAACCTCAGGTCTTCTGATTGCTGTAGAAACGTCTTCGTCATCTAAAATAGTAACTTGGGCACCGTTTTTATACTCGATTTTAAGGTTTATATCGTTTATAAATGCTGAAACTGCAATTTCGTCTTTAACCGAAACGCCCATTTTAACACACTTTAAACCGCAAGCTCTATACATTGCTCCGGTGTCTAAATATAAAATATCAAGCTCTTTTGATAAGATTTTTGCAACTGTTGATTTTCCGCTTCCGGCTGGGCCGTCTAATGCGATATTGATCATATTTTATTCCCCTTTGTGTAATTTATGAGTTGCCCGCAACGTATGCCGTACACGCTGCAACCGTAATATTAAAACCACCCGTCAAGGCATCTACGTCTAACACTTCACCGGCAAAATACAGCCCTTTTACGAGTTTGCTTTCCATAGTTTTTGGATTGATTTCCTTTGTGCTTACACCGCCAGCGGTAACAATTGCCTCGTTCAAATCTCTTAGCGAGGAAGGCTTCATAGTAAAGCCTTTTATTGTGTCAACGAGTTTTTTGCGGTTTTCAGCTTTAAATTCGCTATTTTTAATCTCCCCGTTTACCTCTGCGCCTTTAATAATTACAGGAATTAAGCCTTTTAAAAGTAAATCGTCGAGAGAGTTTTTAACCTGTTTATTCTTATATTTGTCAAAATCTCTTAAAATTCTTGCGTCTAACTGCTCGTTTGAAAGCGCAGGCTTTAAGTCTAATTTTAAAGTTATATCGTTTGCGTTACTTCTGTTGATATAGCTTGATGCCGAAAGGACTATAGGACCCGAAATGCCGAAATGAGTAAACAGCATTTCACCGAAATCGCTGAAAATCTGCTTTTGTCCGCGATATGCTGTAAGTCTTACGTTTTTAAGAGAAATGCCCTGTAGTTGCTTGTAAAAATCGCCCTTCAGGTTTATTCCGCAAAGTGCCGGCTTTGGCTCAACAATACTGTGACCGAGCATCTTTGCAAACTTAAAGCCGTCACCCGTGCTACCTGTTAGCGGATAGCTTGCACCACCCGTGCAGACAATAACCTTGTCGCAATCAATTTTTTCTTTATCTGTTGTGACAGAGCAAATCTGACCCTCATGCTGATTGACGCTAAGTACAGTTTCGTTAAGTCTAACGTCAACCCTTGCCTCCTTTAAGTAGCTTTCTAAGCATTTTGTTATATCACTTGCCTTGTCACTTATTGGATATACTCTATTGCCTCTTTCTGTTTTAAGTGGAGTTTTTTTGCTTAAAAATTCCATAAACTTTTCGGGAGAAAACTTGTAAATTGCTCCCATCAGAAATTTTGGATTAGAAACGACGTTTTCTAAAAACTCCTCTTCCGTGCAGTCGTTTGTAACGTTGCATCTTCCCTTACCGCTTATATACAGTTTTTTGCCGAGCTTCTCATTTTTTTCAATCAAAGATACGTCGTCGCCCGAAATCGCGCTGAAATACGCCGATATAAGCCCTGCAGGACCTCCGCCAATTACAACCGTTCTCATTAAAATTTAAAATCCTTGAAATTTTCTATTATTTTATTTGCAGTTCTATTGTATACGATTGGCGTAACAGTCGCAAAACCGCGTTTTGCGAAAGCTACGTCACATGATTGGTCTTCTATTTCCTCAACAGGCGAGCCAACTAACTGATAGGTGTCTTCGCCTGTCAAAACATAATTATCGGTATATAAATGTATGCCGAGAGGTACGATTTTCACCCCTTTTTCTTTACCGTTTGGAAAATTTACGTTTAAAGTATAATCGGGCGAGCAAATGCTCACAAGTTTGTCGAAAATTCTTTCCAAAGTTTGAATATTTGCATTAAAATCACACTCCGAGTGAGCGTAATTAGAAAATGCTATGCCTTTTATACCGAAAAAATTACCCTCTAAGCAAGCTGAAATCGTACCCGAATAAACGGTATCGCTACCTAAATTATGTCCTTTATTTATGCCTGAGCATACAAGGTCGAATTTAATATCCGAAAAATAATGTGCAGCAAACTTAACGCAGTCCGCGGGAGTTCCGCTCATGGCAAACGCCCTGTATTTATCGGAGATTTTTAATTCTTTTATTGTAATATCCTTATAAATTGAAAGTGAATGAGAAAATGCCGAACGGTTTCCGTCCGGCGCAACGACCGTTACGTCGTGCTTTATTGAAAGGAAATCGGCGAGGGCTTTAATGCCCTCGCTCATAATTCCGTCATCATTTACAACTAAGATTTTCATACGGGATATACGCCGTCTGCATTATCGGCTAAATCCTTGTCAACTGCCTTTTTGTTGGCAAGCCTCCATTTAAAGAAGTTGATAGCAACCTCGTTGAAAAGCGCGTATGATAAAACGTCTTCTTCTTTAGTGTAATATTCAGCAATTTCAGCCTTATATTTTTCATATTCAGGCTCGATAAGGTCAGCAGGACGGCAAGTAATAATCTTTTCGTCGCCAACAACCTTTTTAACTACTTCTGCGTCAGGCTCAGCGGGAAGTCTGCCATACTCGCCCTTTAAAAGAGCTTTAAACTCTTTAGTAACCATCTTGTATCTCTCGCCACTTAATACGTTTAATACGGCTTGCGTACCTACTATTTGGCTAGATGGAGTTACGAGCGGTGGGTATCCACAGTCCTTTCTTACGTTAGGAACTTCGGCTAAAACCTCGTCGAGTTTATCAAGCTTACCCTGTTGCTTTAACTGATTCATAAGATTAGAAAGCATTCCGCCGGGAACTTGATAAATCAAGGTGTTTACGTCAACCTTTCTTACGTTAGGATTGAGTGAGCCTGCCTTTTCAAGCTCTGTCGCAACGCCCTTAAAGTGATTTGTAATAGGAACGAGCTTGCCAAGGTCAATACCCGTGTCGTGCTCAGTGCCCTGAAGTGTAGCAACAAATGCCTCTGTTGCGGGGTTTGCCGTACCGTTACCGAGTGCCGACAATGCAGTGTCAACTATGTCACAGCCCGCCTCGATAGCTTTGAGGTTAACCATATCGCCTGTACCCGTAGTGTTGTGGGTGTGAATGTGAATTTTGGTTTCCGGCTTAAGCACTGCCTTCATAGCCTTAACAAGCTCGTAAGCCGTGTAAGGAAGAAGAAGGTTTGCCATATCCTTAATACAAATGTTGTCTGCGCCCAAAAGCTCAAGCTCCTTTGCAAGTCTTACGAAATATTCGTTAGTGTGAACAGGGCTTGTGGTATAGCTGATTGCAGCCTCACATATTCCACCGTATTTTTTGATAGCCTTCATAGCTGTTTCGAGGTTTCTGACGTCGTTTAAGGCATCGAATACTCTTATAACCTTTACACCGTTTTTGATAGAATATTCAACGAATTTTTCAACAACGTCGTCAGAATAATGCTTGTAACCCAAAAGGTTTTGACCTCTTAAAAGCATTTGAATTGGCGTATTTTTAAGATGTGACTTTAAGGTTGTAAGCCTTTCCCATGGGTCTTCATTTAAAAAACGAAGACAAGAGTCGAAGGTTGCACCGCCCCAAGCCTCTAATGAATAATATCCTATTTCGTCGAGCTGATCAAGCACAGGAAGCATTTGATCTAATGTCATTCTGGTAGCAGCCTGCGACTGATGAGCATCACGAAGAATCGTATCAGTAATTAAAACTTTTTTAGCCATAATTTTACTCCTTAAATTTTAAGCGAAAAGCGCTAAAAGAACGCCCGCAGCTATTGCAGAACCAATAACGCCTGCTACGTTTGGACCCATTGCGTGCATGAGCAAATGGTTGTCTGGATCTTCCTCACGACCTACGTCTTGAGAAATTCTTGCCGCCATAGGAACTGCAGAAACACCTGCCGAGCCGATAAGTGGATTGATTTTTCCACCAGAAAGTTTACACATAAGTTTAGCAACCAAAAGACCGCCAAGCGTACCCATACAGAACGCACAAAGACCTAATACGATAATGCCAAGTGTTTGACCGGAAAGGAAAAGTGAACCCGTAGCCTTTGAACCAACCATTACACCAAGGAAGATAGTAACGGTGTTCATAAGACCGTTTTGTGCAGTATCTACAAGTCTTCCGCAAACGCCGGACTCTTTTAAGAGGTTACCAAGCATGAGCATACCGAGAAGTGGCATTGCATCGGGAAGAAGAACACCTACTACAAATGAAACCAGGATTGGGAAAATAACCTTTTCAAGCTTAGAAACTTTTCTGAGCTGTTTCATTTTGATTTGTCTTTCTTTTTTAGTGGTTACAAGTCGCATAAGCGGCTTTTGAATAATAGGAATCAAAGCCATATACGAGTAGGCAGATATTGCTATTGCTGGGAGAAGATGCTCTGCAAGTTTTTTAGTAACGTAAATTGCAGTAGGACCGTCTGCACCGCCGATAATTGCTATCGCAGCAGATTCAGCGTCTGTAAAGCCTAAGAAATAAAGCGCACAGAAGAAAGTAATAAATATACCGAGTTGGGCTGCTGCACCAATAAGCATACTCTTAGGATTTGCAATAAGCGGGCCAAAGTCTGTCATTGCGCCAATGCCAAGGAAGATAATCGGTGGGAAAATTACCCAGTCAACACCCTTATAAATGTAATAGAAAAGACCGTAATCTCTTATAACCGTTTCGCTTGAAATAGAAAGCTGACCTGCTAAATAGGTTGTAGAACCGTTTACAGTTATTGCAACCTTACTTAAGTTGGTTGGTGTATCACCTGCAATATCAAAAATATTGGCAAGATCGGTTACGTTAAAGAATTTAATAAGCTCTTCCGCTTTTCCTCTTGCTATTTCTACACCTGCATAAGTATCGGTAACTATATAACCTTTAGTACCAAAAAGAATCTTATATACACCCGGTATATTTACTATAAACATACCGAATGCTATTGGGAGCAAAAGCAAAGGTTCGAATTTTTTAACAACGGCAAGATAAACTAAAACACATGATATTAAAACCATTACGAGGTTTTGCCATCCACCCGTTGTAAAATTAGAAAATAATTCGTGTAAACCAGTGCTTTCCCATAAATTTAAGAGTTTCTCACCCGGATTGAGACCACCCTCACAAATATTATGTAAAAAGCTCATATATTTCTCCTTAAGCGATAACAGCCATTAAAGCACCGGTATCAACGTTTGAACCTTTAGTCGTTTTGTAAGAAACCTTACCATCGCAAGGTGCTGTGATATCGTTATCCATTTTCATTGCTTCTAAAATAAGAATAATGTCGCCCTTTTTAACCTGTGCGCCCTCTTCAAATTTAAGGGCTTTAATCATACCGGGCATTGGAGCTTTAACTTTAGTGCCTGCTGTTGGAGCTACCGGAGTTGCTTGTACCGGAGCAACTGACGTTACAACCGGAGCAACGCTTTGAGTTGCACCAACTTCTTCAACACCTACTTGATATTGTTTTCCATCTATTGTGATAATAAAATTACGCATAATTAATTCTCCTTAAATTCTTTTTATTTTTTTAACTTTAAATTCATTTTTAACACCGCTATCGGCATAATACGCAGCGATTGCGGCAACTATTGCTACTTTTACGTGTTCGGGAATTTCGTCATTCTCGGTTAATTGTTCATCTTTCGTTACTTCTACGGTTTTAGCAATTTTTTTCTTGCCTTGTTTAAGGTCGTCAAACTTTTTCATTGCTATACCCATTCCACTTACAGCCAAAACGAGTACAGTCATACCTAAGAAGATAACGGCAACACCAAGAATAAAGGTAAACCCACCCCAAACAAAGGACTCTTGGGTAAATGCCTTTAATAAATTACTTAACATAATTTGTTACCTCACAATCATTTGAAGTGCTGAAATTACGTAAGGGCGAACGAATTGTGGCTCGATAATATTATCAACGTAACCATTTTTAGCAGCGTTAATAGGGTCTGCGTTTTCCTCTGCATACTTTTCTTCTAAAGCATCGATTTTATCTTCTCTTACGTCGCCAAAGTGTGCAACGGATACTGCACCGCTAAAGAGTGCTATGTGAGAATTTGCAAAGGCGTAGGTGTAATCAACGCCAAGTGATTTTGATGCGAAAAGAGTATATCCAAGACCTACTGCTTTACCGTATACAACAGAGAGCCTTACGTTTGACTTTAATGCCGAAATAAGGTTACAAATCTCTTTCATAACAGGAGAATTGCTGGTTGTAAGGTCAGCCTTGATACCCGCCGTATTTACAAACGTCAAAAGCGGCAGTCCGTTTTCCGATGCAAAGTAAGCAAAGTCCTTAATTTTTAATACGTTATTTAAAGTAAGCTCAACGCCGTTTTCTTCGCCTGCAAAAATAATTGCTCCGACACTTATTCCGCCAACTCTGCCGATTGCCGTTATAACCTCCGGACAGAACGACTTGCTGAGCTCTAAGCACTTTCCGTCGTCGAATACTGCGCTGATTATGCATTTGTGGCAAGCCTTTTCGTTAAGACTTTCCATTGCTCTGTTTAAATCATCGTTAGTGTCTACGACTGAATCTGCATATGCGGGAAGAATTGCAAAAAGCTCTACAAGCTTCTCTCTTACGTCCTCTATAGCGTCAACCTCAAAGGTTGTAAGTCCGTTATATTTAGATGCCTTAGCACCTGCTACGTCGCTTGCAGGAAGGTTTTTGCCCGAAACAGCAGAGAGAACGAGAGGGCTTGCATATGCAACTTGACTGCCATTTAACATGAAGTTAAAATCGCAATTTGCAGTAAGTAATGCAAACGTACCGTAAAGCTTGCCGAGAACTACCGATATTTGAGTAACCTCGCCTTTTAAGTCAGATGCCTTTGAAAGGACCTCTGCCATACCCTCCAAAACGTTGACGCCTTCGCCAACCTGTACGCCAAGTGAATCGAGAAGGTAAACTACCGGATATCCTGTTTCTTGTGCCTTGTTTAAGCATTTAACAATCTTTTTACAGTTTGAGTAGCTAACACCGCCCGAAAGAACCTTAACGTTTTGAGCAATAACGTACACGGGAGTATCGTCAATTGTTGCGTAACCGGTAACGACACCCTCCCCTGCAGTATCTTCATCGTAAAAATCGTTGTGAGAAAAGCTGTAAGCATCAAGTTCTATAAAACTGCTCTCGTCAACAATGGCGGAAATTTGCTTTCTTATATCACTTCCGCTTGCCAAAAGCTTTTCTCTGCGTTTTCTGAGTAAATCTATTTTATCCATAAACTCCTCCAT
>JAFVQT010000005.1 GCA_017504655.1 Clostridia bacterium | reverse complement strand
CGGTCAGCGCGACGGCAACAGTCGGTCTTTCAAGAAACTTAACGGCAACACTTAACACATTTGGAAAACTAATTATCATCGTAACGATGTATTTCGGCAGAGTTGGTCCAATATCGTTGGCTATTGCTCTTGGAAGCAAAAATGAGAGTCAAAATGTTATATCAGAGCCGACGGAAGATATCAGTATAGGATAAAGGAGAAGAACAATGAAAACAAAGAAAACATACGCAATCTTTGGACTTGGAAGATACGGCACAGCCGTGGCACGTGAGCTTGTGGAGAACGGCATGGAGGTCATTGCAGTCGATACAGAGGAAAAGATCGTCAACGATGCAGCGGCATATCTGCCCGTATGTAAATGCGCTGACGTGACCGATGCGGAGGTCATCTCACGCCTTGGAATTGGAAGTATTGATACGGTCATTGTATGTATGGCAAATAACCTTGAAGCGAGTGTGATGGCGGTCACGCTTTGCAAGGAGGCAGGCGTTAAGAATGTTATTGCAAAATGTGCGGATGAAATGCAGCAAAAAATATTGCTTCGTGTGGGTGCAGATCAAGTGGTTTTCCCTGAAAAGGAGTCTGGTATACGCCTTGCTAAGAACCTCTTAAGCTCTGGATTTATTGATATGATCTCTCTGGCAAAGGACGTGTCTATGGTTGAGATCGATGTGAAAGACGAGTGGTGCGGCAAGAACTTAATTGAATTAAATCTCCGTAAAAAATACGGATTCAATATCGTTGCAATCAAGAAAGGCGAGAAAGTCACCGTAAATATCAATCCCGAGCAGGTACTTGATGCTCAAACTACACTGATCGTGATTGCAAACACGACAAAATTGGGAAAATTGAAATAAAACCGTCAAATTCCAATTTGTCAAACTGAAATGGGTGCAAAGCCTTTCGCCTAAATGCACCATCATTCTAAAATTTGCACCCACTATAAAACGGTGTCAAAATTTTAGTTTACTCACAAAAAAATGGGTAGCAAAGCCGAATCCCTTGTAGGGACTCGGCTTTGCTATCCATTTTTTATTGGTGCAGAGAAAAGACGAGTTTTATGATTTATTCAATTAAAATCCCTAAGAGGAACGCCCATATTGGTGCTCTTTTTACGTGCCGGTTTCAAGCTCTGTTTCAATTGAGTATTTAGTAGTTAAATGAAAATAAGTTATAAATATGTGCCTGTATAAGTCGATTATCGATAGTTTTTGTAATAAAAAGCCCCGAAGAATTATTTCTCGGGGCTAAGGTATTTAGATTTTCTTTACAAAGCTTCTTCTGCGCTTGTGCTGAACTGTATCAAAGGACTTCCACAAATTTAAAATAGGGTAGTTGTTTTCTAAGCAAAGATTAGTTTCTGCATGGGTGATGCCCGAATATCTCAATTTGTTAAGAAGTCTGTCAACTATTGCCGACGCGATTGCCTTGTGGCGGTACTCCGGTAACACACCTACTAATGCAAGGTCTACCGATTTGGGCTTTTTGATTGTTTTTAACAATTTTAAAATTACCCTTGGGGTTAATTTGCCCTTGGATCCGACTAAGTCTTTACCGATATTGGGGAAGGCAAGTGCAAACGCCACGATATTGTCGTTTTTGTCCAATATCACTATGGCGTAGTCAACGTTTACTATCAAGCTGAAGCCTTTAATAAGGTCGCGCTTCATTTTTTCCGTAAAGGGGACGGATTGGTAAATTTCCACGTACGTCTTGTCTAAGATATCAAAAAAGCCATCGCCAAATTTCTTGACGAATTGGCGAGAGGTTTTTTCGTCACTGAAGCGCAAGCCGTATTTTTCCATCATCTGGCTTGAAATGTCGTGTATTCTCGGGTCAACCTTTTCAGGTGCGTAAAGCTTGTTTTCTATCCAATCGATTTCTTTGTTAAAGCCTGCGTTTTCGATAAGCTTAGCGTAATACTCGTAGTTATATTGCTCTTCAAAGGTTGAAATTTGATCGAAGCCCTCAATCAAAAGCCCCTCTCTTTCCAAATCGGAGTAGCCTAACGGGCCGACAACCTCTTCCATGCCCTTTTGCTTTGCCCAATTTTCTACAGCACCGAATAATGCGTCGGCAACGTCCTGACGGTCGATACTGTCAAAGCGAGTAAAACGAACGCGCTTTTGCGCCCACTTTTCGTTGCTGACACGTTGCAATATACCCTGTATTCTGCCTACCGTCTTACCATTCTCCTCTGCTAAGAAAAATATAGAGTCGGCTTGTTCGGAATAAATAGTTTCCTTTTTGAAAAGTGCCTTTTCGTCGCCGTAAAGAGGCGGAACGTAATAAGGGCAGTTTTTATATAAATTAAGAGGAAAATTGATAAAGCTTTTAGCGTCTTTGCGGGTTTTAACCTCTTTTACTGTAACCATAATCTCCTAAATCCTTAAATTATCTGTGCTTTGCGTGGAAGCTTACGCCTATTGTGTTAGGACCGCAGTGGCTTCCTGCGGTTGGGTTTACAACGACTATTTCTGTTTGTAAATCCTCGCCGTACTCCTTCTTTAAAAGGCGTTCAACCTCTTTAGCCTGATCTAAAGCATCCGAATGACCTATGTAAACACAGTGAGCTTTAATATCCTCTTGAAGAGTGCGAACGTATTCAAGCAGAGCGTTGATCGCGCCCTGTCTACCCTTTGCCTTAGAAACCGATTCCATAACGCCCTTGCTGTTCATGGTAAGTATCGGTCTGATACCCATGAGTCCGCCCATAGCAGCTTTAAAGTTGCTTACTCTTCCGCTTCTGCCAAAAAATTTTAAGTCGTCCGCATAGAAATAAACGGCAAATTTGTCAACCTCAGTTTCAGCCCAAGCTTGAATTTCTTCAACCGTTGCGCCCTTTTTTGCAAGCTCGCCAATTTCTATAACGATGTTGTAGCTACCCAGGGTAATACCTTTAGTGTCTATTAAATGAAGCTTTCTTTCAGGGTATTTTGTAGCAAGCTGTTCCCACGCAAGACGCATAGAGTCGAACGTTGCGCTCATTGCCTTTGAAAAGTGAACGTATAAAATATCCTTACCTTCCTTTAATACCGGCTCAAAATGCTCGATGTATTTTGCAGGCGATAACGCGTACGTTTTAGGAAGCTCGCCTTTTCTTAAAAGGTCGTAAAAGGAGTGGTAGTCGAATTCTTCAAAGTCAACGTACGGAAAAACCTCTTCTCCTGTAGAAAGAGAGTATGGCATGCTTATTAGCTTATAGCCGTAATGACTTGCAATCTGTGGTGTAATGTCTGTATCCGTATCTGTAAATAATTGGTACATCATTTTTCTCCTTAGTTAAATCTCACCAAACTATTATAGCACAGAATTATTGATTTTTCAACTATTGATGAGAGATTGAAAAATTTTGACGGCAAAAAGTTGATGTACAGTTGACTTATGCTTAAATTTGGAGAAATTATAAAATTAATTATAAAAATTCTAAAAAATATATTAAAGACCTTGAAATTGTTATCAAAATTTGATATAATAATATAAACAGCTTTGTTTAAGGAGATTTAAAAGATGTGCAACAACAAAGAATGCACAATAAATTTTAGCTCAAATTTACAAATATATATTTTAAAAAAAGGTAGATTGTCGCTAACGGTAGGAGGAATTTGCTACGATATACGTGGCGGCGAAATTTGCGTTGTAGACAGCTATGAGGTTTATCAAGGCATAGTAATAGAGGAGGGCTCTCAGCTAAAGGAGGTTGCCGTTCCCTTCAGATTGCTCGGTGGGTTTAACGCAATGCGCAAAAATATGGCTATAAAAAACAGAGTGATAAAAAACCGCTTTATATGCGATGAGCTGTACGCCCTTGTTGAGAGATACGTTGAGGGGGATTGCTCGCATAGCGTAAGGGACAGTGCAATAACCTTTATACTTTCGCTCGTTTGCGACAGACTGACGTTTGGTGATGAGAGATACGGAGAGGACAGTGCTCTTATAAGAAAAATTCTCACGTACCTGCACGCAAATTATAAGGGCGGGGCATCGCTTAAGGGAGTATCGCAAGCGCTTGGCTATACCGAGGCACACGTTTCAAGAGTTTTTCATAAATATGCAAAAACCAACCTTACAGCATACGTAAACAAGCTCAGGTATGACGACGTTCAAGCCAATTTGCTAAAGAGTGACGGCAAGAAAATTACGGATATAATTTACGAGGCGGGCTTTAAAAGCCAGCAGACCTATTACAGATTTAAAAAGACCTTGGATGATTAATAAAAGCCCCCTATAAGTCGGTTAATCGGCTTATAGGGGGCTTTTTGATATGTTTTGTATAAATTTCTTTGCGTGTGCAGTAGGAGAGTTTGCTACTTTTCTTCACCGTAAAACACGCACGATGCATTTTTAAGGCTTTCTTTAGCCTCTTTGGAAATTGGCTTTCCGATATTTCTGTAGTCGTTATGTATGCAGAAGTCATCAATGCTTCCTTTAAGGTTATTTAGCAAATTGCTTTCAACCTCGTACAAATCTGCCAGATATTCTTCTTGTTTTTTACCTGCAAACGATGAGTAGTTCAAAAGCTGGGCGTAATGCTCTAAGCAAAAGCCGGGAGTCGACTTTATTCTTTGCTTAAAGCTTGCAACGTTATCGTAAACCTGAGCGATGGTTTTATAATATCTTACCATGTGGTTTTCGAGATATTTACAAACTACGCAGGTTTTACCCAAATTTAAAAGGTTTTCCGCCTGCTTTTTTGCGGATTTTGCATTTTTAGCCTTATCTACGTTTGCCATAACCGTGTTGAGCCTTGTTGAAACCTGCAAGGCTAAGCCAAGCTTTGAGTGAGATGCGTAAAGCTTAGAGTAGTGATGAAGGCAAAAGCCAAGCTTGTTTACCTCTTTTCTCGTATCGTCTTCCATAACCCCCTCGCCAAGATATTGCTCGGTAAGTCTTTCGTCAATTTTCTTCTGAATACGGCAAACGGGGCATTCAACCTTGCCGTCAAAGTTTTCGTCTATCAGCATCGTGCCTATGTGGTAGTGCATAATTTCTCCTTTTCGCTCGTGATTGTAGGGTTAATCTGATCTTCCGGTCAAATGTCCCTCAGGGTTCAGTCCCTCAAAGCCGGTTTGTCTGAGCGCCTCGTAAAGGGTAAGCGCAACCGAGTTGGAAAGGTTCAGGCTTCTCAGGTCCTGCCACATAGGTATGCGCAGGGTTTTGTCGTAATGCTCCTTCAATAGTGGCTCGGGAAGCCCGTGTGATTCTTTGCCGAAGATTAAAAAATCACCGTCTTTAAATTTAGCGTCGGAATAAACTCTTGCGCCCTTTGTCGACATAAAATAAAAATTTGTTCCGTCGTAATATTTATCTTTAAGCTCTTGAAAGCTGTCGTAATACCTGACGTCCAAAAATTGCCAATAGTCAAGTCCGGCTCTTTTGAGCGTTCTGTCAGAAATCTCAAAGCCGAGCGGGCGTACGAGATGTAGCACAGAATGCGTAGCGGCGCACGTTCTTGAGATGTTGCCTGTGTTTTGCGGTATTTCGGGTTCTACTAATACTATGTTAAACATATTTTCCTCAAATGTAAAATAATCGACTTATAGACTACCTTTTTAGCCTTGTTTTTGTGGTTTTTAATATAAAATCAGTATAGGGCTCGACACGGTAAATACCGTCTTGCTCGGGAGATATAAGCTCTCCGTTTACGTTTGAAACGTAGCATCCGTTTTTAAACAGAAGAACGGTCGGTATACCAAGCAGATACGAATAAGCCCTGATGAGTATTGAATTGATTTCCTTTTTAGTAAAGTCGGAAACTGCTATAATAAGCTCTGCTCCGCAAATTGCGAGTGACTTGAAAAGACTGAAGGAGTGCAAGTCGTCCTCTACCGCAACGCCGAATTTACAGGCGCTGTTTTGATAGAGCTTACCCCCGCATCCGGGCATATAAAAGCTGTCGCTGTATGCTACCGACATATCGCTGATACCCAAAAGCTTGCCCTTATCGAAAACCCCCACAGACTTTTTCAGTATGCCGTAATTGTCTGTATCAAAAGCGCAGACGACTGTTTTTTCAACTGCATCCGAAAGCTCGCAAAGGCTTTTCAGCGTAGCCGTTTGCCCGCTTAACTCCTTGCCATATTTTACAGTGTCGCATCCGTTAAAGCCGTTTACGTATAAGTCAAAATCGCCCGCTGCTAAATGAACGGTAGGAAAGTCGTTTTTAAAATCAATCTTTATTTTCAAATGCTATAGCTCCTCTTTCATTGTATTTAAAAGAGGAGTTTTTAGTTACTTAAAAAATCTTTCCAGCTCGTTTTTTATGGAAGCGGTGTCTTTATATGTAAAGAGCTTTTGCTTGAGTTCTGCTGAATTTTTCTCACCTTTTAAATAAAGACAGAGCTGTTTTCTGAAAATAATCGCAACGGTTTTATCATCGTATTTTGTCAAAAGTCGGTCTATATGCCCGTTAATCAAGATTTTCTTGTCTACGCTGATATTATTTCCCAAAAGCTCGGCAAAAATCCATGGGCGTTCAAGCGCGCCTCTTGCAATCATAACTCCGTCTGCGCCTGTTCTTTTTATCATTACCTCGGCATCTTGCTTGGTAAAAATTCCGCCGTTTGCGATTATAGGCACGGAAGCGACTTTTTTTGCCTTTGCAATTTCTCCGTAATTAGGCTCTCCTGCGTAGATTTTATCTCTCGTTCTGCCGTGAACGGTTATCATTTTGGCACCGCCGTTTTGTATAGCCTTAACAAAATCCTCGGTGACGAATTTACCGTCTGTGATGCCTATTCTCATTTTGCACGTTATCGGCTTGCCCGTTTTAGAGCATTCGTAAACAATTTTTTCTGCAAGCGAGGGATTTGCAAGCAGTGCACTTCCTTCGCCGTTATTGTAAATTTTAGGCATGGGACAACCGAAATTTATATCGATGACGTCAAAGCCTGAAAGATATTCGCTTTCAATAGCTCTACGCATAATTTCGGGGTCGTTTCCAAAAATCTGAGCGCACTTAATTTTTTCACGGGGGGAAGTGCAGAGTAAATCCTTTGTGTTTTCGTTGTCGTATAAAATACCCTTACAGCTAACCATTTCGGTAAAGGTAAGGCCCGCGCCGTATTCCAAACAGATTTCTCTCATAGCAAAGTCGGAAAATCCTGCAAGCGGTGCTAAAAAGAAATTGTTTTCGGTTGTAAGGTTACCTATTTTAATCTTTTTTTGAAGCATTGTAGTAACCGTCTATTTCTTCTGCGGAAAGATCTCTCATGACTTTACCGTCATTTATGATAAGCTCCTCGGTGCGTTTAAATCTTTTAATAAATTTCTCTGTGGAAAGATTTAAAATTTCCTCACTTTCTAAGCCCGACAGCCTTGCAAGGCTCACTATTGCAAACAAAAGGTCGCCAATCTCTTCGGCAAGCTTTTTACTATCGCTGGTCAAAAGCTCTGCTTTAACCTCGATTAATTCCTCCTGCACCTTTTCAAAAACAGCAACTGCGCTTTCAAAATCCATATTGAATTTCCTTGCTCTCGAGCCGACCTTTTGGGCGCGCATGAGTGCGGGGAAATTGGTCGGTACCGATTCGAGATATTCTCCTCCCGACTCAAAGCCCTTTTCCTTTTGCTTGTTTTTATCCCAAATTTCAAGAGCACTCTCCGCATTGGTTGCCTTGTCCGCGCCAAAAATGTGGGTGTGTCTTTCGATGAGCTTAGAGCATATTCCGCTAAGCGCGTCGCGAAGGGTAAAGGAGCGTCTTTCCTCTGCAAAAACCGAAGAGAAAACCGCTTGTAAAATAAGGTCACCCGATTCCTCAAGCATACCGTCCTCGTCGTTTCTGTTTATTGCGTCAACCAGCTCGTACGCCTCCTCAACTATGTCCTTTCTGATACTCTCTTTAGTCTGCGCTCTGTCCCAAGGACAGCCGTTTTCCGAGCGTAAAACATTGACAATATCGTGTAAGTCGTCAAGGTCAAACCTCGTTTTGCCGGTTAAAGGAAGTCTGTCAATTACCAGCGCGCAAGAGTAGTCGAAATGGCTATCAAAGTCTGATTCGTAAAGCTTAATTTTTTCAAAATCGCCGTTTTTGAACTTATAGACGGGTATTTCGTCGCCATAAAGGTCAGAAAGAGCAAGCTTAACTTCGCTTGCAATAAACTGACTGTCTATATCGTAAACGACAAGCGGAAGGGTAAGCTTACTGCTTTTTACGTCGTAAGCAGAGCAAGCGGTATAGCTACCTGTTATACCCACCTTTGAAAGGAAATAGGTTGCCTTTGAAACGCCGGGTATAACTTCTACGTCCTTGTGCTTTTTTAATATGATAGAGCAAGAAACGTCGTCGGTCACGTCGCCGTCTACAAGATATACCACGTCTTGAGCTTTAGATGCGTCAAGCACCACCTTTGCAAGCTTTTTAGAAAGGGTATCAAAGTTTCTGCAAGACTCGTATACGTAGTCGAGCGGTTGGGCGTTTATACCGCTTTCCAAAATTTCTTTACCGACTTTAGAAAGTGCCGTTCTTAAAAAAACCTTTTCACTGCGCTTTGCTTTTTCATAGCCTGCCAACGTCAAATTGTCAAGCGATGAGCCTGCGCCTATCAGCGTTATTTTCATGCGAGTTACCTTTTTTGTTTAATATAGTTCTAATATATAACAAATTCAAAAAAACTGCAACAAAATAACAGACAATATCCGAATAAAGCCCTGCAAAAATATTTAAATCGGGTATTTTAAGCAAATTGATTTGCAAAATAAACTTGATTAAAAGTCCAAAGCCCAGAAAAAGACACGGGGCGTAAGGTTTGCCTATCGCCACCGTACAGGATGTCAGCGTTTGAACGAGTGAAAGCCCTATAACGGAGAAAAAGGACAATGCAATTAACCGAGAGGTAACAGACGCCAGGTAACTCGAAAGCTTGAAAAAAAGAGTTCTTGTAATAAACGGAGCAAAGATAAAAAGCCCTAATCCCAAGCTGGATGAGGTAAACAGCGTTAGAGAAAATGCCTTAAATAAGTTTTCCCTTGCCAAGCTGTAATTTTTTAGTGAATAATGTTTGGAAATGCTTGGCAAAACCGCAACGGCAATTCCATAGCATATAGCAACGGGTACGCCCGAAACGCTCTCAACGCTACCCGTGTATATTCCGTATAGGGCAGATGCGTGAAGTGTATAATCTTGCAAAATATTAACTATGGTAAAGCTGTCGAATGCCCTTGCCATGGGTAGGAGAAGAGTTGATATGGTTATTGGTAAAAGTATGCCTATAAGTCGTTTAAACGATAGATAATAGGTGCTGATGCGAGGTTTTTCCGCTCTTTTGTATGCAATTAACACATAGAGTAATGCAACGACTTCGCTTGCAGTGACCGCAAGGCAAGCCAATGCGCCCAGTTGCGCGGGTGAGCCCTTTATAAAATAGCATAAGACGAGTCCTACGGCAAGCTTAACCGATTGCTCAACTATCTGAGAAATCGCTGTAGGAACCATATTCAATCTCCCCTGAAAATACCCTCTCAGGCAGGAAATTGCCGAAACAAGCAATACGGATGGTGCAAGTGCTACGTAAGCAAGTGTCGCGCCTACGTTTCCTTGCAAAAGAGCAAGAGGCAGAGAAAAAAAGGTCATAAGCAGGCTACCTAAAAATCCCAGCGGTAAAAATACCGAGAGAGATTTTGTTAAAACCATCTTTTCTCCGTAACCGCCGGATATCAGCTTTGCTATTGCCGTTGGCACGCCCGTTGACGAAAAGGTTAAAAGAATGCAGTAGATAGGGAAAACAGTCTGGTATATTGCAAGTCCCTCCGCACCTAACAGGGTGGTTAATGGTATGCGGTAAAAAGCCCCGAAAAGTTTAGACAAAAGTCCGCCTATCGCAAGAATAGACGCGCCCTTAATAAGCCCGTCCTTTTCTTTAAGATTATCTTTTCCTGCAAGCTTTATGGTGTTATTATCCATACTAAGATCTCGGCTGTTGCCGTGCGGTTTATCAGCGTAGGCAGCCTCAACGCTTAAATTTTTTAATGGCGGAGTTTTGTAATAATTGCCAAGCTTATCCTGGCTTCTTACAAGCGCGCTCATTTTAGCGTCCAAGTTGTTTTCGCTCATCTGAACCTTCCCGCAAGAACCTCGCAGGCAAGCTCGGTAAGTTCAATTTCGCC
The DNA here is from genome assembly GCA_017504655.1 of Clostridia bacterium. Lineage (GTDB taxonomy): Bacteria > Bacillota > Clostridia > Christensenellales > Borkfalkiaceae > UBA10281. The sequence goes on along the minus strand of JAFVQT010000005.1, from coordinate 48,328 downwards.
CGTGCTTATTCTTGACTCTTTGGATTTGTCGCAAATTATAATACTGCCAACCGCCTCGTCGTTAACCCTGATCGGCATTATGAGTTGGTTTAAAAAACCAAAGCTCTCGTTTTCGGTCAGCATTATCGGCGCGCCTCCGTCTTCAAACGAGCAGACTAAGGTCTGCCTGTTTGTTATAAGGCTGTAAACCTGCTTGGAAATTTCCTTGCCCAAAATCTCTTTAACACCCGACCCGCTTGCGGAAATAAAGACGTCCTTGTCGCATATAAAAACGCATTTGCCCGTTTGTCTGAAAAGAGCAAAGGACACGTCGTCCGCAACGCCGTCCATATTTGAAAGGGGGGAATATTTTTTTAATATGATACCGTCTTTTTCAGTAAAAATTTCAAGAGGGTCACCCTCTCCGATATTAAAGATTTTTCTTATTTCCTTTGGCACGACGACTCTTCCGAGAACGTCAACTCTTCTTACGATTCCCGTTGCTTTCATAAAGAATTCTCCTTTTGGTAATTTTGTGATGTTAGTATCTGTAAAAAATGGAGGATTATACCGGTTGACAGGCAAAATTAAGTCATTGTACCATAAGAGTTCGTCGTAAAAAGGCATTATTTTATTTAAAATTTAATGTTACATTATGTATTGGCAAGGATAGAAGTGCTGTCTTTGGTGAAAAAATTGACAAATGACAGTAAAAAACCGCATATTTGACACATGGAAAATGAAGATTTTGTGAAAAGTAAAAATTTTTAAAAAAATTGCGTTCTAAGGTTGACAAAGTTGTAAATACTATTTATAATATAGTCGAAATTAGCAGTCAATCGTTTTGAGTGCTAACACCCGAGCAAAAGGAGTGCCAACATGGAACTTTCCGAAAGAAAAAAGAAAATACTTCAATGCGTGGTTGACGATTATATTGAAACGGCTGTGCCCGTTTCGTCTAAAAGTCTTACCGAAAGGCATTTACCAAACATAAGCTCGGCAACGGTAAGAAACGAGCTTTCCGCGCTTGAGGAGCTTGGCTATTTAACTCAGCTTCACACCTCGTCGGGCAGAGTTCCGTCTGCAGAGGCTTACAAGCTTTACGTAAGTGACCTTATGATAAAGGATAAGCTTTCTGAAAAGGAAATAGATTATATAAAAAAGATTTTCCTGGAAAAAGCCGACAATTTGGAAGAGGTTATCAAAAATACGACCAAGGTAATCAGCGAGCTTACATCTTACACCTCGGTCGGGGTGGCAACTCCCGACGTAGACGAAAAGATAAATATAATAAAATTCTTCCGCTACAAGATAGACACCGCGCTCGTTTTGATTGTTACCGAAAGGCGACTTTTAAAGGATAATTATATCAGCGTGCCCGAGGGAATGACGGACGAACAGCTTTCAGAAGCGGAAAGCGTATTATCAAGGCTTTTAAGCGGAAAGAGCTTTGAAGAAGTATGTAACATTAAAGACGATATAAACGACGAGTTTTCGGGCTATAAGAATATTTTCTTAAACGTTGTAGAGGCATTAAAGGTCTATATGACTGTAAAAGAGTCTGACGTAGTTATGGAAGGACAGGACAAGATTTTAGACAATCCTGAATACGCAGATATAAGCAAAATCAAAAACTTCCTGTCAGTCGTTACCAAAAAAGATAAGGTGATGACCTTGCTTGCGGGTGACGGGAGGGATATTAAGATAAACGTTAAAATCGGCACTGACGGCTATGAAGAGATTCCCAAGGATTGCTCGTTGGTAACAGCAACTTATTCGGCAAACGGAACTAAAATCGGTACTTACGGCGTTATAGGTCCTATCCGTATGGATTATCAAAAGGTTGTTGCCGTGCTTGAAAACGTAGGTAAAATATTAGAAAGTATATTGACAAACAGGTAAATTATGGCTTATAAAAAGGTAGAAATAGAAAAGAATCAAGACAAAGTGGAAGTGAGCGTTGAGGAGTCGTCGGCAGACGACAGGCTTACTGTCCTCGAGGAAGAAAACGAAAAATTAAAAGAAGAGCTTGAGGCTATGAGTAAAAAAGCAGAAGAGGCTCAAGCAGATTATTTAAGAGCGAGAGCCGATTGCGAAAACGTCAGAAAGCATAAAAACGAGGACGTAAGAAGAGCTTATGACGAGGGTAAAACCGAAACTGTTGAAAAAATTCTCGGTATAGGCGACAGCTTGGATTGGGCATTAAAAATGCCTCTCGACGACAAAACGAGAGAGGGTATTGAGATGTTGCTTAAAAAATATCACGAAACGCTTGCAAATTTAGGTGTGGTTGATTTTACTCCCGAGGTAGGAACACCCTTTGACCCGAACACAGCAAATGCAGTAATGCAAATGGACGGAGATGAGGGCGAAGAAAGCGGAAATATCAAGCAGGTATTCGGCAGGGGCTACAAGCTTGGCGAAAAAGTAATACGCTATGCTCAGGTAACGGTTGTTAAATAGCAAAAATCCACGTCGCGTGGTAAATATATAATAAAGTTAAACACAAAAAGGAGATATATTATGGCAAAAATTATAGGTATTGACTTAGGTACAACAAACTCTTGCGTAGCAGTTATGGAAGGCGGTGAGCCCGTTGTTATTGCAAATGCAGAGGGCTCCAGAACTACACCTTCGGTAGTAGGCTTTCAAAAGGATGGGGAAAGACTGGTAGGTCAAGTGGCAAAGCGTCAAGCCGTTGCTAACGGTGACAGAACTGTCATCTCTATCAAAAGACATATGGGTAGTGACTACAAGGTAAAAATAGACGATAAAAGTTATTCACCGCAAGAAATTTCAGCGATGATTTTAACAAAGCTTAAAAAGGATGCTGAGGCTTATCTTGGCGAGCCTGTAAAGGACGCTGTTATCACTTGCCCCGCTTACTTTACCGACAGTCAGCGTCAAGCTACCAAGGATGCGGGTAAAATTGCAGGCCTTAACGTTTTAAGAATTATAAACGAGCCTACGGCTGCAGCTCTTTCTTACGGTCTTGATAAAGACAGCGCGTCACACACCGTAATGATTTACGACTTGGGTGGCGGTACGTTCGACGTTTCTATTTTGGACATCGGTGACGACGGCGTATTCGAGGTTAAGGCAACCAGCGGTAACAACATGCTCGGTGGCGACGACTTCGATAATAAGATTATGGAATGGGTAGTTGCAGACTTCAAGGCTAAAGAGGGTATCGACCTTTCTAAAGACAAGATGGCAATGCAAAGAATTAAGGAAGCTTCAGAGAAGGCTAAAATCGAGCTTTCGGGTATGAGTCAAACTAATATAAACCTTCCGTTCATTACCGCAGATGCTACGGGTCCCAAGCACTTGGACGTTACGCTTACCAAGAGCAAATTCGATATGATGACTGCAGACCTTGTAGAAAAGACTAAGGAGCCAATGAGAAAGGCTATGAGAGATGCAGGTCTTTCTTACAGTGATATCGCAAAGGTTATTTTAGTAGGCGGTTCAACGAGAATTCCCGCAGTAGTAGAGGCTGTTAAAAACGAAACGGGTAAAGAGCCGTTCAAGGGTATTAACCCGGACGAGTGCGTAGCAATCGGTGCGGCAATTCAAGGCGGTGTATTGACCGGTGAGGTTAAAGACGTTCTTCTTCTCGACGTAACTCCGCTTTCTCTCGGTATCGAAACCTTAGGCGGTGTATTTACCAAGCTTATCGAAAGAAATACGACTATTCCCGCAAAAAAATCTCAAGTGTTCTCAACTGCAGCCGACAATCAGCCTGAGGTTACTATTCATGTTCTTCAGGGCGAAAGACAAATGGCTTCGGATAACAAGACACTCGGACAGTTCAACCTCGGCGGAATTGCTCCGGCTCCAAGAGGAATCCCTCAAATAGAGGTTACCTTTGATATCGACGCAAACGGTATCGTACACGTAACTGCTAAGGATTTAGGTACTCAAAAGTCTGCTGATATTACTATTACGTCTTCTACAAATCTTTCCGATTCCGACATTGACAAGGCTATTAAAGAGGCTGAAATGTACGAGGCAGAGGATAAGAAGAGAAAAGAGGCGGTAGAGAATAAAAATAAGCTTGACAGCCTTATTTTCCAGATTGAAAAGACTGTAAAAGACAGTGGTGACAAGCTTACCGAAGACGATAGGGCTACCGTGGAAAACGCTGTAAAAGAGGCTAAGGCAGAGCTTGAATCGGGCGATAACGACAGAATCGTAAAGGCGACCGAAAAGCTTTCTAACGACGTTCAGGCGGTATTTACAAAGCTTTATCAGCAAGCTCAGCAAGCAGGCGCGGATGCGGGCGCATCCGACGGCGAGGGCGATACTGAATTTCATCAGTAATATCTAATGGCCTGAGCAAGATAAAAATTGTTAAGATAAAGTTGATGAATAAGGTAGCTTTGTCTACCTTATTCACGTTAATTTATAACTAAGTTATAAAAAGGATAGAGTATGGCTAAAAATCATTACGAAACTCTGGGCGTCAGCAAAACTGCTACGCAAGACGAGATAAGAACGGCTTACCGTAAGCTCGCTCGCCAATACCATCCCGACCTTCATCCAAACGACGAAAGCTGTGCCAATAAGTTTAAAGAGATAAACGAGGCAAACGAGATACTGTCAGACCCCGAAAAAAGAAAGCAGTACGACTTTGAGTTAGAGCATCCTAATGCAGGTGGATTTGGAGGCTTTGGCGGTCAAGGCGGATTCAGTGGCTTTGGCGGTGGCGGATTTTCGAGTATTTTCGACGACCTGATGGGTGGAATTTTCGGTGGCGGTGGCAGAGAAGAGCCACAGGATAAAACCGGAAGAGACGTTCATATAAGTGTGGATTTGTCTTTCCTCGACGCTGCAAAGGGCTGCAGAAAAGAGATAAAATATAATAGAAACGAGCCGTGTAAGGCTTGTAGATCAACGGGTGCTAAAAACGGCACTGCGTACACACCTTGCTCTAAGTGTAAGGGCGAGGGCACTATTCAGTACGTAAACAGCAACGGTTTTTTCAGGACTGTTTCCAGAAAGGCTTGCGACGCGTGCTCGGGTAGAGGAAAAATTATTCAGGAAAAATGCGCGTCCTGTCAAGGAAGGGGCTATCAAAAGACCCAAACGACAGTCGTTTTGGATATTCCCGCAGGGGCTGACACCGGTAGCTATATACAAAAGAGAGGCTTTGGCGAGGCATCGACTAAGGGAGGCGCAGCAGGAGATCTCATAGTTGAGTTCAGAGTTTTACAGCATAAAATATTTGCGAGAAAGAATTTTGACTTGATAGTAAATCTTCCCATAGACTACAAAACTGCTGTGTTGGGTGGAAAGGTAAAGGTGCCTACGCTTGACGACACGGTAGAAATAGAGATTCCCGAGGGTACTGCTCACGGCGCACAGCTTGTGCTTCGCGGAAAGGGCATAAAGACCTCAAGGACAACCGGCAATCTTTATATTAACGTTTCTATTGAAATACCTACAAAGCTTTCAAAGGCTCAAAAGCAAATGCTTGAGGATTTTGAGGAGAGCGTTGAAATAAAGCAATGTCAGAAGATGAAGAAATACGCTGACGATATAGAGTCGCTTTACGGTGAAAAGCCGTATAAAAACAAATAAAATAAAAGCCACGCTTTTTTATGAGCGTGGCTATTTTTTGTAAAATTACGTAATAATCAACTTATAAGTGGGCTTATAGTAGCTTTTTAAGGCGTTCCTCATAAGATTCTTCAAGCTTTAAAAGCTCGTTTAAAAGCTCCTTCGTTTTTTCACCAAGCTCGTTTTCGTGCCCGTTTTTGATTTCGATAAGCTCGGTAATACCCATTACCGTACCCTTTATCATAAGCTCTGCGATATGGCTTTTAGAGTCGTTTGTCATTGTGTTCATCTTTATTGCCGTAAACATGAACGCCTTTTTCATTACGCCTATATCCTTAGGCTCCAAGCCTATTTCCTTCATATATGCAGAGAGCGAGCCTATAAATTTTTCATAGCCCTCGTATTCTTCGTTAAGCTCGGCTTTCATGTCGGGGTGGTCGGTTTCTCCAATTATGTTTGAAATTGAGTGAAGACCGATATGAGCATTTTTGTAGATTGAGGTTAATACCTCGTGGTCGATATTTTTATAGTTCATAAATTTCTCCTTTTTTGTTTTGAGTATGTCCAAACGCAAAATAAATATGCAAAATTAAAAATATTGGCTTAAAAATGATTGACATAGAGTATTAAAAAATATATAATAGATAAGAACCGCTCGGAAAGGGTAATAAAGACGTGGTAAGCCACCGCCCAAAAAATTAGTTCCGGCGAGATTAGACAGGAGGTCTATTTTTCAATGTACGCTATTATTGATAACGGAAACAAGCAGTACAAAGTTGTTGTTGGCGACGTAGTAAGACTTGAGAAACTTGACGCTGAAGTAGGCGATAAGGTTGAGCTCAACGTTGTTCTCGTATCTGACGAAAACGGTATTAAGGTAAAAGAAGAAGCAGCAAGCTTCAAGGCAGTTGCAGAAGTACTTAAGCAAGCTAAAGATAAGAAGATTATCGTGTTCAAGTACAAATCAAAGAAGAACGAAAGAAAGAAGCAAGGTCACAGACAACCATTTACTGAAGTAAAGATTGTTGAGATTGCTAATAAATAATCGGAAGGAGGACAAGAAATTATGTTATTCATCAGATTGTTTGCACATAAGAAAGGTGTAGGTAGCACTAGAAACGGTCGTGATAGCGAAGCTAAGCGTCTTGGACCAAAGCGCGCTGACGGTCAATCAGTTCTTGCTGGTAACATCCTCGTAAGACAAAGAGGAACAAAGTTCCACCCAGGAAAGAACGTTGGTATCGGTAGTGACGATACTTTATATGCTCTTATCGACGGTGTTGTTAAGTTCGAAAGACTTGGCAGAGATAAGAGACAAGTTAGCGTTTACGCAGCTGAGTAATTGAGAAATAACGGGTACGTGTTAAACGTATCCGTTTATTTTTTTGCTATTTTTCATTGCAGGTTATTTATGGAAATTATTGAGTTTTCTAATGAATATCTTAATATAAAAGACACGCTCGACTGTGGGCAAATCTTTCGCTATAAGCCGTTTAACGACGGTTTTTTAGTCTTTTCAGGCGATAAGGTGTGCTATGTGTACGAGCAAGACGGAAAGTGTTATATTCAAAGTGAAGACACTGAATATTTTGCAAACTTTTTCGATTTAAAGAGAGATTATTCTGTCATAAATAATTTTGCGCTCTCAAGTCGGCACGATATTGTTTCTCGCTCTGCAAAACTTGCAAAAGGTGTAAGAATATTAAATCAGCAAAGAGAAGAAATGCTCTTTTCGTTTATCATTTCTCAAAACAATATGATACCAAGAATAAAGGCGATAATCGAGCGCACTTGTATTGCCTTGGGCGAAAAGAAGAGCTTTGACGGGGAAGAATATTATACCTTTCCTACTGTAAAAGCGCTTGCAAGTAAAACGGAAGAGTTTTACAAAAATTTAGGCTACGGCTATCGCGCAAGATATATTGTTGAAGTCGCAAACGCAATAATAAACGGCGATATTAATTTAGAAAAAATAAGCGAACTCACGACGGTAGGGCTTAAAAAATCGCTTATGACGCTTAAGGGTGTTGGCGCAAAGGTTGCCGATTGCATTGCGCTTTTCGGTTATCATAGGGTAGACAGCTTTCCTGTTGACACGTGGATAGAAAGACTCTACAGAGAAGATTTTAAAGGCGAACTGACGGATAGGCAAAAGATAACCGAGTGGTTTTTAAACGAGTTTAAAGAATATTCTGGCTACGTTCAGCAATACGTTTTTTATTACAAACGGAGCTTGGAGAAAAATGATAAGAATTGAATTTAATGAGATTTTTAGAATAGCAGAAGATGCAATTTACTACAATGGCGGTAAAATTTCTTTTAGCGATATAGTAGAAAAAGACGGTTATCACGGCGAAGAAAAATTGGCGGATGGCGAGTTTATAATCGAGCTTAATTGCGCTGAAATAACCGTTATAGCTTTTCCTTTTAGCTCTTTCGATCAAGGGCAAAACGCCGTTGCTTGCGCTAGGGCAAAATGTGGGTCTTGTTCGCTTTTTTTAAAGCAAGTAGGCGTAAACGTAAAATCGCTTGAAAATTCTTAAAATTTGTATTGAAGAAATTTAAGAATTTTATTGAATAATAAAATTTAACTATGTTATAATGTATGCGGAAGAGATTGGCTTTTTCGCATATTTTTTATGCTATAAGTTGCGATATTTCAATCAATATAACTTTTTATAAATAAAGGAGCAAGTATGAAAAAACTTACTGAAACTTTAAAAGGCAATTTAAGAGATTATAGACCTGTTCCATTTTGGAGCTGGAACGACGATTTAGAGCCTGAAGAGCTTGTAAGACAAATCCGCGACATGAAAGACAAGGGTATCGGTGGATTCTTCATGCACGCAAGAGGAGGCTTAAAAACCGAATACTTAGGCGACAAATGGTTTGAGTGCATAAAGGCTTGTATAGAAGAGAGTAAAAAGGTAGATATGAATGCTTGGAGCTACGACGAAAACGGTTGGCCAAGCGGTTTTGCAGGTATGAAACTTTTAGAAGACCCGGCAAACCATGAAAATTATCTTGGTAGAGAGGTTTGCGACAAGTTTGATGAAAAGGCAGACGCCGTATATTTCCTTGACGGAACTTGTCTTAAAAGAGTCTACGAGCCTTGCGGAGAGGGTACGTACGTCAACGTAACGATATTGACTAACCCCTCGGTTGTGGATATTCTCGACAAAAATATAGTAAGAAAATTTATCGATCTCACTCACGAGAGGTATTTAAAGGAGTGCGGAGTAGATTTTGGCTCGTTTATGAAGGGCTTTTTCACTGATGAGCCTCAGTATTATAGATGGGATACAGCGTATTCAAAGGTGTTAATCCCTTATTTTAAAGATGCCTACGGTATCGAGCTTTGGGACGAAATCGGCAAGCTCTTTATAGATTGTGACGGGGCTTACGCTTTCCGTTATAAATACTGGAACGCTTTGCATAAATTCTTTATCGAAAGCTTTATAAAGCAAATTTACGAGTGGTGCGACGAGCACGGCTGTCAGCTTACCGGCCACGGTGTGGAAGAGTCCTCTATGGCAATGCAAATGTGGTGTTGCGCAGGTATTATGGACTTTTACGAGTACGAACATATCCCCGGCATAGACTGGCTTGGTAGAACGTGCACGTCAGAGCTTATGCCAAAGCAAATAGGCTCTGCAAGTGAACAGCTTGGCAAAAAACACGTTATGACCGAAACTTTTGCTTGTTGCGGATGGGACGTTACGCCTGCCGAGCTTAAGAGAATTGCTCAATGGCAATACGTAAACGGCGTAAACCTTATGTGTACGCACCTTTCTCCATACTCTATTAGAGGCCAAAGAAAGAGAGATTATCCTCTTCATTACTCTGAGCATAACTCTTGGCATGAAAAATTTAGACATTTCAACGACTATTTCTCATACCTTGGATATATGCTTGCAGAGAGTGAAAATAGGGTAAATACTCTTATTATTCATCCTATGAAGACTGCTTATTTGACTTACGACAGAAGAAACGACTGGCAGTCCGTACAGCAATTAGATGAGAGTTTTAGACTTTTAATCGAAGATTACGGCAGAAGAAATATTCCTCACCACTATGGCGACGAAAATCTTATGGCAAGACACGGTAGCGTTGAAAACGGTGTTATGAAAGTTGGAAAATGCTCATATAAATACGTCGTATTGCCATGGATAAAAACGCTTGACAAAACTACCTACGCTCTTTTGAAAGATTTTATTAAACAAGGTGGTAAGCTTGTGATGGAGCACGGAAAGCCCGAATACTTAGAGGGCGAGCCTTACGCGTTTGAGGACTTAAAGGCTACTGCTACAATGCAAGACGTTATTTTAGACCAAGAATATACCGTAGAGACGGATAGCGCCTTGGTTAGAAGCGCATACCGTACGGGTGAGTTTGGAACTTTCCTTTACGTTGTAAACATTGATGATAAGGCAGTTGATACTAAGATTACCTTAAAGTCTAAATATCCTGTTTTATACGACCTTGAAACGTTAGAAACAAAGCCACTTATATTAAAGGACGGCAAGATTGACCTTCATTTAGATTTTGCAGGCTCTGCAATTATATTTGAAAGCGACGTTCCATACCAAACTGCTGAGCGTTACGAGGGAAATACTGTTGACCTTTCGGGCGAGTGGAAGGTATTGTCTTTAACCGATAATAGCTTGACAATCGACAAGGCTCAAGTTTCGTTAGACGGTGTAAATTATAGTAGAAACGCTTACGTAATGGCTATCTTTAACGACCTTATCAATAAACGCCATTTAGGTAAGATTTATCTTAAATATTCGTTTACGGTAAAAGAAATTCCTGACAGAATTTATCTTGAAAGCGAGCAAATGAGCATTATTTCTTGCTCGGTAAACGGCAAAAAGATAGAGTTTACAGGCAAAGGCTCGTTAGACAGAAGTTTTATTACAGCCGACCTTAACGGGCTTTTAAAAGAGGGTGTAAACGAGATAATTTACGAGATAGATTTCTATCAAAGAAAGCACGTTTACTTTGTTCTTTCTGACGTTACACCAGAAAAAGAATCACTTAAAAACTGTCTTTCTTACGACACCGAGCTTGAGAGCATTTATATAAGAGGCGACTTTGGTGTTTACGACGATAACTTAAAGCACGAGTCCGGCGTTGCATACGTAAGCAACGGCGAGCATTATATTGCTAAATCACGCAAGAGCTTATTCCCCGAAAACTTTATCAAGCAAGGCTTACTTTTCTTTGCCGGTAAAGTAGAACTTGAAAAAGACCTTGTTATCGACAAGAGCGCAAGTATGCTTAAAGTTGGCGGAAGAAGAGCCGTCGTAGAGGTTTTTGTTGACGGCGAATACGTAAAAATGCTTATGTTCGACGACTTTGCCGACCTTAGCAAGTATGCAGACGGAAAGGCTCATAAAGTAAAGCTTATTGTATATTCCGGTAATAGAAACATTTACGGCCCACACCACTTGGTTATAGCCGAGCCTATGAGCGTTTCTCCTTACACGTTTGACTTTACGGGCGCGTGGGTAGACGATTACAAGTGCCGTGATTACACGGAAAGATACGCTTTTGTAGACTTTAGTATTAAAAAATAGGGCTATATCCCATCTCGTGACCGATATTTAAATTTAATCGGTCATACGCTGTTCCATAGCCAAAAATAAAATTAAATAAGGTAAAAATGAAAAAGACAAAAATTGTATGTACGTTAGGACCTGCAAGCTCATCTAAAATTGCAAATTTATAAAGCAAAAAGAAAACCGAGTGGAAATTTTCCACTCGGTTTTTTCGTTTGTTTAGGTTTTAAATTTACTTAACCTTAAAACTCGTTAACTGCCAAGTAGTTTAAAGTTAATTCAATTTGTTCCCAAGTTAAGTTGCCTTTACCGATTGCAACCTTGAAGTATGCGATTGGAGCTTTGCAGTAATCTTCATAGCTCATAAATTCAGCAAATTCTTCATAAGTGAACAATCCGTAAGCTTCGATATCAGCTTGCATCTTTTCTTCGTTGTAGCTAAGGTCTTCGTCATAATCAAAGATATTAACCATGCCCGTTGCCCCGAAGTTGAACGAAGGCATCGAAAGCATATCATCGGAAACAAGGTTGAAGTGATATTCCGTAATAGGTCCATAAACCTTTACGAATTCTTCCGTGATATATGCATTCACAAGCGTGGTTTCGCCTTGAACCACTTCCGCAGCGTTGTAGGTAGTGGTTACGAATCTATGACCGATAAATTCGTGCATGTTGTCTGCGTTAATAAATACATATTTCATCAAATCAAGGTCAAAGAAACCGTGCTCATACGCTATTCTTGTTTTCGTTCCATTAGCGAATTCAAGGTTAATAATCTTTCGAGTTTCAGCAGGGTCATTCGTGTGGTCATTAAACCAAATCGTACCCGCCTCATATTTACCTGTTTCATGGTTAAATACCATTACTTTATCGCCAACTACAATGTTTTCAACAGCTTTCTGCGTACCGTCTGCCATCAATATCATTGTACCCTCTACAAGACATTTTCCTTCAACTGTTATTGTCGTAGGTCCAGTGACCGTATGCGAATATGAACCACCCGTACCTTTGCTTGTGCCGTTAATCTTAACGCTACTCAATCCATCGCTATCACTTGCAGTAAAGTTAATGGTTGTACCACTTTCCACCAATTGGCCGTTGGCTACACCGTTTACAGAAGCACCATTCGAGGTACTTACCGTAACCGTATACCAAGTGGTAAATGTAACTGTAGTATCTGCCGTTACATTGTTTACCGTATACGAAGTACCGCTAATCTGTGTGCCATTCGCTTTAATCGTTGCATCAGTAGGCACGGTCAAGGTAAACGTAACACTTTCACCTTCTATTACAGTCTTAGACGTTATATCAACTGAAACACCACCACTCGTCGTTGCCGTTACCGTATATGTTTTCTTTACCGTTGCGGCAATAGTAGTTGCTTCATTGACTGTATAAGTACCGCTTGTCGTACCGATAGATGTGCCATTTGCCGTTACGTTGGTTACCACATAACCACTGCTTGCCGTTGCTGTTACGGAAATAGAAGTACCTTCTACAACCGTTGCGCCGCTGGAAATAGCCGAGCCGTTTGCAGTAACTGAAATTGTTGCACCAGTTGGGTTAGACCAAGTAACCGCATATAACTTTTTAGCCGTTACAACGATTTCAACTTTCGTTCCACTTGCCGTGAACGAATATGAACCGCTAGTTCCTTGTTCTACTCCGTTAATAGTTACTGACGTTATTGCGTATCCACTTGACGCTGAAGTTGTAAAGGTATAATTATTGCCGTTTGTAAGTTCTTGTCCGTCAACAACTCCACTTATGGTTGCATTTGACTTAGAAACACTTGCCGTACTATATTTTCTTCCAACGGTTCCACCATTGTAATTGAACTCAACGTCTTTCGTTACAACGACTAATTCGCCACCTGCGTTAGTAATTCTAAAGCCTGCTTTGATAGTAATAGTAAATTCCGTACCGAACGCTGCCTTTGCAAGTCTTATCATAAGACCACTGCCGTTCGTCGTTTCTACGTATACTGGGTATGCCGCAGGGTTTGAAAGCCAACAATTACAAGCATTTGAATTTCTTACGCCGTTTGCGTTATCCGTAATTAACTTTCTCGCAGATACACCGTTGACGTAAATATATTCCATAATATCAACGCCACCGTTTGCCTCTATTATTGCCGTATTTCCAACGTACCAAGTATCGTTTACCGACGTATTGAAATAATGTGTTCCATCAGCATTAGTAATACCAGTATCTAAAACACCAACGTAAACCTCATTACTTCCGCCTGCGTGCTTGTCTTCTGTAACACCCCAAGCACGGTCTTCTATTTGAATTCTATCCGTAATATCAACGAATTCATCATTTTTAAGCGCAGTTGCTACGACGTTCAAATCAGCACCACTTACAGTTGCCGTATAGGTCGTTGCATTTACCTTTGTTGCATTTGAAACGCCTACAAGAGTGCATCCGCTATTTACCGAAATAGTAAAGGTTACGGACGTTCCGTTATCTACCCAAGCGCCACTTGATACGTTTGCCGTTACGTTAGCGTTTTCACCCGAATAGGTTACTCTGTATAATTTTTCTACGCTTATAGTTATCGTCGTTTCTGCCGTTACGTTATTTATCGTATACGTTCCGTCGCCGTTATGCGTTGCCCCGCTAACACCAAGAAGTTTATATCCTTCGTTTGCCGATACGCTAAACGTTAACGAGCCACCGCTTGCAACAGACTTAAACGAGCCGTTTGATAACGTTCCACCGTCAACAGTGATTCCTTCAGGAATAGTGAAGTGTACTTTGTGACCTACTACGGTTTCTACTTTAATCGTATTGTTTTGCGCTACGGTAAACGTGTAAGTATTACTTGCATTAAGCGGTTTTTCATCGTCGTTTATAGTTACTTTTGATACGAGATAATCACCAGTTGGCGTTACGTTTACGGTATAAGTTTCGCCAACGGCAAACGTTCCTGCACCAGTTACGCTAGCATTTTCTGCAGTTGCACTTACGGTAACGCCACCGATTACTCTCGACCAAGTTCTATTAGCGTCGGCTGGGTTACCCGAATAAATCCATTCTACCTTTTCGGTAAATTTATAAGCAACTTTGTTTGCTCCCCAAATTGTAGTACCTGCTTCAATTACTAACTTGTCGCCAAATGCAACCGATCCTGAATATCCACCAAATGAAAGCCAAGTAGAATTTGCATCCCAACGTTGATATCTTACGTAAGAAACAGGGTTACCGTTAAACCTGATGCTACCCGTACCGATTCTCAACTCGTCGAATGCACCACCGTCAGTCGTCGTATATCCTGCAAGTGGGGCAGTAAAATACATACGAAGTTCGGTTGCTCCTTGGTTATGAGCACGGTCACCAAAACTTGCTGAAGAAAGAGTACCCATAGTGCTTTCGTCGTAGCTTTGTACCCAGAAGCTGCCAGTATAGTAATAATTAAGCTCTTCGGTAACTGTATAATATTCCGTACCTAACCAGAAACGTGTTCCTGCAGCAATTGTAACAACGTCACCTACTGTAAATTTACCTTCACCACAAAGACCGAGAATTTGGTAGTTTCCACCTTCAGGCTTTGATTGACCGTGATATCTTATATGTGTAATTTCAGTTACAGTGCTGTCTTTTGATGTGCAGTAAACTGCGTAAGGTGCGCTGTCTAACATCTTTTCAGTTGTAATAATGCTAACCTTTGCTTGGCCGAACCAGTGAGATGTGGTGTTAATACGTATCTCGTCTGCAAGCGTGCCATAGTCAGTGGTTTCAGTAACCGAGCCTTCAGTAGCAAACTCACTTGCCGAATATTGAGCTAATTCAGTACCAACAACCCAGTCACCTAACTTATAGCCCCATTTATCAACGTTGCCATTTGCTAAGAAGTAGCCGTACATTTCATCTTCAAAGATATAGTAACCGCCGTTTTGCTTGATGATTGTGCCGGGGGCTGCAATTAATTCGTCGCCGTTATGCCAGCCGAATACCTTGTTTTCATAGTCGCCTGTGCCAATCAATTCTAAGATTTTATGGTCACCTTCGTTCCAGTAATATCTGCCGCCGTTGATAGGAATAAGCTTGGTCTCGTCTTCACCGCATTTGATAAATACGGGGTATGGGTATTCTTCGGTGTCTACCTCGGCGCCGAATTCAAATGTGAACGAGCCGTTTATCATTACGTCCTCATAGAATTCTACACGCACTGTGAATTCATTTGGCTCGCCATTGTTACCCGTATTATCTTCCGCACAGTTAGTAATGGTTGATACGTCGGAGTTGTATAAGTAGCCCAAGAACATGCCGTAGTCTTCTACGTCGTTTACTTTGGTGTAATCGATTGTATAGTCTTCGGTAAGCTTATACATAACGCCGTTTGCATAGAAAACGGAGTCGCCCTTTATTATAACCTTATCGCCATTTTCAAGAGTGCTGGTGTCAAGACCAAAGAATAAACGCATTTGCCATTCGCCTAACTCGTTTTGTTCTTCCAACGTCCAAACACCTTGAAGCTCAATGCCGTCGCATAATATCTCGTCACCGCGCTTATGCTCCATATTAACAGCGTGCGTATCCATTTTTGTATTGTTTGCAAACGCCTCTCTGTGTAACGTTGCAAAAACCTTTACGCCGTGATAATCTATAGTATCAACCGTGAATTTAGCCACTGCCGCAACGCCGGTAAGATTAAACTCCTCAGCCTTTGTAGCAGTAAGAATTACTTCGCCGTTAGGGTAGTGCATAGCCTTGGAGGTGTCTACCTCAGTGCTGTTTTCCGTGTCGTACCAAGAGTTGAACGATTCGTCCTTAGGTGCGCTTGTAGGAGCATCGCCCCACATAACGCGCTCGGTTGCAAGTTCGTCACCGGTGGCGTCTTGATAAATTACGTCGAAAACGGGAATAAAACCTAAAAGCGTGTTGATAGCTACTTGAGTACGTTCGGGGCTTCCCCAATCCTCAGTACCGGCGATTGTTGCATCGTAAGATTTTCTTGCAATTTCAGCCACACATCTTTCAACAACCGATGTTTGAGCAAGAAGGTTGCCGTTTGAATCGCAAATTACACCTCTGAAAGAGAACATATCCGTATATCTGTTATCGGGTATGTTATATATGTAAGCTACAGATTCAAGATTGTTGTCTTTATCGTGATACCAGAAGTTTGAGGTGTTTAACTTTAAAACGTTTGGTGTGTTAACGGAAAGCTCACCGTCTAACAAACGGGTGGGAATGATAAGCGTATACGTTACAAAACCGTCGTTGATTTTGTAAGAGCCGTTATCATCATTGGTCTCGCTTGTGTTTATGACCGGATTGCCGTTATACAGGTAGCCGTCACCCATTTCAACGTGGAAACGAAGACCTGTTCTTTCCGTAGCCTCAACGTCATCAGCTGTTTTGAAAATACGTATAGACGAGCCGTCTGTTGAGTATTCGCCGTTAGAAAGACTAACGCCTGCAGCGTCTGCCGTTACCTTATCATTTGCGATAAAAGAAAGAGCGCTAAGCGCTATCGCAACGATTGCCAAACAGGATATAAGAAGTAGTTTGAATTTGCTCATAAATGATTTCATACCTTTTTACCTCCTATTCCCATGCGTCAGGGAATTCTCCGCCGATTTCAGTTGAACCCCCTGCAGTTGATAAAATTTCGACTACAGAGAAAACAGAAATCTCGGGTACCTCATAAGTTTTTTTGTTTTCCATAATAAACCCTCCATAAAGTATGGATTTTTTTGTTTGGTTAATGCCGAGTTAAAATCGGCAAGAGAAATATAAAACCACCTGCATTATATAAAATGTAATGTAAGTGGTATCTTTTTTATAACATTATATAATTAAAATATGCTTTTGTAAAGCAAAAAACAAACAGTTTTTAAAAGAAAGTGAAAATTTTAATAAATCTAAACCAAATTTTAGTTAAATTTGTTGATAAGTCAACGTATTCTTAAAGGGGTAGAGTTAAAAATTTGCTAAAATGGAAAATTTTAAATAAATGAACAAACGGCAAGCAGAATTGCCAAAAACGAAAAATTGAGTAGTGAGAATAATCCTACGTATTTAAGAGCGCCTTTTTCGTCATGCTTTAAGTATTCTCTGAGCGTTATAAGACTAGCAAGAGAGGAAATTAACGTGCCAACTCCACCTATGTTTACGCCTAATAATAAATCCTTGTAATTTGTCGTAAACTGTGCAAGCAATATACTCGAAGGGACGTTGCTTATTACCTGGCATGAGAGCGCGCTAAACAAAAGAGTGTTTCTTTGCATAAGTGTACTAAAAAGCTCTTTTACAGGCTCGATTCTTGCCATGTTTCCCGCAAAGATAAAAAAGAATACAAAGGTTAAAAGTAGCGGATAATCGACTTTTAGTAAGGCTTTTCTGTCTAAAATCAGAATTACAGCAGGTATAACGACAAGTCCTACAACGTACGGTATAACTCTGAAAACGATAATGATAGAGAGGGCGAAAAGAACAACGTAAATAGCAGTTTTTACAGGCGGTAAATGAAAATGCTCGTCCGTAAGCTCCAACGGCTCCGGCTTGACAAAAACAAGACAGCAGATTGTGATTAGTAAAACTGAAACTGCAAACGGAATTGCCATTATTCCCATAAATTCGCCGGTCGGTATTACGAACCTTGTATAAAGATACAGGTTTTGAGGATTGCCAAAAGGTGTGAGCATTCCACCTAAGTTAGCCGCAACGTTTTGCATAATAAAGGTGAACGCCATATATTTTTTTTTGCCCGTAGTTGATAAAACTATGTATCCAAGGGGTAAAAAGGTAAGAAGAGCCATATCGTTGGCTATCAGCATTGAGCCTATAAACGTTACGTAAACGAGTGCTAAAACACTTGCCCTTGCATTTTTGAAAAGCTTTACTATGCTATGCGCCAGCATATAGAAAAATCTTACGTTTTTAAGAGCGCAAACAACTGCTAAAACACAGAATAAGCAGGTGAGCGTTTTAAAATCGAAATAGCTTAAATACTCTTTGTCAGGGGGTATGATAACCGCAGTTATACAAGCGGCAAAAAGAGCTATAAGCATTACGGCGTTTTTCTTGCAAAAAGCGTTAATTTTATGTAAAAGCTCGCCTATAAGTTGATTATTTAGATGTTTATGTGAGTGTGAGCTATAATAAGTTCTCATTTTAAGTGACTTTTAAATACCTCTGCTACAAATTGTCGAATAGGAGTATATACTTTTATTTTATAAAAGTCAATAAAATAGTGTGCAAAATTCTTTACAAAGGAATAAATTTTTGGTAATATATATGTGCTTGGAGACGTAGCTCAGCTGGTTAGAGCGCTTCCTTGACATGGAAGAGGTCATAGGTTCGAGTCCTACCGCCTCCACCAAAAAATTCGACAAGTTTCGACTTGTCGAATTTTTTTATCCATTGCGAAAGCAATGGCATATCATCACGCTTTAGCGTGTATCTCATCCACCTTGCCGAGTATATCTCGACAAGGCGAGTATATCATCAGCCGCAGGCTGTATCCTCTTTCGCAATGATGATATACAAGGCTTTCGCCTTGGTGATATACAAAACTTTGTTTTGATGATATGCACGCCTGCGGCGTGATTTGGTACGTGAGTTCAAGTCCGTACGAAAACTCCCCCAAATATCTTTTTTGTCCGCTCTTCGCAAAAAGAAAAGTCGCGCGAGCGGCTTTTTCTTTTTGTACTTTTCACTCTTCACTTTTCACTAATAACAAAATTTATTTTTCGATTGACTTTTTACTTGTATTTATGTATAATAATATTTAATATGTTCCGGGGTGTGTTATGGAAGGTAGATTTAGTGCTTTTACATATTTAATTTCAAGCTTAAACAGATATATTCGCAAAATAAAGACTGAAGAGGTCTTGGAATATGAGCTTAAAAGCCCTCACGTTTCTTGCCTTTATTATATACACAAGGCAGGTAAAATTACTGCGAAGGAGCTTTGTGATGCCTGTGGCGACGATAAGGGTGCAGTATCCCGTTCTCTTGAGTCTCTCGAGAAAAAAGGCTTGGTAACCGGCGCGCCAATTGAGGGTAAAAAATATAAAATGCCCCTCATTTTAACCGAAAAGGGTACTGCAATTGCGGAAGACTTATCCAAAAAGATTGACAATGCTCTTGAAAAGGCAGGCGAGGGGCTTTCTGAAGAAGATAGAATAACTATGTACCGCTCGTTGGAGATAATTAACAGAAATTTAAGCGAGCTTTGTAAAAAGTATTAGTTTTGTCCCTTTAGTTGGTTAGGTCAAATACGTGACGAGCTGAGCAAAGGGTTAAATTTTGTAAAATTACAGAGAAAACGGCTGTTATTATCAGTGATTTATTTAAACGCCTTGACAATATACGGCTGATTGGTTTAAAATATAATCAGAGAAACAGAGGAGTTTTTATGAACATTTGGCATGATATTCAAGCAAGTAGAATTACTCCCGAAAATTTTGTGGCAGTTATAGAAATACAAAAGGGCAGCAAGCAAAAATACGAGCTTGATAAAAAGACAGGCTTATTAATTTTGGACAGAATACTGTATATACGGTGTACAAGCAGTTAGAAGGCAAAAATACTGCCGTGCATACCGTTCAAGGCAGGGATGAGGCTGTAAATATCATAAAGCAATCGCTTTTAAGATATAAAGAAAATTTATTTGAAATTGTTAATAAAGATTAAATAATCGACTTATAGCAGGTCTTTTTGTTGTTATAAGCGTTAAAAGGAGTAAAAATGGAAAAGAATATTCAACTTGCATCTTACAGAATCAACCAATTTGAGTTTAAATTTAACGAAGGTATTAAGCCGGGTACAAAATTTAATATAAACCCCAAAATCGAATGTAAGGTTGGCAGAAAAGATAAGACCTTGTTCGTTAACCTTTCTGCAAAGGTAAACGACGATTTGTCTTCTCCTGTGCCTTTCAACCTTCACGCTGCAATGTTTGCAACCTTTATCGTTCAAAACGAGATAGAGCAAAGTGCATACGCACAAGAGGCTATGGAGGTTTTATATCCATTCTTAAGAGCGGCTATAGCAAGTATTACTGCTAACTGCAATATCCCTGCATACGTTCTTCCTTATATTAACCAATCAAATATGGTTCAGGATGCACAGCTTGTTAAAGAAAACGGCGGTTTAAACTAATTAAACACGGGTAACTTATGATGGCGACGGTAAATTTTACCGTCGCTTTTTGCATGCATTGCTATGGATAAAAATGCTTAAGTCAAGCTATACTATTTGTATGCAACATATTACTTGTAAAAAGATTAAATATATAATTGTTATTATGGCTGTGAATTTGCTTTTAACGGGGAGCTTTTTGCTACATGCAAGGGCTTACCCACTTGCAAAAATAAATCAAACACTTACTGTAGTTGCGCTTGGTAAGGAATATAGTTTTTGTTATCCCGAAATCGACGTGTACAAGGGCGAGCCGTATTTAAAAAATGCAGAAGAGGTTGTAGACGGTATTTATTTTGATACTATAATTCGTCCTCAAGATGCTAAGGCAATAATTCACCCTGAGAATGACAACCCCTTCGAGCTTATAAGCGAGGCTAATGGTAAGTGCATTGACAAAGAGGATTTGCTTATAAAAATTGACAGGTCGCTTAAATTGAAAGTGCAAAAAATTTATGCAAGTGAAATAGTATTAAAGCCTGCTATAACCATGGAAATGCTTAAAAAATCGACCTATAAGCGGGCTTTTTTTACGACCAACTACATTTACTCAAGTGAAGAGCGCAAGCACAATATAGGGCTTTGCGCCAAATATATAGGCGGTGTTATGCTAAAAGAAAATCAGGAGTTTTCTTTTAACGAGGTTGTCGGTGAACGTACGGAAGAGAGGGGGTTTAAAAGCGCGAGGATTATAGAGAAGGGCAAGTTTACAGACGGTATTGGCGGTGGTGTATGTCAGGTGTCCTCTACGCTGTATAACGCCGTGCTTTTGGGTGGGCTTAGGGTCACGGAAAGACATGCGCACAGTATGGCAGTTTCTTACGTTGAGCCTTCTTTTGATGCAATGGTAAGCATGGGCTACGCGGATTTGAAATTTGTAAATGATACCGGCGGAATAATATTCATAATTGCATTTTCTAAGGGTGACAGTATAACGGTCAGCGTGTATGGGGAAAGAGGTCAGCTTACCTACAAGAGAGTGTCAGAGGTCATAGAGAAAATACAACCCAACGGGTATTTAAAAACCCCCTCTGACGTGTTAGCTGAGGGGGAGGAAAGAATTGTGGTTTACGAAAAAGAGGGGATAGTCAGTAAGGGACTTTTGGAGGTGTATAAAAACGGCAAGTTTGAAAAAACGGTTCTTTTGTCAAGCGATAGATACGCGCCCTTGCAGGGCGAGATAATTTACGGCAAAAAGCATGATATAAGTTGATTATTGACAAAATTCAGCCTGAAAATTGCAAATTTATATTATATAAATTATATAAACGCCTCGCGACGAAAGTCGCGAGGCGTATTTAGACTGTTTGAAATTAAAGGCTTTCTACCTTTACCTTGATTTTAGTTGTTACCTCGGGGAGGAATTTAAGCTCTACCTCGTATAATCCCAAGCTCTTTAAGGGGTCTTTTAAGAGAATCTTTTTCTTATCGATATCAAAGCCGAGAGCCTTTAACTCGTCGGAGATTTCCTTTGAGTTTATACTACCGAAAACCTTTCCGTTTTCACCGCACTTAACCTTGCAGGTAATCTCTTTGTTTCTGAGCTTATTGGCAACGTCCATCCAAGCCTTTATTTCCTCTTGCTTATGATAGCTTTCTGCTTTTTTCTTGTTGTTTATAGCGTTTATTTCTGTTGAGGTTGCCTCAACTGCAAGCTTCTTTTTAAATAAGCAGTTTCGTGCAAAGCCGTCGCTTACCTCAATAATCTCGTCCTTTTTACCGGTGCCCTTTACGTCTTGTAATAATATAACCTTCATGTTGCGCCTCCTATATCTTCTATCTATGAATATTGTAACTGTTTTTAATAAAAAAGTCAATACTTATCTTAAAATTTAAAGCATAAACGCAAATAAAAGCCGTCAACAGACGGCTTTGTATCATTTTATTAAATCTTTTATAACCTCGCTCGCAATAATCAAGCCGACAACTGAGGGTACGAATGCGATGCTACCGGGAATCTGCCTTTTACCGTCGGGTAATTCCATACCCTGATAATCGGTAATTTTTATAGGCTCCTCCTTCGAATAGACAACCTTAAGCTTTTTGATGTTTCTTGCCTTTAATTCTCTCCGCATAACCTTTGCAAGGGGGCATACAGAGGTTTTGTAAATATCCGTCACCTCAAAAGCCGTAGGGTCCAGCTTGTTGCCTGCGCCCATTGAGCTTATAATAGGCACTTGCGCCATTTCAGCTTGCACGCACAGCTCGATTTTTCCCGTTACTGAGTCGATGGCGTCTACGACGTAGTCGTATTTTGAAAGGTCGAAACAGCTCGCTGTTTCAGGGGAATAGAAAACCTTAAAGCAGTCAACTGCAATATTTGGATTAATAGATAAAATTCTATCTCTTATAACGTCTACCTTGTCCTTGCCGACTGTGTCTACCGTTGCAATAATTTGTCTGTTGAGGTTAGAAAAGGATACGCTGTCGTTATCCACTACGGTAATGTGTCCGATACCGCTTCTTGCAAGGGCTTCTACCGTATAACCCCCAACTCCGCCCACGCCAAAAACTATGACGCTTGAATTATTCAGTTTTTTAACTCCGTCTTTTCCGATCAGGAGCGCAGTTCTTGAAAAACGTTCCATTTTAATTCTTCTGTTTTGTAAAGCTTACGTAAAATAAATATGATAATATCAGTATGCCAAGCAAGGCTGCAAGATAAAGCGAAAAGATTCTCATGCCGAAAAAGGATGATAAAATACCCATCAAGGTAGGGAAAAATACAATACCTATAAAGGCGGCAGCCATTTGAATGCCCATTGCTTTTTGGGAGTTTTTTTCGCCGAAATGCTTTGGCGTTAAAAAGCTGAAATTAGGATAAAAAGGACCTACGCCAAGTCCGATTAAAAGAAGTGCAACAACCGGTACTATTATGGCGTTGATTGGTAAAAGTAAGCCTATAACACCAATACCGATAGAAATTAAGCCCAAAACATTAATTGAGCCAAGCGACAATTTGCCGGACAGTACGCCTGATAAGAATCTGCCGAGCGCAAGACCTACGTAGTATAAAACGAGATAAAACGCACCGTCGCTTTTAGAGGCGTGCTTAACGTCAACGAGATAAGTCGTTGCCCAAATTCCCGCAGTGCATTCTATGGCGCAGCACGCCAAAAATACAAGGCAAATGGGAAGAAAGGCAGGGTTTTTAAAAACCTCTTTATAAGAGCCGAAGTCAACGTGTTTTTTATCGTCAGCATTTTCCTTGCTTTCGTGAACCCTCCAAAGAGGAAAGGACAATAGCAGTATAATGGCAATCACAAGCTGGATAAGAGCTGTGTATTTATACCCCTCACGCCAGGTCATAAAGGTTAAAGCAAGCGACATAAGATAAGGACTTAGTGCAACGCCAACACCGTAAAAGCAATGCAAGAAATTCATATGCGAGGCTTTATAGTGGAGAGCAACGTAATTGTTCAGTCCGCTATCAATTGCGCCCGCGCCCATTCCGAGAGGAAAGCCTAACAGTGTAAGCATCCATGTAGCATCGACAAATGACATTCCAAATAAGGCAAGAGCGGTCATTGCGGTTGATATTACGGCAACGAGCTTTACTCCGAGCTTTTCGAGTATCTTTGCGCTTAAAATGCTCGAGAGAAGAGTAAAGCAGGATATGGGCGTTGTTATTGTCCAAGCTATCGAGTGACTTACGCCAAGCTCCTCGCAAATGGCGGGCCAAGCCGAGCCGAGTAAGGAATCAGGTATTCCAAGACCTATAAAGCCTGTAAAAATTACGATTAATAATAGAGTAGCCATTAGCAGATAATCGACCTATAGGATAGTTTTATTAAAAATTTATTAAATAGTTAACGGCGAAGCGTGTGCTTCGCCGCAGCGTAAACCGTATAAGCTTATTATTCAGCTTTTTTAGCTTTGTATTCAGAAAGTGCGGTTGCAAGCTGATCGGGACAAGAGGTGTTTGATCTGCATTTAATACCCGAAAGTAAAGAAATAACCTCGTCAACCGGTCTGCCCTGAACGAGCTTTGCTATGCCTTGAAGGTTACCGCTGCAACCTCCTATAAATTTAACGTCTACAACCTTATCGTCTTCGGTAACGTTGAATAAGATTTGTCTGCTACAAGTACCCTTAGTAATATAAGTTAACATATATCTCCTTTTTGCCAAGCAAAAAGCTCAGCGAATTTTAGTCTACTAAAACGTCGTACACGGTTGAGTACACGTTGTCTGCTTTTTCTTCCCATTTTTTGTAAATGCTCTTTGCGGTGCTTCTGTCTGCAACCACGAGCTTTAATTCCAAGATGGGTTGAGAGGGCTCAACGATTTTAAGGTATACCGTATAAGTACCGTCTTTATTCATGTAATAATCGGCAACACGCTCCTGACGCTTGCGGTATTTGTTTCGGTTTTTCTTAACGAAAAGCGAAATTTCTTCACGTAGTGAAGAGGGGATTTGCACATAGAAATCCGCAAGGCAAATTCTGCCGTCCGGCGTGATGCTGTAAAGTGGTTCGCCCTGAGTCGAAACGTTATAGATAAACGAGTGACTTAGCAAGGTGTTTAAAAGTGGCTTGCAGTCCATATAATTTATCCATGAGTTGGAAGAACTGCACATATCGAGTATGGTGTTTTCCGAAAGGGGAACTTCCATTTTGTCAAAGACGAACAATAATATTAATTTGTTTATGAAGGTGTCGCCCTTAAGCTGCATGAGTTCTCCTTGGTTACGGCTTTATCTCAGCCGATTTAATTGTTTTTTAGATTTCGAATTGCTTAAGATCCTGTAAAAGGTCGTCGCACTCGGTTGCGTGAATTTCAACGTTGATGGGCTTAGAAAGGTCAATGCTGAAAATGCCGAGAATTGATTTGGCATCTACAACGTATCTGTCGCTGCGAATGTCTATTTCGTATGAATACTTTTGAACGATTGAAACGAAGGTTTTTACTTGACTTGCCATTTGTAAAGATATTTGTACTGATTTCATATTCTTCTCCTTCATTGCGCAAAATAGGGCAATATTTTAAATTTATTATATTATACATAATAAAATAAAAAAAATCAATAGTTTTGTCAAAAATATATTGTACTAAAAGCTAAAATATGATATACTTACCATATACTATTTGCACAAATTACCCTCGCAATCGGGATATTTGTGTTATTAAGCTTTTGCGCCAAACGGCTATAAGAGGTGGATATGACTACGCGAAGTATGTCGGTTCAAAATTTTAACGATAAGATGGCAGATCTTATCAATTCCAAATTCATTTTGGCAGAAAAAAAGATATCCGAGGTCTTGATTTGTATTTCGGATTCCGTTTTGTTATTCGAGCTTTTCAAGCACGCCTTAGAGGGGTTTGATTATTCTACCGTAAAGAGCGTTTGTTTTACGCACGATATAAACGGAAACGGCTATTTTCAGCTTCCTAAAGGCGACGGTGACGTGCTTGCATTGACCTTTACCGTTTTATCTGAAATTGACTGCGGTAATATAGATTTAATCGACTTATGCGCAGAGTATTTTCCGTCTGCAGAGGGTAAGCAAAGGAGCTATTCTATCTTTGCCACAAAGCTCTTAATCCCCTTTCAGCAAAAGGTTACAAGGCTCGCAAGGATGATTATTGAAAGCGAGGACTTGGGCGAGATAAGCAAGGATAACTTGCAATCCCGGGAGAAAGAGTATCCAACAATGCAAGAGCCGGAAGAAAAGCCTCAACCAAAAAACACGCCTACAGCAAAAAGACAGGCTACGTTTGGATATGTTACGGCGTTGAAAAATCAAGTTGCCAAGGTTGCCGATTCTCTTAAAAAGGGTCGTGAGCCGTACGACGAGCTCTTTTTTGCATTAGAGGAAATGGAGCTTTATTTGCAGACTAAAAATTTAAGAGGAATAACCCTTGCGTTTACTGCGATCAAGTACGTGAGAGCCTCCGCTAAAAAAATCGAAGTGGATTTAGATAAAATATCAAAAATTGTTTCGGAGGCGGTTATATGAGCGAGAGAAGGATTTCTACCGAAAGTATATACGACGGCGTAGTCGTCAAGCTCAGAAGAGATAAGGTTGTAACCGAAAGGGGGGTGGAAACCTATCGCGAGATAGTAGCCCACTCAGGAGGAGCGTGCGTGCTTGCCGTAAAGGACGGAAGGGTGCTTTTAGAAAAGCAGTTCAGATATGCTTACGGAAAGGATATTTACGAGCTTCCCGCAGGCAAGCGTGACGGTGACGAGCCCTTTGAGCTTACTGCAAAGAGAGAATTAGAGGAAGAAACGGGGCTTATTCCGCTCAATCTGAAGAAGATAACGGTGATGTATCCTACACCCGGATATACCGACGAGGTTATAGGTATTTTTTATGCTGACGAGTTTAAAGAGGGTGTTTTGCATTTTGACGATACTGAGGATTTGACTTCGGAATGGGTTGACTTGGATACCGTGTATAAAATGGTTGAAGGCGGAGAGATTGCAGATGCAAAAACTCTCGTCGCATTACTTTGGTATAAAAGTGGAATCAAAATATGACGAACCTTGAAAAAAGTGCAAAAAAAGATACGGTGAGCATGATAATTACCTTGCTTTTGTACGGGGTAGGCGCGGCGTCCGTGCCGTATGCTTGGCTGGCAGGGCTGTTTTCAGCCGGTAAAGAGGCCGAGTGGATTACTGCATTCGTTTTAAAAGCGGTGTGCTCTGTCTTGCCCGTATATCTCATATTTCAATTTGGGTTTGGCGATCTTTTAAGGTTGAACGGCAAAAAACTAAAGGCAAGCATATTGACTCTGCCCGCTATTTTGGTAATGGTTAACAATTTGCCGATTTTACCTGTAATGTCGAGCAATATGTCGATTAACGGCACGTTTTCCAAATTTATTTGCTACGGTTTATTCTGCCTTTCAATAGGTATTATAGAAGAAACCGTGTATAGGGGATGCCTACTGCCACTATGCGCGTTTAAGTGCTCAAGGGATAAAAAGGGGTTGTTTTGGGCGGTCGTCATAAGCTCTGCTCTTTTTGGGGCGATGCACCTTTTCAATCTCTTTGCAGGATTCTCACCGGTAGTGTTCTTGCAGGTTGGCTACTCCTTTTTAATAGGTGCAGTATGCGCCTTTGCGCTAATAGTAAGCGGTAATATTTATCTGCCGATTTTACTTCACGCAACGTTTGATTTCGGGGGTTTTTTGCTAAGCGAGGGGCTTGCAACGGGTGAGCTGTGGACGGCGCAAAACGTAATCTGGACGGCTGTTTCGTCGGTTGTTTTAGCTGTAGTAATAATAATAATTTTTATCAAAAAGGATTTTTCGCACGTCTTCGACGATTGGAATTTAAACCGATTAGAAGAAAGAAAAGAGGAAGTGTAATATGAAGGCTGTAGTGCAAAGGGTAACCGAGGCAAAGCTCAGTGTAAGCGGAGAGCTGATTTCGCAAATAGGACTTGGCTTTGTTGTGTATTTCGGCGTTGCAGAGGGTGATACTAAGGATAAGGCTGACTTTCTTGCAAAAAAAATAGCAGGGCTAAGAGTTTTCGAGGATGAATACGGCAAGATGAATTTAGCTCTTAAGGACGTTGGCGGTAGTGTTTTGTTCGTTTCGCAATTTACGCTTATAGCAGACGTTTTAAAGGGTAACAGACCGAGCTTTTCATCGGCAATGCGACCTGAGGGCGCGAGTGAAATGTATCTGTATTGCGCTGAAAGGTTAAAGGAGCAGGGCTTAGAGGTTAAGCTTGGCATCTTTGGCGCAGATATGACGATAGAGCAAAAGAATCAAGGTCCGGTAACCATAATTTACGAGGTGTAAAATGCTTGAGGATAAATTGACTGAGCTTTTGACAGAAGGTGGCGCGTCTTTGGTGGGCTTTTCCCAAATAGACAAAAGCCCAATCGACGGTCAGCCCGAGCTTATCTATGCGATAACGCTTGTCTATAAGCTTTCGGACTCTGTTTTAAAGACTATTGAGGACAGGCCGAGTATTTCGTATTTTCAGCATTACAGGGCTGTAAATGCAAGGCTTGACAGTCTTTGCTTAGATGCCGTTCGATTTATCGAAAATCAGGGCTACAACGCTTTCCCGATTGCTGCATCACAATCTACAAATGACGACAAATCAGCTTATAGAGGGGTTTTTGCTCATAAAACGGGTGCTTGCTTATCGGGCATTGGGTATATTGGCAAAAACGCATTGCTCTACACGAAGGAGTACGGCAGTAAGGTCAGACTTGCAACAGTTCTCACCGATATGCCGCTTGTGCGTCAGCGCGAAATAATTAAAGGTGGTTGCGGTGACTGCGACATATGTAAAAGGGCGTGCCCCGCAGGCGCAATTTCCGGTATTAATTACGAGGTCGGCATGGCAAGAGACGATTTCTTTTCTGCAGACAAATGCTCCTCTCACATGAAGACGTACAAGGACGTAGGAAGGGGTGCGGTTTGCGGAATCTGTATCAAAGCGTGTCCCAAAAATAAACTTAAATAAAGTATGGTATAAAAAGCCTCCGTTTGTGGTAAAATCATAAAAACGGAGGTTTTATTTATGAGCAAAAAGAAAAAACACCCCGTCATGAAAATGACGGAAGAGGACTATGCAAATTATATTATGTCGTTAAAAGACGAAAAACCGCTAAAAGCAATTAAACCTAAGGAAAAGCACGGATAAAGCCTTTGGAAAATTAATAAATTTATGGTATAATTTTCTCGTTAGAAAAGTCGGATTCGACTTTAATTGGAGAAATTATGGTTAGAGTTTTCGAGGCAAAAACTAAGAGGCAAATGAAGACCTTTGCCCGTTTTCCGCTTAAGCTGTATAAGCAAAATCCATACTACGTTCCCACTTTTATTTCAGATGACGTAAATATGAAAAACGTCAAAAAAAACTATTCGGCAGAGGGGTGTCTTGTCAAGTGCTTTTTAGCCGAAAGGAATGGCGAAATCGTAGGTCGAATTGCAGGTATTATTGTAACTGCAAGTAATCTGAAGTTTAACACAAAATGCGTTAGATTTTCAAGAATAGATTTCATCGAGGATGAGGAGGTCGCCAAGGCGCTACTGAAAGCCGTTGAGAATTTTGGCAGACAAAACGGCATGGATACCATTCACGGACCGTGGGGCTTTAACGATACGGACAGAGAGGGGATGCTTACCTTTGGCTTTGATCAGACTTCAACCTACGCTACGAATTACAGCTATCCCTATTACGTTGAAATATTGCAAAAGTTGGGCTATAAGCCCGAAAACGAGTGGATAGAGTATAGGTTTAACGTGCCAACCTTAGACCTCAGGTATAAAAAGCTTGCTAAAGCGGTGCAAGAGCGATACGGCTTTACGGACGTTGCGGAAACCCTTTCTTTAAAGCAGGTTATAAAGCGTTACGGTGATAAATTTTTTGACTGCTACAATGAGGCATACAGAAATTTAGACGGGTACGTAGACATAAAGGGCAATGCAAAAAAACTGGTGCTAAAGCAGTTTGCAACAGTTATAAACGAGAAATATTACTCAATTATAGTCGACAAAAAAACGGACGACGTAGTGGCATTCGGCATAGCGATTCCCGCTCTTGGCAAGGTTTTGCAAAAGCATGGCGGTAGCATGGCGCGGAGTGCGGTAGGGCTTTTAAGGGCCATAAAAAAGCCAAAGGCGTTGGAGCTTTGTATAGTGGGCGTGCATCCCGGCTATAGAAGAATGGGCGCAAACGCAATGGTGATAAACAGGATCTGGACAAACGTAGTAAACGCGGGTATTACCGATATAGTCGGTAATCCAATGCTGACGACCAATTTTGACGTGCTGGCACAGTGGAAAACCGTTCCCCACGAAATAATAAAAAGGAGAAGCACCTTTATCAAAGCGATTAATAAGTAAAAATATTGCTCTTTGGCATAAAAAAGGCCGAAGAGCTTTGTTTTTTTGTTGTGTTTTTTTTGAATTTATGATATTATAATTAATATCATATTTGTGCTAAGGAGATAGGTTATGAAAAATCGCATAATTTTAAAAGACGTTTATAAATCTGCAGAAAGCTTATCGGGCAGCAAAATTACCGTTATGGGCTGGGCAAAAACTATCAGAGACTCAAAAGCCTTTGGCTTTATTGAGCTGAATGACGGTAGCTGTTTTAAAAATGTTCAAATAGTTTTTGAAAGAGAAAAAATTGCTAATTATGACGAAATTGCCCATCAAAACGTAGGTTGCTCACTCATTGTAGAAGGTGTACTCGTTCTTACTCCGGAAGCAAAGCAGCCCTTTGAAATTAAGGCTGAATCTGTTGAGGTGGAGGGCACGTCAACCCCCGATTATCCCTTACAAAAAAAGCGTCATTCGTTTGAATATCTGAGGGAGATTGCATATCTTCGTCCGAGAACGAATACCTTCAGCGCGGCTTTCCGCGTAAGAAGTGAGGCTGCCTTTGCAATACATAAATTCTTCAACGAAAGAGGCTTTGTTTACGTGCATACCCCTCTTATTACGGGCAGTGACTGTGAGGGTGCGGGTGCTATGTTCCAGGTAACGACCCTTCCTTTGGATAACGTTCCAAAGAATGAGGACGGTGCAGTAGACTATAAAAAGGACTTTTTCGGTAAGCCTGCAAGCCTTACCGTATCCGGTCAGCTTTCGGGCGAGGCATACGCAATGGCATTTGGCAATATATATACGTTTGGACCCACCTTCAGGGCAGAGAGGTCTAACACTGCGCGCCATGCTGCAGAATTCTGGATGATAGAGCCGGAAATGGCGTTTGCAGACCTTTCTGACGATATGGACGTTGCAGAGGCTATGGTTAAATACGTTATTTCTCACGTTATGGAAACCTGCAAGAGCGAGCTTGAGTTTTTCAACAGCTTTGTCGACAAGGGGCTTTTAGAAAGGCTTTGCAACGTCAGAGATAATGAGTTCGTGCGCTTGAGCTATACCGAGGCAATCAAGCTTTTAGAGCCTCATAAAGACAAGTTTGAATTCCCCGTATACTGGGGCTGTGACCTTCAAAGCGAGCACGAGAGATTTATTACCGAGCAAATTTACAAAAAGCCGGTATTCCTTACCGATTATCCAAAGGAAATCAAGGCGTTTTATATGCGCCTTAACGACGACGGAAAAACCGTTGCCGCAGCCGACCTTTTAGTGCCCGGTGTAGGCGAGCTTATCGGCGGAAGCCAAAGAGAAGACAGGTTAGATGTTCTTCTTGCCCGTATGAATGAATTAGGCTTAAAGCCGGAGGATTACGATTGGTATTTAAATCTGCGTAAATTCGGTGGGACGACCCACGCAGGCTTCGGTCTCGGCTTTGAGCGTATGATAATGTACTTAACGGGTATTTCCAACATAAGAGATGTAATACCGTTCCCAAGAACCGTTGAAAATCTTCTTTATTAATTAACGAAGCGAAACCTCGCAAAAAATTTCGTTACACGAAAAGGACAAATATATGAAAATAATCATTGATGCTTACGGTGGAGATAATTCTCCACAAGAAATTGTAAAGGGAGCGATTGACGCTCTTAACGAAAAAGACGGCTTTGATATCGTCTTGGTGGGTAAGGAAGACGGAATAAATGCCGTTTTGCAAAACCTTACGTACGATAAAACCCGTGTGTCTATAGAAAACGCCACAGAGGTTATCGGTTGTGACGAGTCGCCAACCGAGGCTATCAGAGTTAAAAAGGATTCGTCTATCGTAAAGAGCGTAAAGCTTTTAAAGGAAGACGAAAACGCTAAGGCGTTTGTTTCGGCGGGCTCTACCGGTGCGGTGCTTACGGCATCGGTAATATTGTCGCGCAGAATAAAGGGTGTTATCCGCCCTGCGCTTTCACCTCTTCTTCCTAACCTTAAGGGTGGACAGACGATGCTTTTGGACTGCGGCGCAAACGTAGACTGCAAGGCAAACTGGCTCGTTCACTTTGCAGTTATGGGTAGCGTTTACATGCAAGAGGTATGCGGTGTCAAAAATCCTAAGGTTGCACTTTTATCTAACGGCACGGAGGATGAAAAGGGATGCGCTCTTTCGCTTGAGGCGTTCGCCCTTTTAAAAGAGGATAAGAGAATTAATTTCGTAGGCAATATGGAAGCGAGAGAAATTCTTTCGGGCGAGTACGACGTAGTAGTTGCAGACGGCTTCAGCGGTAACGTTGCCCTCAAGGCGACCGAAGGCGCGGTAAAGGTTATTCTCGCTAACTTAAAGGCAGAGATAAAAGCTTCTGCGAGCGCAAAAATCGGCTACTTATTTATGAAAAAGGCCTTTAAAAATCTCAAGGCAAAGCTTGACTATAACAAGAGGGGTGGAGCAGTTCTTCTCGGCATGGAAAAAACTGTTGTCAAGGCTCACGGCTCGTCTAATGCAGAGGCGTTTAAAAATACCGTGCTACAGGCTTACAACAATTCCGCGCTCAACGTAAACGGAAAAATCGAGCAAGCTCTTGCCCAAAACGGTGGTGAATAATGATTTTTTATATGCACGAGTGTGAAGAAAAGCTCGGCTATTCGTTCAAGGATAAAACACTGCTTCGCCTGTGTTTTACGCACCCGTCCTACGCGCACGAGCACGGCGGAGTAAAAAACAACGAGCGTTTAGAGTATTTCGGCGATTCGATTTTAGGCTTTATAACCGCAGAATACTTAATGCAAAAATTTCCCGAGGCAGACGAGGGGCTTTTAACAGATTATAAGCAGCAGCTGGTATCCTGCGAGCCCTTATCCAAGGCAATTGAAAAGAGTGGATTATACGAATTTCTGATGTTTGGCGAGGGGGAAAAAAGAAACTCGCCCGAGCATCACCGTTCTGCAAAGGAAAATCTTTTCGAGGCAATCGTTGCAGGCATTTATATAGACGGTGGAATAGAGGAGGCTAAGAGGTTCGTTAAAAGGACGCTGCTAAGCAAAACTCAGTTGGTCGGTACAAAAAACAGAGATACCTCGTTAAGCTGCAAGCCGACAGATTATAAGGGTAAATTGCAGGAATATGTGCAAAAGTACAAGCTCGGCACTCTCTTATATTTTGTAAAGGAGAGGTCGGGGCCGGACCACGAGCCGTTGTTTACGATGGCTGTTACGGTGGACGGTAAAGAGATTGCTTTTGCAAAGGGCAGAAAAAAGTCCGATGCGGAAAAAGAGGCAGCAAAAATTGCTTTGGAAATGTTGACCGCTCAAAAAAAGAAGAGCACTGCAAAGTCCCAAAAGAAATCAGCCCCCGAAAAACAAGAAAAAACAGCAAACAAATCGCAAAAAACAGCGCAAAAACATAAAAGGAGAAACGCAAAGTGAATTTCAAAAAGATTGAGCTTATCGGATTTAAATCTTTTGCCGATAGGCAAGAAATACAATTTGAAAACGGCGTTACGTGTATCGTGGGACCAAACGGTTGCGGTAAGAGTAACGTTTCCGATGCAATAAGATGGGTTCTTGGCGAGCAGTCTGCAAAGACTCTTCGCGGTTCTTCCATGCAAGACGTTATATTTAACGGCACGCAAAACAGAAAATCTCTTTCTTATTGCGAGGTTTCGCTTACATTCGATAACACTAACAAAATATTCAAATCTCTCGAATTTGACGAGGTTGTTTTTACAAGAAAGCTTTTCCGTTCGGGCGAGAGTGAGTATTTTATTAACAAAAAGCAAGCAAGACTGCGTGATATAGTAAATCATCTTCACGAATGTGGCGTAAGTAAAGAGGGTTATACCGTAATAGGTCAGGGCAAGGTGTCTGAAATTCTCTCTTCTAAGCCGGAGGACAGAAGAACTATATTCGAGGAGGCTGTAGGTATAGCAAAAACCAAGTCGCAAAGGCTTGAAACAATGCGTAAGCTTGACAGAGTAAGGGATAATATTACCCGTATAGTAGATATTACCACCGAGCTTGAGCGCCAAAGAGAGCCTCTCAGAAGAGCAGCGGAAAAGACGAGAGCCGCAAGGGCATTGGGCGAACAGCTCAAATATCACGAGGTTAACGCGTATTTGTATAAATACGATAATGCGGCGACCTCTAAAGAAAAGATTAATTTAAGAATTGCGGGTATTGAAGAACAGCTTAGGCTTCGTAACGAGGAGCTTGCAGAATCTATAAAGGCATATAATCAGCATCAAAGGGAGATCGGTGAGGCAGACGAGCATATAAGCAACCTCAACGAGGAGCTTATTGAAAGAACTCAGGCCTTTGAGCGCCAGTCGGGTGAGGCAAAGGTTTATAACGAGAGAATAACTGCTCTCCGTGCTGAAATCAAGCGTCTTAGCGACGAGGCTACCGAGGCGAGAAGAAGAATAGAGGAATTAGAAAGAAGAATAAGGGAAAAGCGCGACTACGTAGCAAATTGTCAAAAGGAAATAGAAAAGCTTGAGGACAAGTCTATTTCGTTAAATGAACAGCTTATCAAGGTTATGGACAAGATAGCCGAGGGCGATATGCTTACAAGGTCTGCTCATCAGGAAATTCTTGCAAGTGTAGAATCTCTTGCGGATATAAAGCAAAATATCGGCTCACTCTCTGCTGAAAAGACTGTTTTTGCAGAGCGCAGAGATAAGGCTGTGACCGAGATGGAAGCTCTTACACGTAAGCTTAGCGAGCAAATGTCCGAAAGCTCTTTAAAAAGCGCGGAGCTTATATCCTTGGAAAAGCAGGCTAACGCCATAAAAGAGGATATCAAAGACAGAGAAAACGATATCACGGCTACTAAAGATTACGTGGGCGATATCGAAAGAAAGATTTTTGCTTTAAACTCTGAAATTTCCGCACTTGAAGCAAACTCTAAGGTTTATACAAACCTTAAAGAAAATTACGACGGATACCAATATTCGGTAAAAACGCTTATGACCGAGTCAAAGCGCAACCCCGAAATTGGCAAGAGGGTAAAGGGCTTAGTTTCAAATATTATCAAAACGGATGCTAAATACGAGCTTGCGATAACGGCATGTCTTGGCGTAGCCGTTCAGCATATCGTAACGGCAAATCCCGAGGATGCGAAATTCCTCATCAACTATTTAAGAAAAACCGAATCGGGCACGGCGACCTTCCTCCCTGTAACGAGCGTTAAGGTAAGACCGGAGGGCTACGATACAAGACAGGCACTTTCCGAAAGGGGCGCAATCGGTCTTGCTAACGAAATAGTTTCTTACGACGGATATTTTGATAACGTTATTAAATTCCTTTTAGGAAACACCTTAGTCGTTGACAATCTTGACAATGCCGTTGCAATAGCAAACAAATACCGTTTTGGCTTTAAGATTGCTACCTTAGACGGTGATATTTTATCTACCGCAGGCTCAATGACGGGTGGTTCAAGAAGACAAAACAATGCAAACCTTCTCGCTATGGACAGGAAGGTTGAAGAGATAAACAAGGCTCTTTCGGCTAAAAGGGCGGAGATGGAAAAGCTCAGCGCAAGAAAAGACATGCTTTCAAAGCAGGTTCAGGAGCAACAGGCTGAGTGTGAAAAGGTATATCTCGAATTGCAAGAAAATAAGCAACAGGTTGCAGTATTAAAGGAAAGAATTACCGCGCTTGAGATTGCCACCTTAGAAACTCAAAAGCTTTTAGAGGCTTGTAAGGACGACGTTTCACTCCTTAATATGCGTCTTACCGAAATAAGCAGGCAATATTCGGCTATTGAAGAGGGTAACGAGGAGCTTTTGAAAAAGAGAGAGCTTGCTTCATCCGATGCGGACAAGCATCAAGCCGAGTACGAGGACTTCAATGCTAAGCGTGACGAGCTTTCGGGCGAGCTTCATAAGGTTCAGGAAAGAATAGTATTTTTAAAGGGCGAAATAAAGGCAAGTGAAGACGATGCTGTGAGAATGAGCGACGAAAAAACGCAAAAGAGCCTTCTTGCAGAAGAACATTCTGAAAAGATAACTGCCTTAAACGCAGACGTTTCAGTGCTTTTAGACGACGTTGCAAAGGTTTCTCTTACCGACGTGGAGAAGGAATATCTCGATGCAATTCGCGCAAAGAGAGATAACATTGCATCGCGTAAGGTTATGCTCAACGAAGAGGTTAAGCAGGATAACTTAAGGCGCGAAATGGTTCAGGCGGAAATTACCAAGCTCGGCGAGAGCAAGTACAAAGAGGAAAACGCCCTCGTTCGTATTGATACCGACCTTGAATATCTGCAGGCAAGAGTATGGGAGGAGTATCAGATTACTTACGAAACGGCTCTTCCTCTCCGTGACGAGGAGTATGATATTATAACGTCAAACAGCGAAATTTCTTCACTTAAAAAGAAGATTTCCGCTCTCGGAAATATCAACTATAACGCAATTGAAGAGTTTGAAGAGCTCGACCTCCGTTATCAGGATATGACTACTCAAAGGGACGACCTTGTAAAGGCAGAAGAGGACCTCGTTTCGGTAATTAAAAAGCTTACCGACGAAATGAGCGTTACCTTTGCCGAAGGCTTTGCAAAAATCAGGTCTAACTTTACCAGAATATTCAAGGAGCTTTTCGGTGGCGGTACAGCCGACCTCGTTTTAGAAAAAACCGAGTCGGACGACCCGCTGGAGCAAGGCATAGAAATAGTAGCTGAGCCACCGGGAAAGAAGCTTCAAAAGATATCGCTTTTGTCAGGCGGTGAAATGGCTCTCACCGCAATCGCAATACTTTTTGCTATATTAAAGCTCCGTCCAATGCCTTTCGTTGTGTTAGACGAGATTGAGGCTGCGCTCGACGATGCAAACGTAGAGAGATTTGCAAAATACCTCAAGAATTTCTCTGAGGATACTCAATTTATTGTTATTACCCACAAAAAAGTTACTATGGAAAGAGGCGATTCGCTCTACGGCGTAACCATGCAGGAAAAGGGCGTTTCCAAGATTATTTCCGTTAAGCTTTCAGAAGCAGTGGATACTTATGGTGTATAATGGGATTTTTCAGTAAGATTTTTTCAGCTCTTAAAAAGACTAAAGACGGTTTAGCCGAAAAGCTTCGCGTTTTATTTGCAAAGGATAAGATTGGCGAGGATTTCTACGAGGATTTAGAGGATATCTTGATATCCTCTGATATCTCGGTTGCAACGGCTGACGAGATAGTTGAAAATTTAAGAGACCGTATGATAGAAGAAAAGGTTAAAGATAGAGATTACGTTATTTCCGAGCTTAAAGAGGAGCTTTTGGCTTGTCTTGATATGGCAGAGGATTTCGAGCTTGAAACACCTGCCGTTATTATGGTAATCGGTGTAAACGGCGTTGGCAAAACCACCTCTATCGGCAAGCTTGCCCGCTATTTTACAGACAGCAAAAAAACAGTTACCATTGCGGCGGCGGATACCTTCCGTGCTGCTGCTGCCGACCAGCTTGAGGTATGGGCAGAGAGGGCAAAGGTAAGAATTGTTAAAAGCTCTGAGGGTAGCGACCCGTCTGCAGTCGTTTTCGATGCGCTCAGCTCTGTCAAGGCAAAGGGAACGGACGTTTTGATTATTGACACTGCAGGCAGACTGCACACCAAGTCCAATCTTATGGAAGAGCTTAAAAAGATGTCAAGGGTAGTCGAAAGGGAGCATCCAAACGCAAGCTTTTATAAGTTTATCGCCCTTGACGCCACAACCGGTCAAAACGCGCTTTCTCAGGTTGAGGTGTTTAACGAGGCTGTCGGTATAGACGGAATTATTTTAACCAAGCTCGACGGCACTGCAAAGGGCGGTTTTGTAATCTCGCTTTGCAATGAACTGCAGGTGCCCGTGGCGTTTGTAGGTACGGGTGAAAAGCTCGATGATATAGAGCTTTTTGATAAGGAGTCTTTTGTTGAGGGTATTTTGGGCGAATAAGCCTATAGTCGGTTAAATAACAGATTGTTATATATATAATATATATAATAATGAATACAAAGGAAAGGTTATGGTGCAAGAGATTGTTTGTTGCGAAAAGTGCGGTGGCAATTTAAAGCAGGAAAATGACAGATACGTCTGTCCCTATTGCCGTGCGGAATACGCAGATATCATAATTGAGAAAGCATATAAAAAGCTTGAGTTTTCTTTAAGGGAAAAGTTTGGCGATTTAGTGCAAGAGGAATTAATAAAAAGGGAGCAGGAGAAATTCCGCCCCCTTCTTCGTCAGTTGTGGGAAAAATCTCAGGAAAAGTATACGGATAGCAAAGCAATACTTTCAATTTGCAGTAAAATAAAGGATATCTATCCGGATAATTTTTTGGCAAATTATTACGAGGTTGCAAATAGCGGAACGGTTGCTCAAATCAACGAATTTTTAAATGCTATCGACGTTAAAGAAAATGCGATTTTCGTTGAAGACGTAGTAAGCTTTTTGTTAAAGTCACTCGAAATGGGCAACGTGGCTTCGCTTAACTATTTGGTAGAAAGGGCATATAAAAACACTAATATGGCAGAATTTGAGTCCTATTCAACAAGGATAGAAGCAGAGGCTCAAAAGGTAAATGCAGGTATATACAGAACAGACATCCCTCGCGACGTGTTCGTTGCGTATTCTAGCAAAGATTTGCCAAAAGTTTTAGAGCTTACCGAAGCAATTGAGTCGCAAGGTTTAACTTGCTTTTTAGCAATGCGCAATTTGCGCCACGGCAGGGGCTCGGTTGCAAATTACGAGGCTGAAATACAAAAGGCAATAGATAGCTCAAGCCTTGTAATATTTGTTTCTTCCTGCAATTCGCGCCGTCTTGATTGCGATGCAGTAAAGGTTGAAATACCTTATATCAAAAGAAAAGATTTAGATAATATTCCAACGGGACACAAAAATAATTATACAGATATAAGTGTTTTGGGCTATAAAAAACCTCGTATAGAGTACCGTTTAGACAATACCCCGACAACTTTAGCCGATAAAGTGTTAAAGGAATTTTTCTCGGGGCTTGAATACACAAAGTCGGTAGACGATACCTTAGAGCGCATTGCAAGCATTTTAACCGACGGCTTTGGCTCTCGCAATTTAGAGGAGAAAGAACAGCCTGTTAGAGGGTTAACTGAAGAAGAATTAAGAAAAATGCTTGAGCAAATGCAGGCAGATGAAAAGCGCAAGGAAGAAGAAAGGCTTGCCGAAGAAAAGCGCAAAGCTGAGGAAGAGGCAAAAAGGCTATTAGAAGAAAGGCGCTTGGCAGAAGAAAAACGTATTGCTGAAGAAAAGCGTTTATTAGAAGAAAAATTAAAGGCTGAAGAAGAAGCAAAAAGACTTGCTGAAGAAAAGCGCAAGAAAGAAGAAAAGCTTGGTTTTGAAATTATAAACGGCGTTTTAATAAAATATAAAGGTAAAAACACAAGTGTTGTAATTCCAAGTAGTGTAACGAGTATTGGCAATTCTGCGTTCCGATATTGCGACAGTTTAACAAGCGTAGTAATAGGCGACAGCGTAACGAGTATTGGTAGGTATGCGTTCGAGAAATGCAGAAGTTTAACAAGCGTAGTAATAGGCGATAACGTAACGAGTATTGGATATGAGGCGTTCTATGGTTGCGACAGTTTAACAAGCGTATGTTATAAAGGTACAAGTAGTGAGTGGAACAGGATTTCAATAGACTCATATAATGAATATTTAACAAACGCTACGAGATATTATTATATCGAAAACGAGGCTGACATGCCAAGTGACGGTGGCAAGTATTGGTGTTATGACGGAGATTATATTATAGGCTTGGTTAATACCGATAAAATATTGTTAAGTTATATAGGTAAAGAAACCGACCTTATTCTGCCTGATTATATAACCCAAATTAATGAACGTACGTTCTATAACTCAGACAGTTTAACAAGCGTAGTAATAGGCGACGGCGTAACGAGTATTGGTGGTTATGCGTTCTCTGGTTGCGACAGTTTAACAAGCGTAGAAATCCCCGATAGCGTAACGAGTATTGGTGAAAGAGCGTTCTATTCTTGCGGCAGTTTAACAAGCGTAGTAATCCCCGATAGCGTAACGAGTATTGGGGAAGATGCGTTTAGAGGTTGCACCAGTTTAACAAGCATAGAAATCCCCGATAGTGTAACAACAATAGGTGGGTGTGCGTTCAGTGATTGCAAGAATTTAACAAGCGTTGTAATTCCTAATAGTGTAACAACAATAGGTTCTTTTGCTTTCATTCGTTGCGAAAATTTAACAAGCGTAGTAATTCCTGATAGTGTAACAACAATAGGAGAAAAAGCGTTCGCTCATTGCGAAAATTTAACAAGCGTAGTAATTCCTGATAGTGTAACAACAATAGGAGAAAAAGCGTTCGCTCATTGCAAAAGTTTAACAAGCGTAGAAATAGGGAATAGCGTAATAACAATAGGAGATTCTGCGTTCTATAATTGCGACAGTTTAACAAGCGTAGAAATAGGGAATAGCGTAGTAACAATAGGAGATTCTGCGTTCTATGGTTGCTCAAGTTTAATAAGCGTAGTTATTGGAGATGGTGTAAAAAGAATAAAAGGTTTTGCGTTCTCTTGTTGCGAAAATTTAACAAGTGTAGTAATACCTAATAGCGTTACAAGTATTGAAGTTTTTGCTTTTGATTGTAAGATGTTAAAAGACGTGTATTATAAAGGCACGGCAACTGATTGGGCAAAGATTTCAATATATCAAGGAAACAAACAATTAACTAATGCTACAATGCACTATGCTGCAAAGATGTTACCAAATGAGGAACAAGGTCAAGTTGATTCTGATTTCCAAATTGAGAACGGTGTTTTAAAAAAATATAAAGGTACAAAATCAGAGGTTATTATTCCTGATAGCATTACAAGTATTGGACAATATGCGTTCCATTCTTGCCATAGTTTAACAAGCATAGAAATCCCCGATAGCGTAACTACAATAGCTGATTATGCGTTCTATAATTGCTCACATTTAACAAGCGTTGTAATTCCTAATAGTATAACTACAATAGGAGATTCTGCGTTTGTTTAACCCCAACAGAACACCTTTTATAGTAGTAAATAGTTAGTTTTTCCTTAAAAATCATCATATTTCAATAATAACAGTAATTTCGTAGGTGTCTTTGAGTCTTGGCTCAAAGCCTTTTTTTAATCCTATTGTGGTGTAAACTTCGTATTCAGTAGTAGTTTGCATAATAGTAAAACCCCGACGGTGTTTGTTACCATCGGGGTTATTTTCATCTTCATCGTCGGGTGGTGTAGGTTTCGGCGTTGAAGTGTATTTTAACACTAATTCAATTTTATCATTATGAACGAATACTTTTTCCACTAACAAGTCAAGCATTATTTGTGGTGCTTCTTTTGCTCCGTTTTTAAGATACTTTTCAACCTGAGTTCTTTCAATACGGACTTCTTCACGCATACGTTCCATTATAAGACGTTCCTGCAATTCACGCTTGGTTGTTTCAAGCTCTTGTAAGCGTTCTTTTGTCGTGTCCGTTATGATGCCACTTTCAATAGCGACCATTATATTGCTTAACGACTTATTGACTTGAACTAACTGTTTTTCAAGCATCTTAACGGGATTTTCAGCTTCAAGGTTTCTATTATGAGCCTTGCATATCTCGTCAACAAGAAACGCTAAATTTTCACCGTTTATAAGGTTGAAAAGGGTATCAATAATAATTCGGTCTAAAACGTCTTTTTGATACATTTTAGTTTGGCAATCTCTTTTACCAATAGCATTGTAGCATTTGTAATACCTAAAAACACGACCTGTCTTTGACGTTCCCGTATAGGAAGTTAGCCTTGCACCACATTGACCGCAAAATGCTTTTCCTCTGAGTAAATACGTAACGTCTGGAACGTGCTTTCCATATCGGTTAGCATCAATCCTTTTTCGAGCAATCTCATAAAGCTCTGGCGTAATGATTTGTGGATAAATGTCGTAGTATTCTTCGCCGTGTAGCACGTATTTACCCGTGTATTTCTCAACGTGAAGAATAACGTACATATTCGCAGCGGTGAAATGTTTGCCACGATAGAGGATACCACGCTCGGCAAAATCTCTTTCAATGTCGATGCCTCGTTCACCTGCTGCAAAACGTGTAAAAATCTCTTTTACAACGGCGGCTTCTTCTTCATTTATCATTACTTTTTTCTTTTCGGTGTAGTAACCGTAATTCAGTTTACCTGCACAATGTAAACCTTTTAAGCGTGTTTCTCTTTGACCACGCCTTGTTTTTTGCGACAATTCTTCTGAATAGTATTGGTTCATACCTTCAAGCAACGATTCAAGCAAAATGCCCTCAGGCGTTTCAGGGATATTTTCCATAGCAGACAGAATTTTAATGCCGTTGTCTTTAAGGCGTTTTCTGTGCATAGCCATCTCGTATTTATTACGAGAAAAACGGTCAAGTTTATATACCAAAACGTAATCCCAAGCACGTTTATCGCTGTCTTTCATCATTTGTTGGAATTGCTCACGGTTATCGTTTGTACCCGTAGTGGCTCTGTCGATATAGGAATGAACAATTACAATTCCGTTCCTTTCGGCAAAGTCATTACACACACGAACTTGACCTTCGATAGACTGTTCAGTTTGTCTATCACTTGAATATCGAGCGTAAATAACTGCGGTTTTCATTGTAAACCCTCCTTTTCTTATTGTTGAACACAGTCTAAAAGCCAAACTTGCAAGAACTTTGCAACGTTAAAAAACTTTTTTCCAACGTTCAACATTTTGTTTTTGAAATTGTCTTTCGACAACCAAAAACAATCGGGAAAAGGTGCAGTGGTCAAGGAAAAAGAAAAAAATATTGTCCTTCGTATTCCTATATCTAATGTTTTAAGCAATAATTTTTTCCCTTGACAACCAGACTTTTTCTGATACCCAAAAACCCCAAACCCCGAAAGACAATTTATGTATATTGCCTTATCAGTTCACCTTTTGCACCTAAAACTACACTTTTAGTTCCCCGACAAAAAGAAAACCACCTGCTATACTTTTAAGCAGGAGGTGAGATTATGGCAAAAGAAAATACGGAAATTAAGGTAGAAATCAATGGCGTACCCGATTTGAAATCTATCCCCAAAGCAGTTTTAGAGCCCGTTATAGAAACGCTACTTGCTAATATGCTCGAATACTTTAAGCAAAAGCCCGAAGAATAATAAAATTTTGATGGCGAAAATGAGCATTCAAAATATTTGTTTTATAAGATTTGTTTCAGAAAAGCAAATAGATTGAAAAATTCACAAGAATATGATATAATAAACTAACCGATAAATAAGAATTTATCGAAGATTGTAATAATGATTAACTTTACAGCCTGCAGGAGACTAACAGATGACAAAAGTAAAG
This sequence comes from Clostridia bacterium, assembly GCA_017504655.1. GTDB lineage: Bacteria > Bacillota > Clostridia > Christensenellales > Borkfalkiaceae > UBA10281. Next base: position 4,965 of record JAFVQT010000005.1, on the reverse strand, counting down.
ATTAAAATAGTTGATGATACAGAGTTAAGAAAAGAATTAGATATGGAATATGATTTTTCTTCTCAGGAGCAATTATGTAAATACGCATTATTGTTGGCTCATCATATACTTGAATTGATAAATTATCCTGACATGGATAATGAAACAATAAAAGAAGGCTTTTTTATAAATGAGCAGTGGCAAAAAGGGAATGTTCGTATGCATGATGTTAGACAGATTTGCTTTAAAATTCATCAAATGGCAAAATCAAGTGAAGATGATATTATCAGCACAGCATTGAGAGTTGTCGGTCATGCTGTTGCTACAGGCCATATGAAAGAACACGCAATGGTGGCTTCTGATTATGCAGTTAAAGTTATCAATTTATTATATCCTAATAATATGGATGCTGTTAAGAAAGAGCGTTTGTGGCAGATAAATCATTTGAAGGAAATCAAAAATTAAAAACTGACAAATTCCAATTTGACGAACATACCGTATATAAAGATTAGGGTAATACAATTTAGAGCTATAGCCTAACCGCTATGGCTCTTTTTTTACGTTAAACTATATAATATACCACAATAAAGATGACAACCTACGTCATATATTCAAAAAAAATTCACAGAAAAATTTTTCCAAAATTGCCCCTTTGCTATTGACAAATGCCATACCTTTATGCTATTATAATAACGGGTAAAACATTTACCCACTAAACCAAAGAGGTGAGAAAATGGCACGTGGATATGATGAAGATATGCTTTTGGCTTTAGAGGACTTTATAACCACCTTTCAAAAAGAGAATAAAAAAGCCCCTACGATTAAAGAAATGCTTAAAGCGTTCCCCAAATTCTTCAATAATTCTTTTTCTAAAGTTCAAAGATACGTTAAGGAATTGGAAAACAGAGATAGGATAACCTATACAAGAAATAGGGGAATAGACGTTTTACCCGTTTTACTGTCGGGGAAATTAACGCCTGTATCGCTTGTAGGTAGATGTCCTTGTGGAACACCTTTCTTTGCTGTAGAAAATATTGAAGCTACTTACGATTTACCTACGGAGCTTGTAGGTTCAGAGCCACATTTTATGTTAGAGGCTGTCGGTCATTCAATGGTAGAGGCAGGTATCTTTGACGGAGATAAAATGTTTGTTAAAAAGCAAAATCACGCAGAGGCAGGTCAGATTATAATTGCCCTTATCGGTGATGAAGCTACTGCAAAGATATATCTTCCGCAAAAGAAGTATGCTATTCTTCGTGCAGCAAACAATTCTCTTAATGAAGATGGCACAAAGCGTTATCCAGATATAAAGACAAAAGACCTTGTTATCTTAGGTATTGTAGATAACGTAATGCACAAACCAAGGGTTAGATTATGAAAGAAAGAATTTCTGTATAAGGCATAGCCCCGACCTCTTACAGTATTCATATATTCGGAGTACAAAAGCTGACCGACTACGGTACGGGAGTTCCCAACCCTGCCAATGTAGTTGATTAAATCCAAAACTTTTGCTTACTTATGGGAAAAAGGAGGTTAAACAATGGATTCCAATACTCAAAAGGAAGAATTAGTTTCCTATGTGTGTCCTGTATGTCATAAAAAGACAACGGCGACAAAAAGACCTGACGGCGCAATACTTACCATTTGCCATAGATGCAAGGCAAAGATTTTTTGCAAGTCAAAAGGAAAAGAGGTGCTTATAAAGGTCACTTCTTCACAAGCAATTTAATATTATACGCATATATAGGATAGTTTGGTAGTTCGTTTTGGGCGAAAGTAGGTAAATCCAAAATCACTGCTATATATGTAAGTGTTCGTAACTTACCCTACGGGTAAAATACAAGGCTTCAAAGTGTCTTGGCGAGCAGTATCTCTTGATGGGATTACTGTTTGTCAAGGCACTTTTTTTGTTCCCAAAAATTTTTTGAAAAAAATTGAAATTATTTTTTCAAACCTGCAAAAAAGTTGCAAGTTTGGATTTTAGAATACAGTCAAGAAAGAACGAAGGAGGTGAAAATCGGGTGACAGCAAGTCAGCGCAGAAAAGCAATAATCGACTTATTGTGTATGCGTAAATTTGAAACGAGAGAAAATCTTGCTTTTGAATTTGGCGTATCGTTAAGAACCATAGATTATGACATTTTAGCCCTTACAACTGAATACCCGATTTACACCACACAAGGCAACGGCGGAGGTATTCATATTGATAAAGAATACAAGTCCTACAAGGATTATTTATCAAGCGAGCAATCAGAGCTTTTACATAGATTACTACCTACGTTAAAGGGTAAGGACGCCGAAACAATGAAGTCGATACTATCTTCTTTCGATTATAGAAACAGGAGGCAATAAAATTGAAAACGCTAAAACAAATTCGTGAGGACTTAATGGAAATTAAATTCTATTATTCCAAAGAAAAAGAGATTAAAGAAGCCGGGAACATTACGGGTTTAATTCGTTTGGCAGAAACGGTAAAGGCATATAACGAAGCGGTCAGCAACGCCAAAGGTCAGTTGTATATGCTTTACGTGGCTCTTTACGTTCACAACAATTCGCAAATGGTTGTAGCCGACGATTGGGATTGTTCCGTTGACTATATCAAACGGCTCAATAGACAGTTACTTCAATATTTACAGGGCGCACTGAAAATATAAAAATCTATAAGGAGAAAAAGCAATGAAACAGGACAAAAACAAGAATTACGCTGTATGTCTTTGCGATATGGACTTTATTGACGGTGCAGATAACGTGTACCGGACGGACGAGTATATCGTAAAGCAACAGATTTCCTTTTTGGAATCGGACGTAGGTACTTCGATGGTGCTTAGCGATGATACGTATTATCTTCGCACACCCCAGCGTGATGCTGAGTATGAATTTGCCTTTCAGGGCAGAGCGAATATCAACGGTAAGCGGTTAAAATCTGCAAGTTATACCCGTAAATACGTTGATTAACCACATTCGGTAATAGGTGTGACGGAAAATTTAATATAAATTTCGATTGACTGCGGTGACGAGCTCGGTAAGGTGGCCACCTCTCTGCTATATATCGCAGGAAACGAATGTTTCAACAACAATTTCCCTCACATTTTATTATAAAAATTACAACTTAATAGCTGAAAATAAGGCTCAAACCCTTAAAAAAGTAGGCACAAAACGGCTGCGTTATCGGCTATACGGACAAAAAATCTAAATTTAATTAAAAGGAGGCTATTTGAATAATGGCAACAACTAAAAGAGAAAGACGCTGGTCTGTTCCTTCTAAGAGAGCGAAGGGCTATGCAGAGGAACGCAAGGCAAAGGTACACATGCGTGGACCTAAGGAAGGTAAGGAACTCACTGATTATGAGGCAGGTATGAGGTCTGGTTATCTTCAGGCACAGTCCGACCACGCAGGTACTTACAAGTACAAGAAGGCTCTTGCTGAGGGTAAGACTAAGGCAGAAGCAAAGGCTATTGCTAAGAAAATTGGCAAGTAATCAATAACAAATTATAGGAGGATTAAAAATCAATGGAAAAATTTAATATCAAAGTTGAAAGAGAAACTTACGTATCTAAAAAGACAGGCAAAGAAAACTTCACTTATTTTATCAAGGGTGTAATTCGTGGAAGAAATATCAAAATTGCGGTAGCGCCCCCTGATTTCGGCGGTTATACCGTTCTGGATATTGTATTTGACGACCAGATGGAAGCCAACCTTGTTGTCGTTCCTTACTCTATGAAGGACGATGCAGGTAATACGATTTCCGGTAACACCTATGCCGTACAGTCTGTTGACGAAAACGGAAAGGTTTACGAGTGTAAAATTAAGCCTGCAAGAAACTCTGATAAAGAGCTTCTCAATATGTTGCTTGACTAAGCTCGACAACTAAAAAACAGTTGTTTCTACGGCTTGCGGTATAAGTCCGTAAGCCGTAGTTTTCATTAAAAATAAAATTCAGGAGGTATTTATGACAAATTGTAAGAAGTCCGATACCGTTAAGTGGATAGTAGCGTTTTCGCTTATATTCGTCTTATTTGTGGGTGTATTCGCTAACCTTTTCCTTGTTTTAAGGGATAATAGCGAGAACCCTGCTCCCGAACAGGATATAGAAAGCTCTGTTCCCGAAGATAACGGCGTAATAAACGAAGATGGTACTGAAATGGTAAGCGGACAAGTATATGCTATGGCAAAATCTATGACGTTTTCCTCGCCTACGCTGTTATCCACCACAGCAAGGTCGGGCATTACGCTTCAATGCTCCGTATATCCGATAACTGCGAGCAATAAGGCAGTTGATTGGTCGGTGGCTTGGGTAAATCCCTCGTCCTCTTGGGCATCCGGAAAGACGGCATCAAGTTATCTTAGCGTAACCCCGTCAAGTAGCGGCAGTACAACGGCAACGGTAGTATGTAACGCTGCGTTTGGCGAGCCTATCAATATTATCGTAACAAGTAGAGATAACCCAGATATTACGGCAACGTGCGTTGTGGATTATCAAAAGCGTATGACGGGATATAGCGCAACTGTTTTCGGTAAGACTGCAAACGTAACCGCAGGCGGTACTACAAGTATAGACGTTTCTTCGTCTTCTACGGTAACTCTTGGCTCACTGCCTTTGAGTGCAACCTATGGAACGGGTACGGTAGCAGGCAGTAGCGCAACTCTTGGCTGTTCTATTATGTTGGATATTTCCGGGATTGCGGAAAAGATCGAAAACTATTATTGGAACACCAAACGCGCTCAACTTGGTGTCGCTATGCAGATGACTATTGACGGAAACATTGATAACGTGCGTGGAAAATGTACGCAGATGGTAGCAACTACGATGGTTAATAAGCCGTCGAGCCTTACGTTTAAGGACGCTATTGCTCCTTTCGTGGAACTTGCGGTGTTAACCACTTGCGTAGATTATTTCAGTGAACTTCTCGCTTCACAGCCTTTTGCACTCTTACGTGTAGGCGTTGATGGAGATGAATCCACCTACGGCGATATAGAAATCTATGT
>JAFVQT010000031.1 GCA_017504655.1 Clostridia bacterium | reverse complement strand
TTCTGACATTTCCGCAGAAAAACGCAAGCCGTTAACTTCGTCGCCCGTAGTTCGTACAGCCGCTCCTTCTTCCATAACAAAATCGGTGAAACCTACGCGTAAAAGCGTTTCGCGTAAGAAATATACCGAACGAACGCCCAAATCCTGCGCTACGTAATGGGTAACGCGGTAGTTGGAAATACTTTCCCCTGTGCGAAGAGTAAACGCGCCGTTTGACAGCATAGCCGACTCATAAGCAACTTGAACGTCGCCCGAAGAAGATGTTGCCGTAATCGTATCCACCTTTGTATTCGGCGCAATATAGACGATATTGCTATCTATGATTTCGCCGTTCTGCTTTATTTCAATCGTAGGGGTAATATTTTTCCACGCGCCGTTTTCCAATTTATATTGCGTTGTTTTTACCTTAAAGAAGGTGTAGTTCGTATAGTCTTCCGTATGATAGAACCAACCGCCCAAAGTAAGGACGTCGCCTTCCAAAGCGTCGCCTTGCAAACCGCCGGTGGAGTTATTTCTAAACCCAACGTGCCATCTGCCTGCGTCTGCTTTTTGCATACTTCCGCTAAACGTGCTGCTTTCGCCGCCGCGCGTCAACACGTACGCATCATCTTTCACAGGACGCGTCCACGCATTGATAGGCAACTCATTCGCCTCCATTGTTACGTAAAAACCAGTCTCGGGCGTATAACCCTCGATGTATCCTGTGTACTCATCCAAGGAATATTCTACCGTACCAGCTTCCATCCACGTATAGCCGTCGAAAATAAACGTAGCCTCGTTAAGCGTAAACGATCCATGGGTTGCGTTGGTAAATTCGCCGTCAATCGTCAAGGTATCTCCGACGTTTGTACAGCCTAAATCGATAGCACCGTCCAACAACGCCAACGCCGCTACGTTTTCTTTCGTTTTGATAAGATTGGTTTCTTTCGCCACGCCGTTTACTTTTACCGCATCGCCAACGGACGTATATTTTAAGTCCCAATTACCACTGTAAGGAATCGAGTTGCCGTTTTCGATTGCCAAATAAAGAAAACTGCTGTTATACTGCGACACAACGCCATTATTTGACAATTCACTTACCGACATACTCAAATCTACGTCAAACGCACCAAGATTTGATTCTGCGCTTGCCTTTACGGGCTTATCTGTCAACGTAATAACACTAAAAACGGTAGCTACCACGAACGTCAAAGCCAGACATAAAATCATTAAACCTTTTCTAAATGCTTTTTTCATTTTCCACCTCAATTATTTTCGCCAAAATCTGTGAAACCGTCATCAAATGGATCTGCCCCAGCAGACGTTTTTACGACGTCTTCTTGAAAAACAAGAATCTCGACTTTTATTTTTTCATAAATTTTTCCCATAAAACATTCTCCTTAATTTTTTAGTGAAAAATTTTACAAAATCAATCACCATTAGAATGAACCATCATATTTTCATTATACTACATAGGCATTTTGTTTTCAATGGCTACAAATATCCTAAAAGGGTAAAAAAATACACAGCATAAATAGAGTTTTTAATTTTGCACTTTTTGCTTGGGTTTGTCGTTTTTATGCGCAACACTTAATCAAACAATGAAGGAATATTTATTTCCCCGTTTTTATAGTGTAAAACCCTATTCTAAAAATAGTGTTATTTTAATATAATTAATCAATTAATCGACTTATAGAGTAGGATTTATGAAAATTTCATTTTCTTTTGCGTCTAAAACAAGAAGGACAATAATTTAAAATAGCCGTTGCGCCTAAAAGCGCAACGGCTATTATTGATTTTTTTAATCTTATCCTTTGTCACGCCTTGTAACAGACAAGATTTAAAAGATTAAAACTGTCCGTTAACGATGTAACGACGAAGTAATACTACGTCTGCTACGGTTATCATTCCGTCCTCGTCAATGTCAGACTGTATCCACTCGATAGTTACGTTGTAACCGCCCGCTAAATAACGGCGAAGAGCTACTACGTCTGCTACGTCTACTGTACCGTCGCTGTTTACGTCACCTTTTATTACGTCTATTTCTACAGAACCGTTGTGGATATCCATATCAATACTTTCAAGGCTACCGTTTAACAGGTTACCGCTTGTATAGGATGCTCTGACACCGTATACTGAGCCTACGCGCGCACTGTCTGAAACTCTGAACGTAAGAATAATAATGTCACCGTCGCTGGTATCTGCACCGCTTACACCGTCCCATACAAAGTTACAAGGTGAAGTATAATATGCAGGATTAGTTAAAGTAAGCATCGTCCACGCATTGCCTGCTCTTGCAGAAATAAGCTCAAGCTCTGTATCGTAGTCGATTGTCAACACAGCACCTAAAACGCCAGGGTTGTTTTCTACGCTTACAGCTACTTCTACTACGGAACCGACACTTGCTGTTACGTCTGCTATCTTGATTTTAGCACGAACGGCAATTTCTTCTCCGTCTACCTCTAAACCGCATCTTAAGCATTCTTTATAGCGCCAGCCAGGAGTTGTTGCAGTTGCTTCTCTCTCGATTATCCAATCACTTACGTCGTGTCCGAGCGCAGGAATCGGCTCAACCGATACAATATTTCCGCAGTCTACACACTCGGTATGCTTTTGACCGTCTGTTGTGCAGGTTGGCTCTACGTCGATTATCCAATCACCTTCTACGTGATAGCCACGAGCATAGATTATTTCTTCTCTTACCCAGCCACCGCAAACGAAGCATTCTGTATGTTTTGAACCGTTTTCAAGGCAGGTTGCATATCTATCGATTATCCAATCGCTTTCGCTGTGTCCCGTTGCAGGGATTGATACGCCTACTTGCATAGGATGTCCGCAAACTAAGCATTCGGTATGCTTTAAGCCGTCTTGAGTGCAGGTTGGCTCTAAGTCGATTATCCAATCGCTCTCTACGTGCTCACCCGTTGCAGGAATTAATACGTCTACTTGCATAGGATGTCCGCAAACTATACATTCGGTATGCTTTAAGCCTGTTTCACCGCAGGTTGGCTCTAAGTCGATTATCCAATCGCTCTCTACGTGCTCACCCGTTGCAGGAATTAATACGTCTACTTGTATAGGATGTCCGCAAACTATACATTCGGTATGCTTTAAGCCTGTTTCACCGCAGGTTGGCTCTACGTCGATTATCCAATCGCTTTCTTCGTGCTCGCCGGTTGCAGGAATTGATACGTTTTCTTGAACAAAATGTCCGCAATCTATACATTCGGTATGCTTTAAGCCTGTTTCACCGCAGGTTGGCTCTAAGTCGATTATCCAATCGCCTTCTTGATGTCCGGGAGCTACTACTATATCTCCCATATATTCATAAGCACAAAGGGTACATACATATTTCGTATATCCGTTTTCCTCACATGTAGGATCTACGGTTTCTACTATTTCATAGCTGTGCTCACAAGTATTTGACATATAAACCATGTACGTTACAAGGTCATCGTAAACGTATTTTGAATAGTTGGTTGCCATTCCGTAGTGATTTCTTACGTAGAAATATTCCCAAGTAAGACCTGATGCAATTACAGTACCCTCGCCAAGATTATACTCCACGAGTGTCGGGTTACCGTTTGCATCACGAAGAATAATATTCGCGTCTGCAGGAAGAGTATTTGCATTAAAGTAAGTATGGCTACAGTAGTTACCCTTTAAAAGCTCGTCTCTTAAGCTTCTGTTGTCGGTGTAAACACCCGTTACGATTGGGTGAAGCTCATTTACGATATAGTTGTGTACGCTGTAGTAGTTTGCAGACGTAACTCCTCCCGGAAGAGCGTGTGTAAGCGAACCGCATCCACCCCAGCCCTCGTCACAGGCACCGTAAATAAGGTTACCGCCTGCTCTTACGTAATTCTCAAGCTTGTCTGAATTTGCAGCAAGTCTGTTGTACATTGCAGTTGATTGGTCGTTTGCAATAAAAACAACTCCGTATTGAGATAAATCATAGTTTGCAAGAGCACTTGTATTTATAATGTTATAGTATGATACCACTCCTCTGTCTACAAGAACCTCTAAAAGCGTAGAGTTTACGTCCTCTGCCCATGGAAGTGAATCTTGAATAAGGAGTACTGCTGAATTTTTAAGTACAGGTAAAAGCGCAGGTATTACTATTGAATAGCTGTCGTGACAAATTGTACACGTATAAGTAATGCTTCCTTCTACGTCTACTTGAGGCTCTTCTCTTGAGCTTTCTACGTAGTTATGCATACCCGCTTCGATAGTTTCAACGTTTACGTTACCACAGATTGAACACGTGTATTCAATATAACCCGGAGTATCGCAAGTAGCCTCTTGGCTGTCAGTTATTGAGTAATTGTGCTCGCCGTGAATTACAGTTGCTCTCTCGTAATCACAGCCGGTGTTTGTACAGCGGTCAACGATAAGGCCGTCTGTCGTACAGCTAACCTCTGTTTCTACAGTAGTTTCGATATTGTGTCCGTGTGCTGGAATAATCTCAACTCTCGTTGCGCCACAAGAACAAGCATATTCTACTATACCGTCTGTAGTACAAGTAGCGTCAGTACGTGAAGCTTCTTCGTATGAATGAACGTGAGGAGGGTTAGGATTTGCATTTCCAAAGCCTTGAAGTACTGGGTATTCGCTTGAGCCGTTAAATTCCCAAACTGTATCAAAATCCCAACCAAGATTTGTTTCTATCCATGATTGAGATTTGAAGTTAGAAACGTTTGTAGAATTGCTGTGGTAACAATTTGTAGCATCCGCTCTTTCTGAATACAAATACACCCCATTGCTACCCGTTACCGTTCCGGAGAAGAAACTATTACAAATAGAGATACCTCTAGAGTCAGGGTTATTATACCCAGCATGTCCGCCTGCGACTTTGACAGTGGATGAGGATCCGGCACCTGTTTCAACGATATTGCCAGTTGCATAACAATTGTCCAATGTAAGGCTTCCGCTGTGATATACCCCACCAACAAGCCCTGCGCAATGACCGCCGCCACTAATATCGACTACTGCTAAGCAATTGTCAATTTCAACATTGCCCGTTGCAATTCCTAAAAGGCCTCCAAAGCTTGCAGGGTGACTCGTTGCATAGCCTCTGAGAACAACGTTAGTACTACACAGGCGAATCGTAGAGTTTTCAGCAATTCCCGCAATACCTCCGCATTTGTTCCTATAGGACGTTATTTGATTTATATTTACACCATCTACAGTTAAGCACTCAACAGTAGCATTTTTCAATGCACCGAACAACCCGTTAAACGACGTGTTGTTTTGTGTAATTGAAACATTACTTACTGTATGATAATTTCCGTTAAATGCACCTGAAAAATAAGATAATTCTATATTACAGTTGCCGGTTTGTTGCGTTCCCTTTCCAATCGGCGTCCATTCAATGTTGTTAAGGTCAAGGTTGTTCATTAACTTGAAATTCTTACCAGAATAACTGTTGCCTGCGTTTGTTGAACTTGCAAGGTATGCAAGTTGTGCTGAGGTATATATAAGATATGGGTCTGCTTGAGAACCTGTACCTCCACCAAAGCCGTTTGCTATGCTTCCGTCCCAAACGTCAGCAGAATATTCTTCTTCTCCGCAGCGAGAGCATATGCCGCTCACATAATCATGTCCGAGCTTAGGAATGGCAATTTCCTCGTCTTCTCCGCAAAGAGAGCACGTATTCACAACTATACCGTCTGTAGTACAAGTAGCGTCAGTACGTGAAGCTTCTTCGTATGAATGAACGTGAGGTGGGTTAGGCGAAACTTCGCCAAAGCCTTGAAGTACAGGGTATTCACTTGAACCGTTAAATTCCCAAACTGTATCAAAATCCCAACCGAGATTCGTTTCTATCCAAGATTGGGTTTGGAGGTTAGACAAAGATGTCGAGGTTGCAAGAATAGAAGATGTTGCACTCGAATAATAAGAGTTCGACGTTGTAGGACGGCTATTGTTAACCTCAGGAGACATCGCATCCGCATAATCCGAACTGGTGATATCGGCAACGGCAAAACAATTATTTATCGAGGCAGTTCCAAATTTAGCTCCTATTATTCCGCCTGCGTATCCACTATCATATCCATACGCATATATCTGACCGTAGAAATATGCATTGGAAACGGTAGTATTACCGGCATAGTAATCTACCTCACCTACAATTCCTCCTACATATGCGTTCCAATCGTTGGGCATACTACCGCTAACACTTCCGTTCGCAATGCAGGAATCTATCACTACAGAACCGGTTGTATACCCCACAATCATGCCGGCAGCCGCCCAACGCGAATTACCAACCGCTGTATCTATTACACTTACCTCACCTGAAACGTCACATTTTGTAATAATGGAATTATTTGCAGTACCCGCAATTACACCACCTGATATTAAATATTGTTGTGTAATTGTAACATTGGAATCCTTAACGCCAAGCATGGTTACCGTTGCATTGTTCAGTGTACCAAAGAGCCCGGCTCTTTTAAGCGAAGTTACATTAAGATTAAGTCCGAAAATATAACGACCGTTTCCGTTAAAAGTTCCAGAAAAGGCGAGAATTGAACAGTCTCGGCCATCAGTCGTACTTCCCTTACCAATCGGCGTCCATTCGCGATTAGCCAGATCAATGTTATTTCCAAGGTAAATCATCTTTCCGCTGAACGTGTTTCCGTTATTTACAAGGTATGCAAGACCTGCAAGCTGTTCCGCGGTGTAAATGGTAAATTCCGTGTCTGCAGAATTATACCAAGAGGTGTCTATGCTACCGTCCCAAACGTCATAATAATCTGGAGTTGGGTCTGGAGTTGGGTCTGGAGTTGGCTCTACAATCTCTTCTTGCCAAACTGCATATAAAACAACGTCTGAAGAACCAATTGTAAACGTATTTACACCGTTTTCGGTATACGTTGGCTCGGTTGCATCTCTATCAGTTGACCAACCGAGGAATATATAACCGCTTCTTGATGGTATATAGTCAAATAATGCCGTTACTGTGCTTCCAGAAGAATAAGCTTGCGTATCTATTGGAAGGTTATTGGATCCACCGTTTGCATCATAGCTTACTGCACTATAATCGTAGCCTGCAACTGTTTGATACGTTACTACGGTATTACCTAAAGAATCCTTTAAAATTACAACTATAAGATAGCTGCCCTTTGGTGCACCACTTTCAAGTTGGAACGTAACTTGCTTGTTTATTCCTGCATTTGTTGAAGTTACTGTCTGCCCTTGAGTACCGCCTCTTTGAGTATTAGAGATATTTGCTGTATATTCAAGAGTATAAACAACATCTAAAGACGTTTTTAAATAAAGGTTTGTTGTTATAAGTCCACTACTGGAAATTGATGCTTGAAACTCATTTTCTATAATTACCGGAACAACAGGGTCAGGATCAGGATCTCCTTCTATGGTTAACTGTAAAGACACGGTTCTTATATACACCCACCAAACAGCACTACCGGAAGTATCTGTAATTTTAACCTCAAATCTATAATTATGCCCAGCAGTAAAATTGGAATTATCAATATTAATTGTAGACGTGCTCCACGTGTCATCCATACCAGTCAAACAACCCACCATGACTCTTGAGCCTACAGTTTCATCAACCAAGTATACTTCATCTCTTTCGCCAGATTCTTCGTCTACGTCGTATGCTCTTACCGTTAACGTTGCTCTTTCAGTAACCTGTCCACTTACGTTAAACGAAACACCCATACCAAGAATTAGATAAGAATTTGATGGCATCTGCCCATATATATCATATTCACTGTTATTATATGAATGGCTATCCGGATTGCAATCACTTCCCTGACTACCCGAATATTTTGTTCCGTCTGCAGAAGAACACCCACTGTTAAAAATCGAATAGGTGTTAGCCCCTGCTGTTGTTTCTAACGCATCTCCACCCGGTACAATGGGGTCCGGAGTTGGGTCCGGAGTTGGATTTGGAGCAGAGCTTACGTGAAGAGTATACGAGCCTGTATTAGAGCTGTGCATAGCCGCCATAATATAATAAACAGTACCTGCCGTGCAATAGTAAGTAAGTGAAAAGTTGAAATTTGCACCGCCATCGTCATTATATGAAAGCTGACTTCCTGAAGCGTTTAATAAATATACGAATGGGTCACCCGAATAATTGGACGAATAGAACGTATAATCTCCGCTTTGAGATGGCACAAATCTAAAATACTTTGCACCGCCGGAGGAGGTTATGCTAACCGATGCGCTGGAACCCGGATTGATATCCGTATAAGAAGTCGGCGCAGCAGCGTTTGCCCTTAAGTCAATCTTTGGCATAAAGCCAAACAGCATAACAAGAGCTACTAAAAAAGCTATTATTCTTCTTGTTTTTAATGCCTTTTTAACCTTTTTCATAATTTCTCCTTTATTGTACGGTTATTGAGCCGTCGTTAGTCACAAAATTGATTTGTGCGAGGTCATCGTCGTAACCCTTAACCTCAACCCCTATTGAATATTCGCCTTGAGTTGCATTTTGATTTACAGTAAACGTCAACGTGAGCATGTCGCCCTCGTTTGTGGCAACAGAAACGCCGTCCCACATGCATTTACATCCGTTACCTAAATTATCCGATGCGGTAAAGGTTAACCCGTTTAACGCAGTTCCGTTTGAAACACTTGTAAGAGTGAGCTTACTTGCATCGAAATATATTTTTATTTCCATACCGGTTAAGCCCGGATTGTCAGTCAAGCTAACCGTTACAGTAACAGTTTGACCTACAGCTCCGCTTACGCTTGAAACACTTACCGTTGGAGCAAATCCACAGTCAGAGCAAACACCGTTGACTAAATTATGAGGCTGCTCACTACCGATTAAAGCACCGCAACAGGTATAGCCTTGAGTATGACCGCCTGCAGTCTTTATCCAAGAAACAGTGCCGTGGTGATTGTTTTCATCAATACCGTCTTCTACGTAACAAAGTGAACAGTATCTCTCGTCGGTACAAGTACCTGCTACCCAGACGTGTCCGCTTGCCTCGCCGTAAGACGTGCCGCAACGGGTACATACCGCCGGTGCGCTACAGGTTGCCTGACCACCTGTGTGACCGAGCGCGCTACCCCTCGTTTTGCCACACTCACTGCAAGTTTCGGGTCTTGTACACGTCGCTTGCTTCCAGTTATGTGAACAGCTGCTGTCTTTCGACTTCTTTTTACATGACGTTAACGCTGTGCAAGTTAACACAACCGTAAGCATCAATATAAAAGAAATAATCCTTCTTTTCATAAATCCTCTCCTTTTATCTTATGCGACGGTTATTTTACCGTTTACTATTGTCAAGCTTATTTCGTTCATCTCTACGTCATATGCACTGACTGTAATTTCAACAACGTAGTCACCTGCCGAAATGCCGTCACCTACGTTAAAGGTAAGAGATAATAACTCTCCGTTTTCTACAGACTCAGCAGCTCCGTCCCACATAAACACGCTTCCGTTAGCTAAATTGCTCGATGCTGTAAAAATGAAATCCTCAAAAATCTCACCCTGCTCTACCGATGCAAGAGTAAATCTGCTTGGGTCAAAACGAACTGTAATTTGAAGCCCTGCAATACCAACAGTGTCTGTTAAGCTTACAGACAAGGTAACTGCTTCTCCTGCTTGGGCTTGAGCGTCAGACACCGCAACAGTAGGTGTATAACCGCAAACCTCGCAAGTGCCGTTTACAAAGCTGTGAGGCTCTTCGTCGCCAATATCGTTACCGCAACAGTTACAGTGTTCCCTGTGTGTGGTTGCTGTCTTTACGTATTGATATCTGTCAAGGTGATTGGAAAAATCAACAGTACCGTATTCCTTTTGACATCTTTCACAAACGGCCTTATCAACGCAGGTAGCCGTGCCACCGGTATGACCTAAGGCCTCACCCTCCTCTTGCAAGCAAACCTCGCAATGTTTTGCCATTTCGCAAGAAGCTTCAACCCAAATATGGTCAGGCTTTTCGCCATATTCTTCGCCACATCTTTCGCACGTAGCCCTTGCCAAACAGGTTGCTTCTCCACCGCTATGACCCAAAGCCTCGCCACGGACGGCATTACAAACCGTACACGTCTTTGCAGACGTACACGTTGCTTCCTTCCAAACGTGATTACATTTAGTACTGCAGGAAGCAGCGGTAAAAACTATGACGGAAAAAATCGTAAAGCTTAAAATTAATTTCAAAAATTTTCTCATATACATCTCCTTATTGCAAGCGCCGACGCACCGTTTGTCTGCGCTTGCAACTGCTGAATTTATTTAAAATTACTCCTACATTATTATATATAATAATACAAGTAATGCAAAACGCCGTACCTTTTAACTTCCGATAATCGGTCACTCGGAAATTTCACCGTTTACGATGAGATTTCTGAGCAATACAACGTCTGCTACGTTTACGCTTCCGTCTTGATTTAAATCGGATTGTACAAAGTTAATTTCAACACCGTAACCGCCTGCTAAGTAATAGCGTATTGCCATTACGTCTGCTACATCTACGATACCGTCTGAGTTTACGTCACCGATTAAAGCGTTTGCAGTAATTTCGCCTGCCTCAACGTGTAAATCTACACAGTGGTCGTTTGTAAAGAGCATATCCTCTTTAGCATAGGTTACGTTTACACCGTATCCGTCGCCAAGCGTTGCTCTGCACGAAACTCTGAACGTCAACGTGAAGATTACGCCGTTTGCAGAATCTGCACTGTCACCACTCCATACAAAGCTACAGCCTGAATTTAAGGTAGTAGGATGTACAACGTTCAACGAGCTGAAAACGTCGCCGAATTCAACACCGATAAGCTCAAGTCCGTCCTCGTATTCAACTGTCAACGTTGCACCTACGAATCCGTGGTTATTTTCCATGCTTACGGTTACCTGAACGAATTCACCTACGCCTGCCTCTGCGCTACTTACAAACACCTTTGCAAGCATTGGAACAGTTTCAACAATCCTATGCGTGCATCTTGAGCATTGCTTGTAACGCTCGCCCGCACTCGCGGTAGTAGGAGCAACCGCCGTCTGCCAATCGCCGTGATCGTGACCTAAGCTTTCAATAGTTTCGGTAACCACAATGCTTCCGCATACCGTACAGTTAGCGTGTCTTGAACCGTTGCTTGTACAGGTAGGCTCTAAATCTACTGTCCAATCGCCTTGAGTGTGTCCGTTTTCAGGGATTGACTCAACGCGAACTCTGTCACCGCATACCGTACATACGGTATGATGTGTTCCCGTTTCGGTACACGTAGGCTCTTCGTCTACTATCCAATCGCTCTCGGTATGACCGTTAGCATCAATTTCTTCTGTTTGAAGACTTTCCGCACATTCGGTACATTCTTTATGCTTAGAGCCCTTTTCTAAACACGTAGGCTCTTCGTCTACTATCCAATCGCTTTCGGTGTGAGGTGTTTTTTCAATTGTTTCAGTAGCAAGAATGTCACCGCATACCGTACACTCCTTATGCTTAGAGCCCTCTTGTGTACACGTTGCATCAGTATCTACTATCCACTCACCCTCTGTATGCCCGATTGCCGGAATAACCTCTTCTGCAACTCTGTCGCCACATACGGTACAGTTCTTGTAATTCAAGCCGTCTTCCTCGCAAGTTGCATCGTAATCAAGAATCCACTCACCCTCGGTATGTCCGGTTGCCGGAATAACCTCTTCTGCTACTCTTTGACCGCATACCAAGCAGTACTTATAATTTAAACCGTCGTCCTCGCACGTTGCATCGTAGTCAAGCGTCCAGTCGCTTGGAGCGTGATCACCCGTTGCAGGGATGACATCTCTTTGAAGCACTGTATGACAAACGGTACATTTAATAACCTTTTCACCGTTTTCGCCACAGTTTTCAGGATCAACCACTATCCAGCCACTTTCGGTATGTCCTGTTGCAGGCAATCTTTCCGTAGCTAAGTCAGTATGACATATTGTACATTCTTTATATCTGCTTCCTCTTTCGGTACATGTAGGATAAAGTGATATTATCCAATCGCTTTCCTCGTGACCGTGTGCAGGAATAATATCGTTCATAAGCTCGGTTCCGCAGGTTGAGCATTTAACGTGCTTTAAGCCGTCCTCTTCGCAGGTTGCGTCGTAAACGGTTTCCCATTGACCCTCTACGTGGCCTTGAGCAATTATTACCTCTCTGTCAAGCTCAACAGAACAGAATTTACAGTTTCTGTGTCTTTCACCGTTTACCGTACAGGTTGCAGGCGTATCGATAATCCAATCGTCGGCAACACAGATACCCGTTGCGGGGATTTCTGCAACCTTAAGAACCTTGCCACAGTCTGTACATTTAATTTGTTTTTCACCGACCGCATTACACTTAGGCTCTACCGAAACAGTCCAATCGCCCTCTACGTGATTGATACAGTCGTATGGCTCGCTAAGCCACTCTATCATCTCGCTTAAATCGTCGAATATTCTCGTTTGTGCACCTGCCTGACCGATATCGTAAAGAGAAAGCAAGAGGTTGCCTTGCGCGTCCTGAAGGTTTGCACCGATAGTCGCATAGTTGCTGTAGCACCAGATTCCGTCTGAATTCTGTCTAAGACTAAACGTGTTAATCCAACCCGAATTTAAGCCTGAATATAAAATTGCCTGGTCGTAAGAAAGATACGGAACGAAGGTTGCGTATTCAATATTTGAGCCTACGCAAGCAATAGTACGTCTCCACATAGTGCCGTCCTGAGTTAAATAAACGGCAATCTTTCTCATAGTTGCGCCCTGGTTATAATCTAACAGCGCGCCGTATTCGTTTACGTATTCAGAGCCGTAATTTGAAATGATATCGTCAATTTCAAAATATACACCCGAAGGATGATCCTCGTTAGGAGTTACAACCTCGATAAAGCCCTTGTTACATTCGGTACACACTCCGTTTACAAAACGGTGACCGAGCTTGGAAATTTCAAACTCCTTCACTTCACCGCAAGCAGAACAGGTGTGTCTTACAGTTCCTGCAGTTTCGCATGTTGCTTCAACAACAGTTACTCCCGTATCCCAGGTATGACCTGCAGGGATAATCTCTTTTCTTACCTCGTTACATCTTTGACAAACGAGCTTTTTAATACCGTCCTCTGTACAGGTTGCGTCAATTACAATGCTTTCGGTAAATTTATGTCCACCCTTGATGCTTTCCGTTCTGGTAACAGAACACTCTTGACAGGTATATACCAAAATTCCGTTTGTTGTACACGTTTCTTCAACGGAAACGGCTCCGTCATCCCAGCGGTGACCGTATTCACTTACGAAATCCGTTTGATAGCTGTATCCGCACGTACACTGATGAAGTGTATAACCGACGTGTGAACAAGTAGGATCTACTACCGAAACCGTATAAGAGTGGGTATGTATCTCTACAGTGTCACCGCAGCTGTCGCAAACGTTATCGTTGCCGTAGCTATGACCCGTTTTATAAAACTTTCTCGTAATTTCTTTATCGCAGCAAGAGCACTTTAAAACCTCGTATCCGTCTGCGGTACAGGTTGCCGGATGAGTCTCAACAGCTTCGTAGCTGTGACCTGTAGGTGCAATCGATGCAACGCTTGCTATTGCGCCACACGCCAGACACTCGGTATGCTTTTTACCTTGAGCCTCACAGGTTGGCTCGTAGTCGATTATCCAATCAGACTCAACGTGAATGAAATCTGCTCTGAGGTCAAGATTAAAGCCTTTGAGAACAGGATAACACGTCAAGTTATCCATCTGCCATACTCCGTTAAAATCCCAACCGAGATTACTCTCGATAAAGCTTTGAGTCTGAAGCTGATATAAAGCTACGTTTTCGTCAATATTTTTTGACGCAGCATCGCAGAAAACAACATTGTAGAAGCAATCGCTTATCTGTATTTGAGTATCCCAATACTGATAAATGCTTGCCTGCTTTGAAATGCCATTGGCTACGGTAAAATAGCCGATTGCAAACGACGAATCGATAACGCTTGCTTGCGAAACGTTTTCAACCAAACCGATAATTCCGCTTACGTAAGCAGTCTTATCCTGAGCTGTCGTTACTGTAATATCACCGTTATAATAGCAATTTCTTATTTCAATTTCGCCCTCTGCTTCACCTACCATACCGCCTACGTATGCATTGTAAGACTTAACGGCTGCGCTTTCACCGTTTTTTACGTTAATTTTAACCTCGCTGAAGCAATCGGTTATCCTCGTATCGTTTATTATACCTATTAATCCGCCGACTGCAGAGCCTGCGCCTTGAGATAAATGATAAACGTCTAAAACACCGGTAGTAAAGCACTCACTTACAGTACTTTCCAAAGCCGTGCCGGCTAAAACGCCCGCAACGGTATTTTTGCTACCGATTGTCATCGCTGCATCGTATACGTTATCTACAGAAACGTGTGCGTGCGCGACGGCTAAATTTTTAACGGTTGCGCCCTTAAGACAACCGAATAAACCCGTTCTGCCGTAATAACATTCAGTTTGAGTAAGATTGTATACGGTGTGATTATCACCGTCAAAATGACCTGCAAAGTAATTTGCAAAGCCTACGTAATAGTCGTCTGCCTCCCAACCGTTCATATTGGTTATACCGATGGGAACCCAGTCAATATTTTCAAGGTCGATATCGCTCGTAAGCTTGAAATATTCACCCTCGTGAGTATCGCCGTTGTTTGTGGTAGTTGCCAAAAGAGCGAGCTCCTCTGCACTTGAAATGAGATACGGATCCTGCTCCGTACCGCTACCCGTTGTAAACTCGTCGGCAATACCGCCACCCCACTGCGGACCACCGGTACTTGGAGTATATTCCCAAACGGCGTATAAAACAACGTCACCGGAGCCCATGGTAAAGGTCTTGTTGCCGTTTGCAACAAATTCAGGCTCGGTTGCGTTTGGATTGGTTGACCAACCTAAAAATTCATGATCCCTCTTAGAAGGCGTATAGTTGAAAAGCACGGTAACAGAGCTTCCGCTTGAATAAGCGTTTGCATCTATAGGAAGATTGTTAGAGCCTCCGTTTGCATTGTAGCTTACCGCGCAGAAATCGTAACCTGCAGAAGCCTGATACGATGCAACCGTGTTACCCAAGCTGTCCTTTAATATAACTACTATGAGATAAACACCCTTAGGCGCACCGCTTTCAATTTGGAATGACGTCTGCTTGCTTGCGCCTGCGGTCGTTACAGTAATAGTTTGACCTTGCGTACCGCCTCTTTGAGTTGAATCAATATTTGCAGTATATTCCAATGTATAAGTCATTGCAACCGACGTCTGCAAGTAAAGACTGGTTGAAACAAGACCGCTACTTGAAATAGTTGCCTCAAAGTCGTGCGATAAAATCGTAGGAACAGACGGAGCTGCATTTGGATCACCGTTAATAGTCATCTGAAGAGAAACGGTTCTTATCCAAGTCCACCATCCACCGTCGTCAATGTCGTTTTCAAAGTGATAGTTGTGACCGGGAGTAAAGAGAGACCCATCTATGTAAATAGTCGTAGTCGACCACCTTTCGTCTAAGCCCGTTAAATTGCCGACGCTCGTTCTTGAGCCGAGAGTTTCGTCTACAAGATAAACGTAGTCCATTTGAGAAGGCTCGTCAATATCGTACGCATAAACAGTAAGTGTTGCTCTTTCGGTTACCACTCCTGACACGTTGAAGGATACTCCCATACCGACGGTAAGAACCCGACCGCTGGGAGAATCGCCGTATATATCGTATCCGTTGTTATTGTACGAGTAGCTGTCGGGATTATAATCCGCTCCACTACTGCCGGAATAATTTCTTCCTCCGGACGACGTACAGCCACTGTTAAAAAGCGAATAGGTATTAGTGCCTGCAACCGTATCGATAACGGATGATGCTCTTACCTGCGACTCTGCGGGAGGTGTAACCTCAGCCTGTGGCTGAGATAAAGCCTCTTGGGCCTCAACGTGAGTGTGAGCCTCTGCACTGTTTGCAAAAGCCTCGGTAGGAGTCGTAGGGGCTACGAATCCTAAGAACATTATTAAAGCGACCAAAAAAGATAAGACTTTTTTCTTTTTACTGTTGGTTTCTTTCAATAAAGTCATTTTAATATCTCCTTTCTTACTTTAAGCGCACGTGTGATACGTGTACGCGTGTGCGCGTATAAAAAATCGGCTTTTTGCACAAAAACAAAAGCCCATTATACACTACCGTATAATATTATATCACTTTATATTTTTTTTCACAAGAAATTTACACCGTTTTCGCAAATTTTTTTTGCTTTTATATATGAATATATAAACATTCTCAAAACTTTAGAATTTACCGAGGTTTTTCAGTCTTGCTAAAATTGAAGCCAAGCCGTAAAAAAAATACATCAAAGGCTCAGCAGCCTTTGATGTTTTTACCTTTGTTTATGCCAAACATAACCGATAATCGACTTATACGGACACTTTTATCTGACGTCATTTTCTTTAAGCAACTTATATCTGCCATTTTTTAAAGTTTTTATAAGCTGCTCTATGCTTTGAATTTTTTCATCGGTTTTTATACCTCCGCTTGCAGGAACGTATGCATAATGCAAATCGGTGCCCGACGTTTCCGTAAGCCCATACTCTTTAGCCCATTGCTCTGCAATAAAATTTCTCTCTGCATGACCTATATGACCGTTATACACCTCAATTCCATCTATATACTCAGGATTTGTAACCGTTATCCCGTTGCGGAAGGGATGTGCCTGAATAAATAACCAGCCCTTTTGTCTGCAAAGCTCATGAAAGGTCTTTGGCGTCATATTGAAAAGCTCGGAATCAGAACGAAAATACTCTTCAAAATCACCAAAGACGAGATAGTCGTTTGCATCGCAATTAAACCTTATCTCCGCACCGCACAAAACGGTAAGCCTATCGCCCGCCGCATCCTTCATTCTTTTATACGCATCCATAAAAATATCTACGTATTCATTCATGCTTTTACACTTATATACGTCGTAAACGCACGGTGAAAAATGGTTCGTCAGAACAACCGTATCGTAGCCTGCTTTTGTGTAAATTTCAACAAGCGACTCTGCAGACTCTGTACTGCAGGGACTGGCATCCCTTGAGTGACAGTGAAGCTCCGTTTTAAACATAATTCTCTCCTTTTTTAACGATTACAGTACAGTGAATACTTGAAACTTCTAAGACAGGAATGGACAAATTACCATACCTAAACAAGCAGAAATAAGTATTAACAGTATAGGATTTATCTGTTTTTTGAATATTTTTTTATAACCAAGGCAGCAAACTGCAACCACTACGAATATGATTGACTTTGCAAGAGAAAACTCCAGCTTATCTCCAACCTTTTCAACGGCAAAAACCGCAGTAGTAAACATAGTTAGAGCAGTTGCAAATATTATGCCCGTAACTGCCGGCTTCATACCGTTTATTACAGCATTAACGCCTGCATATTTAAGCAAGTTTCCTACAAGCGCTGCAATTAACAGGATAATTATAAATGAAGGTAATACTATACCAAGCGTAGCGCAAAGCGCACCTAAAAGACCGCCCTCCGATGCTCCTACAAAGGTTGCTATATTTACAGCAATAGGCCCCGGTGTAGACTCAGAAACGGCAATCATATTTAAAAACTGATCGTTTGTAAGCCAACCGTAGCCAACGGCCTTTTCATTCATCAAGGCTATCATACCGTAGCCACCGCCAAATGACACCGCACCGATTTCTAAGAAGGTGAGAAACAGCATCCAATAAATATTCATTTCTTTTCCTCCTTATGACGTTTTAAAAGCAAGCCTATTAAATAGACGGCAAGCCCCAACGCACCGCCGATAAGTATAAAAAATATCGACGAAAATTTGACGCTGAAGAAGGAAAACGTAAGCATACAGGCTAACGAGCAAGAAAATACCGTAATGTTAAACGGTGTTTTTTTCATGCTTTTAAAAAATTTTACACCTGCAGATAATATCAGAAATATTATGGCTATCTGTATACCCATAAATGCATACTGAACAATCTTGAGTGACATAAAGGCATCAAATACCAACGATATTAAATAAATTATGAAAAACGACGGTATACAAACCGCAACGGTTGCAACAATCGCTCCCAAAACACCGCACACCTTATAGCCTATGTACGTTGCACAATTTATTGCAATGGGACCGGGCGTAGACTCTGCTATAGCTACCATACTTTCAAACTCGCTGTTTTCTACCCACTTTCTCTTTTCAACGTACTCGTGTTGGATTATAGCTATCATAGCAAGTCCGCCGCCGAAAGTGAATAGCCCTACCTTAAAATAGGATAGGGCTAAATCTAATAAGTTTTTTAAATTAAGCTTTTTCATTTTTATCTTACTTCTCTCTTATTCGCCTTCTGCCTTTGAAACCGCTTTTTCGCTACCGGCATCCGCAAGCTCTTTTGCTCTAAGCTTATAACCAATCTCTAACAAGAAGTAAACGCCTACACTTGCAACAACCATTAAGATTGACCAGAATTGTGATGGAGATATTCCTGGAATGAACGAACCTCTTTCATCTCCTCTCACAAACTCAATCAAAAATCTAAAGATACCGTATGCGAGGAGATATAATGAAAGATTATGCTTAAAACCCTTCTTTAAATAAAGGATAAGCATTACTGCAAAAAGCGCAAAGAGAAAAGCCGCCTCGTAAAGCTGAGTCGGGTGCACCTTATGAGTAAGAAATGGAAATCTTACACCCAAAAAGCTGTCGGTTGGTTTGCCGTAGCAACAGCCTGCAAAGAAGCAACCCACTCTGCCAAAGGCATGCGCTATAACTATACAGCACGGTAAAAGCGAAATTATATCAACGAGTCTTCCGTCTAAAACCGGTCTGAAAACAAAATATCCTGCCAGGAAGGAAACTACACCGCCGATTAAACCGCCGATAAACGTCATACCGCTAAGCTGAAATCCCGCTTCGGGATTGTCAAGATAATTGTAAAAAGACTGAAAAAGCGTTGCGGCGAAAAACCCGAGGGCAATCGCTACTATGCCGTTGTAGAATAAGAAATCAATAAATTTATCTGATATTCTACCCTTTGCAAACTTAAACAAAACGAGCACGCAGCAAAGCACGCCGACTGCAATGCAAATACCGTATAACGTTACGATATCTTTACCAAATAAATGAAACAGTGGTTTTGAATACATAAATACACCTACTTTTATACGTTATTATAATTTTATCACAAAAACTTTGTTTTTGCAATAATATAAAAGCACAATTTTTAAATTTAGCCGTGAAAGATTAAAAAACGACTGATTTCTATCAGCCGTTTTTGTTTAAAATGTTGAATTAATCGACTTATAGGCGTGTTTTTTGATTAAAAAAGCTTTTCAACGCTTATCTTGTCGTAAATTTCGTGATACTTATCCCTATAAAAAAGATTAGTACCCGGTGTGGTTACGGATGCCGTTCCTGCAGCCACCGCACTTCTTAAAATCTCTTCTCTTGACGCGCCCAGCTCTATCATAACGGACGCCGCGGCTATCATACCGTCGCCTGCGCCTACCGTACTGTTTACGGCTACGCTCGCACTCTTACAAAAGAGAGCCGAATCTCCATCCGTCAATATTGCGCCCTTTCTACCGAGCGAAAGCATTACGTTTTCCGCCCCTGCCTTAATGAGCCTTCTGCACCCTTCAATCATCCCGTCCACAGTTGTGTACTGCTCGCCGGTAATATTTTGCAATTCCTCAATATTCGGCTTGACCATATACGCACCGCACTTCAATGCCTCCAGCATATTATCGCCGGTAGTGTCAATTATCTTTTTAGACGAAGGATTTACCGATTCGGAAAGCTTTTTATAATACTCTGCAGAAATACCTGCAGGCAAAGAGCCACTTATTACTGTTACACCTGCCGACTTAGAAAGCTCGGAAACAATAGACAAAAGCTCTGCCTGCTTTTTATCCGAAACAGGCTCGCCCTTATCATTGATTTCGGTCATCATAGAACGCTTGTCAACTATTTTATAGTTGGTACGTGCACTGCCCTTACTCCAAACAAAGGTGTTTTTAACCCTTTCATCATCCAGAGCGTGAACAAACATCTTTCCGTTATCGTCAAACATAAAACCCGTAGCAAAGCTATCGTAGCCAAGCCTCGCAACGCCTATTGCCACGTTTAAAGCTTTGCCCGAGTACGTTATTACTTTGTTTTCAATTCTGTTAAGAGCACCTGCTCTCAACGTGTCTAACTCGATAGTACAATCAACCGAAGGGTTGGGACATACCGATAAAATCATTAACTGTTAAGCCTCCTTCTTCTTGTCGGCTATAATTTTATCCTGTAAGTGACTTGGAACCTCTTCATAACGCTCAAACGCAGTGGTATAGCTACCTCTACCCTGAGTCATACTGCGAAGCTCAGTTGCATATTTTAAGATTTCAGCCTGAGGAGCTTCTGCTGTTATAACAGCAAGTGCACCTATAGCGTCGGTACCTAAAATTCTACCTCTTCTCTTGTTCATGTCACCCATGATATCGCCCATGTAGTTATCGGGAACAATAATTTCCATCTTCATAACAGGCTCTAAAATGCATGGACCTGCTTTCTTCATACCTTCGGTATAAGCAAGCTTTGCTGCAGAAACGAATGCAACCTCCTTACTGTCAACCGGGTGTGAGCTACCGTCAAAGAGAGTACACTTAAGGTTTACAACGGGATAACCTGCCAAAACACCCTCTTTAACAGCCTCGCGAAGACCCTTGTCTACTGCTGGAATAAATTGCTTTGGAACAACGCCACCTACAACGGCGTCAACAAACTCGTACATTCCGTCCTCTGCGCCCGGCTCAAAGCGAACCTTACAGTGACCGTATTGACCTGCACCGCCGGACTGCTTTTTATGCTTACCTTCACCCTCTGCGCTCTTTCTTATCGTCTCACGGTAAGCAATCTTTGGCTCTGAAAGAACCGCATCACAGCCAAACTTGGTTTTAAGCTTTTTGCAAATAACCGAGAGGTGCGTTTCGCCTACGCCAACCAAAAGCATATCGCCGGTATCGTGGTTTTTCTCTACTCTAAAGGAGATATCCTCTTCCTGTAAACGCTTAAGACCTGAAAAAACCTTGTCCTCTTCGCCCTTTTTAGCTGCACCGACTGCCATTGCATATTCTGCTGCCGGCATTGGAATAGGAGGAAGAGAAACCTTTGCGCCCTCTACCAAAACGTCGCCGGTTAAAACGTTGTTGAGCTTTGCGAACGCGCCGATATCACCTGCGCCTACAACCTCGGTAGGTATTTGTTTTTTACCTCTTATAAAGTAAAGCGCACTGATTTTTTCTGCAGTTTCGTTTCTGTGATTGCTAAGAGTCATACCCGTTCTTACAGTACCGGTTAAAACCTTGAAAAGGTTCATCTTTCCTACAAACGGGTCAACTATAGTCTTAAATATTCTGACAATTGCCTTGTCGCTGTCTTTAGCATTTATAACAACCTCCGTACCGCCGGTACCAACGGAAACTACGTCGTTTCTGTCTTCCGGAGAAGGAAGGGTTGAAATCATCTTATCCATAAGGTTGAATATACCTTGGTTTTTGAGTGCGCTACCGCCGAGTACAGTAATAGTAGAGCAAGCCTTAACACCAAGCTTTACACCCCTTTCAATTTCTTCACCGGTAAGCTCTTCGCCGGCAAAGAATTTATCTAAAAGCTTTTCGTCATTTTCGGCAGCGGCCTCTGCAAGAGCCATTCTCGCTTCCTCGTAAGCCTCTTGAAGTCTGTCGGGAATAGGACTTTCGTTTCTTTCCCAATCACGAAGAACACCGTAAGCTACCTTAACAAAGCCCTTCATTTTTTCGTCTACCATGTTAGGAACGATCATCGGAGCTATCTTGTTGCCGTATTTTTCCTTGATTGCAGATACGGTTTTAATAAAGCTGCTGTTTTCTTTGTCAAGACCGTTAATAAATAAAATTGAAGGGATTTCATTCTTCAAACAGTATTCGATAGCCTTTTCCGTACCAACCGTTAAAGAGCCGGAGCCTCCGGTTACTATAACCGCACTGTCGCAAGCCTCAAGTGCTTGATTAAATTCACCCTCAAAATCAAAAAATCCGGGCACGTCAATAAGGTTAAAGGTAATGTTTCTACCCTTTTTATCAGTATATTCGCATCTTGCAGCCGAGAGGCTGATTGAACTCTTTCTTGCTATTTCTTCAGGATCGAAGTCACATACGGTATTTCCGTCGTCAGTTCTACCCTGTCTGTCGGTTGCACCCGCATTGAAAAGAATCGCTTCGGCAAGAGTTGTCTTGCCCTCACCACTGTGTCCGATAATCGCCACGTTTCTGATTGTGTCCGTCGTTGCCATAATTTTTATCCGTCCTTATCTGTTTTTAAGCGCAACTCTTGCGCCCATCTTCTTATATTATATTACTATTTTTGAGCAATTTCAATAGCAAATTGAAATTTTTACCAATTTTTTTTATTTTTTCATAAAAAAAGCAATTGCATAATAATATCCGATTTATTTATTGACTAAATTTAAAATATTTGTTATACTAATGATTGGAATGATATGTCGGAGGTCTAAAAACCATGACGAAAAAGAAATTATTTACGGTAGGGCTTGCCGTTTTAAGCAGTGTATCCCTTCTCGCGTTTACCGCGTGCAAGAAAAACACTCAGCAGGCTGAGTCTACCGATCAGTATGAGCAGGTTGAAGCTATAGAAAGCACCAGCGGTATTGAATACGAGCTTTCTAAAGACGGCACATACTACGTTATAACCAACTATACGGGCACGGCAAAAAAGGTCGTTTGCGGTGATACGCATAAAAATCTCCCCGTAAAGGAAATCGGCGACAACGCGTTTTATAACACGAACGTAGAAATGCTCACCATTTCGGACTCTATCGAAAAAATAGGCGAATACGCATTTTTCAACTGCGATTACTTAACAACTATAGATTTTGGCAACGGTTTAAAGGAAATAGGCGAATATTCCTTCTCTGCTTGCAAAAGCTTAACGCAAGTTATTCTTCCCGAAGGTCTTGAAAGAATTGAAAACAGCGCTTTCTACAGCTCAAACGTTATAAACGTTTCGATCCCCGAATCGATAAATTATATCGGCATCAACGTTTTCGACGGCTGCGAAAGCTTACAGTATTCAAGATATGACAACGCCTATTATTTGGGTAATTCCGATAATAAATACGCAGCACTAATCTATTTGGGTGAAGAAAGCACGGTTCTTACTAAGGTTGACGGTGTAGATATTGAAGCTACTATAGTCGGTAGCCCAATAGAAACCTCCTGCTCCGTTCACTCGGATACCAGGGTTATAGGTGGCGGAGCTTTTGAAAACCATGCTTTTTTAAATAGTGTAGCTATTTCCAAAAACGTAACCGCAATAGGTGACCTTGCCTTTTCGGGATGCGCAAATTTAAGCTCGGTAATTTTACCTGCAAGCGTAGAGTCAATCGGCGTTAGCGCGTTTGCTTACTGCTCCTCACTCAGAAATATTAACCTCCCCGAAAATCTGGTAAGCTTGGGCGACGGTGCATTCAGTCACTGCAGTAGGCTTTCCATAATACACATTCCGGACAGCGTAACCGAAATTGCACCGTTTACGTTTAACGACTGTAGCGAGCTTACCTTTGCAAGCATGGGTGCAAGTGTAAAATCTATCGGAGCTTACGCTTTTAACAACTGCTTTACACTCTCTTCAATATCCTTTAAAAATTATTATAGCTCCAAGCTTGAATCTATCGGAGCGTTTGCTTTTAACGGATGCTACAACTTATCTACGGTTATGCTTCCCGCTTCTTTAAAAATTGTTGAAGAAAAAGCTTTTGTCGATACTCTCAGAACAATCTACGCCTTCCACTCTAAGGCAAGCTGGGTTGAAAACGGATTTGATGACAATCCCGCTCTTAAGCCATTCTCGGCAAGCACTTATCTTTACAGTGAAGCACGCCCCGACCTCAACACGGAAAAAACAGATTACGACAGAAAATATTTCTTCGTAACGGCAGAGGGCAACAAAAGGGTTTGGGAATACAAAACCTTCATTTACGGAATTGAGTGCACTTACAGTGCAAATCAACCTGATTTAAATCAGGACGGATCTGCTTATGACGGCGATTACTTCTTCTACAACGTGAACGGCGTCGCAATCAGATGGGAATACATTAAAACAATCAGCGGAACTACCTGTACCTACAGCAAAAACGAGCCTGCTTTAAACGGCGATGGCTCAGATTATGACGGTGATTACTTCTACTACGACGATTTGGGCGTAGCAAGAAAATGGATTTATAACGGCTGACAAAGTGCAACGCAAAGCCCCGATTTCGAATTTGAAATCGGGGCTTTTTTAAGGCTATTCCTTTTACCGGGAGTAGCCTTTTATATTATTGTATTTTATGCCGGTTAAAAGCACTTGATACACCGCTTTACAACGGTTTTAAAGCCAAATTTTTTTTACTCGATAGAAATTACCGTATAGCCCTCTGCCTCTATAGCAGACTTAATCTGCTCGTCTGAAACAGACGTTTCACCAAAGGTGGCAGTTTTCTTTTTAAGATTAATTTCAACCTCTATGCCAAGCTTTGCAAAAACGTTTTCAACTCTCTTTTGGCAGTGCATACACATCATTCCGTCAATTACTGCAATTCTACCGCTCTTTTTCTTAAACAACATTTCTTTTTCTCCTTTATTATCAAATTTTACGTATCTGAGCCTCAACGCATTTCCAACCACGCATACGCTTGAAGCACTCATTGCCAACGATGCAATCATCGGGTTGAGAAGCACCCCTACACCGTAAAGCGCACCGCATGCTACGGGTATCAGCAACGCGTTGTAGAAAAACGCCCAAAACAGATTTTGCTTTATATTCCTCATAACTGCTTTGCCGATTTTTACCGTCTTTTCGCAATCGGTCAAGTCGTTTTTTATAAGTACGACGTCTGCACTTTCTATTGCAATATCCGTGCCGGCTCCTATTGCGACACCGACTGACGCAGCCTCTAATGCAGGCGCATCGTTGACACCGTCGCCAACCATCATTACCCGCTTACCAAGCCTTTCAAGCTCCACGACCCTTTTATGCTTATCCTCGGGCAAAACCTCTGCTTCGTAATCTACGCCAAGCTCCTCCGCTACCTTTTTGGCGGATTTTTTATTGTCGCCCGTAAGCATTAAAACCTCTATTCCCCTTGCTTTCAGATTTGCTATAGCACGCTTACTTGTGGGTTCTATTTGGTCGTTAATCGACATATAGCCCAATATTTCGCCATTTTTAGCAAGTATCAGCAAGGTTGAAGAGGCTACGCACTCGACAATCTCACGAGCCTTTTTATAAAGGTCGCCGCCAAACGTTTGCTCGATAAGTGCGAGATTGCCAAAGCAGTATTTTTCACCGTTTACATCGGCTACTACGCCCTTTCCCCTCACTGCGACGTAATCGCTGACACTGTAAAAATCAATGCCCTTTTCCTTAGCAAGCTTTACTATTGGCACACTTAAAACGTGCGAGCTTCTCTCCTCAAGCGAGGCGCAAATTTTAATAAATTCCTCTTGACAAAGGGTAAAGCTTACAATCTCCGAAACCTCAGGTCTTCCGCTTGTAACCGTACCCGTTTTATCTAAAACAACGACGTCTATCTTAGACGAGGTCTGAAGAGCCTCTCCGCTTTTTATAAGTATTCCGTTTTCCGCCGATTTTCCGGTGCCTGCCATAAGCGCGGCGGGAGTTGCCAATCCGAGCGCACAGGGACAGCTGACAACCAAAACGCTGACTGCAATATTAAACGCAAACGCAAAGTCCTTAACGGCTATCCACCAGACGGACATTGCTATAAGCGAAATCAAAATTACTATCGGCACGAATATACCGGAAATTTTATCCGCAAGCCCTGCGATAGGAACTTTGGTTGAATTTGCATCCTCAACGAGCTTAACTATTTTATATACGGTCGTATCCTCACCAACCGAGGTTGCCTTAACCTTTGCAAAGCCACCCGAAAATTCAGTTCCGCATACAACGCCCTCGCCCAAAGACTTAAACACGGGGATACTCTCGCCCGTTATCATAGACTCGTCTGCATAGCCGTCACCCTCTATAATCACACCGTCTGCAGGGACGGAAAAGCCGTCTTTGAGTATAAACACGTCGCCAACCCTCAGCTCTGCGCTCTTAATTTCAACCTCGTTGCCGTCAACCAAAACCGTTGCGGTATCGGGAGTTAAGCCTATAAGCTTTTCTATTGCTCCCATCGTTTTGTTTTTAGATTTTTCTTCTAAAAACTTGCCTAAGGTTATAAGCGCAACTATCATTGCAGAGCCTTCGAAATAAAGGTTATGCGCATATACGTGCACGTCCTTACCAAGCCCTATCATAACTATTGCAAACACTCCGTACAAAAAGGAAACCGACGATCCAAGCGCAACCAAGCTATCCATGTTGGGCTTGAGCCTTACGAGATTTTTAAAGCCTACTGTGAAATACGAATAGTTTGCACATACTACAATCAGCGCGATTATCGCTTGCGAAAGAGCAAACACAAACGGCTCTTGCAAAAATTTAGGCTGAGGCAGACCTATCATACCACCCATAGCAACGTACATTAAAAGCAGAACAAGCGGAAGGGAGATGATAAGCCTGCGCTTTAGGCTTTTTTCCCTTTCCGAACGCCTTCTCCTCTCGACGCCCTCCTTGATACCGTACCCTTCTTTTTGTACCGCGGATATAATATCTGAAGCTACGTCATCCTTCATTTCAACCTTTAAGACACCCGATATTAAATTGACCGAGCAAGCCTCTACCCCGTTTGTTTTTGACACGGCTTTTTCTACTCTTGCCGAGCAAGCCGAGCAGGTCATACCGCTTACCGTAAACTGTTTTTTTATCATTTTACTATATTAAACCCCTCTATAAGTCGATTATTTAAGCTTTGGCACTATATTCTCAAAAACGTAACCCTCGACGTACGGCAATGATTTTTCCTCTTCTTCCTCGTTTCTTATAGTCCAGCAAAGAACCCTTTTGTCCCTCGTCATACGCTTTGAAAGAGGCAGATGATTAAAGCTGTGATTTATAAAATCCGGCTTTGACATAAAGTTTAAAAGCCCATGTGATAAGATAAAATTAGTAAGAGGCTTTAACGATTTATTTCTTCCTCCATCTATAAGCTGTCCGCGAATAATCTCAGGTCTAAGCTTGCGGATTATCTTCATTATTCTCGGGTCGAAAGACTGTATTACGTACTCGCCTTTATAATCTTTTAAAAGCTCTAAAGTCTTTTTAGCGACATCCTCGTTGTGAGGGGGCTGAGATTTAATTTCAATGAGAAGAGGCACTCTGCCGTTAACAAAACCCAAGAACTCCTCAAAGGTCATGATTTGCTCGTCACTATCGGCGAGCCTCAATTTTTTTACCTCTTCAAAACTAACGTCCCATATACGAGCGTCTTTACCGGTCATTCTATTTAAAGTGTCGTCGTGAAAGCAAACGGGAACGAGGTCGGACGTAAGCTGAACGTCTGTTTCTATCGGATAACCGAGCTCAATTGCCTTTTCAAACGACGCCCTGCTGTTTTCGGGTATTCCGTTACCGTGAAAGCCCCTGTGAGCACACGCCCTTGTTATAAGCCAATGACCGTTAGGAATTCTATTTTTCATAAGACGTCCTCCAAACTCCCACTAAAACGGTAGGAATTATACGTTTAAATTATAAAATTAACCCTCTTTTTTGTCAAGTGATTTATAAATAAATCAAACCGAGTTTTTATACAAAAACGATTGCTTTTATTTTGTTTTTTATTTATAATATAATAGCGTATGTATGCGCGCGAGCTCACCGATATCATAAACCGTTAAAAAAGGCTTGCTTTTAACGCACCTCGGGCGAGGTCTGTTGCCGAAGGTGTTAACCCGCTGAATTTTATTGAATAAATACCCATTAGGATTTTTTATTATGGCAGTTGAAAAAAAGGAAAACTTAAGAAACTTTTGCATAGTAGCCCACATTGACCACGGCAAGTCTACCCTGGCGGACAGAATTATGGAATTTACCGGTCAGGTAGCCGAGCGAGATATGGAAGACCAGCTTTTAGACTCTATGGACTTAGAGCGTGAAAGGGGTATTACAATAAAGCTTACTCCCGTTCGTATGTCATATACAGCAAAGGACGGCAAGGAATACATCTTCAATCTTATCGACACCCCCGGTCACGTTGACTTTACGTACGAGGTATCCCGTTCGCTTGCAGCCTGCGAGGGCGCAATACTGATAGTTGACGCAACCCAGGGCATAGAGGCACAAACGCTTGCAAACTGCTATCTTGCCCTTGACAACAACCTGGAAATCGTGCCCGTTATAAACAAAATCGACTTAATTTCAGCACGTCCCGACGAAACTGCCAAGGAAATTGAGGACGTAATCGGCTTAGACGGCTCGTCTGCGCCCAGAGTATCTGCAAAAAACGGCATAAATATCGACCAGGTTCTCGAAAAAATCGTAGAGCTTGTTCCCCCACCGGAGGGAGATGACGAAGCCCCCTTAAAAGCACTTATTTTCGACTCTTATTACGACAATTTCAAGGGTGTTATCTGCTTTGTAAGAATAGTTGACGGCACCGTTTCGGCAGGTATGAGAATCAAGACCTTTATGGGTGAAAAGCAATTTGACGTTACCGAGGTAGGCACATTCAACCCCGGTCTTTTGCCAAAGAAAACACTCTCTGCAGGCGAGGTCGGATATATTGCTGCGAGCATAAAAAGCATAGAGGATATCGCCGTAGGCGATACGATAACCACCTCTTCAAATCCCGCACCCGACCCACTGCCGGGATACAAAAAGGTTCAGCCCGTAGTATTTTCGGGTATTTACCCCTTGGACGGCTCTAAGTTCAACGACTTAAAGGAAGCTTTATTAAAGCTCAAATTAAACGATGCGTCGCTCACCTTTGAGCCTGATAACTCAGCTGCGCTCGGCTTTGGCTTCAGATGCGGATTTTTAGGGCTTTTACACATGGAAATTATACAGGAACGAATAGAGAGAGAGTTTGATATTGATATTATCACTACTGCTCCTTCCGTTTCTTATCACATTTATAAAACCGACGGAGAAATGATTGTCGTAGACAACCCGAGCAGATTTCCCGACGTTTCTTATATAGACTACGCTGAAGAGCCGGTTATAACGGCAAACATATTTACCCCACCCGATTACGTGGGTGCAATTATGGAGCTTTGCCAGGAAAAACGCGGTGTGTTTACGGATATGACATACCTTGACGCCAACCGTGTAAGACTTAATTACACCCTTCCGTTAAACGAGATAATATTCGACTTTTTCGACGGGCTTAAAAGCAGGACCAGAGGATATGCGTCATTCGACTACGAGCTTGCAGGCTACGAAAAAAGCAGTCTTGTAAAGCTCGACATGCTCTTAAACGGAGAAATTTGCGACGCGCTCTCCTTGATAGTTCACAAGGATAAGGCGTACCCAAGAGGAAGAGCTTTGGCTGAAAGGCTTAAAAACGTTATCCCCCGTCAGCTTTTTGAAATTCCCATTCAAGCTGCCGTAGGTGGCAAGGTCATCGCGAGAGAAACGGTAAAGGCTATGAGAAAAGACGTTTTGGCTAAGTGCTACGGCGGTGACATTACGAGAAAGCGCAAGCTTTTGGAAAAGCAGAAAGAGGGTAAGAAAAAGATGCGTCAGTTAGGCTCTGTCGAGGTGCCGAGCGAGGCGTTTATGTCTATACTTAAAATCGATAGCGACAGCAACTAAAGCATTGACCTATAAGTTTATTCATAAACTTAAAACTGTAATATTTTATTACAAAGGATTGCATTATGAGTGGAATATACGTTCACGTGCCCTTTTGTAAAAGCAAATGCACATACTGTGACTTTGCCTCTTACCCAAGGGAAATTTCAAAAGCCGACATATATTTTGCTTGCCTTTACAAAGAAATTAAGGGCAGAGCCGAGAGCTTGAAGGATTACGTTTTCGACACCGTTTATTTAGGCGGCGGAACACCTTCCTTCGTAGATGAAAAATATATAGTCGGAATTATCAGACAAATTAAAAATTACTATACCCTAACGGATGACTGCGAAATAACCGTTGAAATCAACCCGGAGACTATTTCGGAAGAAAAGGTTAAAGCATATAAAAAAGCTGGCATCAACCGTTTCAGCGTAGGGCTTCAGTCCGCAGACGACAAAATGCTTGCCAAGCTCAACCGTATACATAACCGCGAGGACTTTCTGCTGGCAACTAAGCTGTTAAAGGGCGAAAATTTGAGCGTTGACGTAATGCTTGGGCTTGAAAACCAAACCTCGCAAGACGTAAAGGACACTATAGACCTTGCAATAGACGGTGGCGCAAGCCACATATCTGCTTACGCTTTAAAAGCAGAAGAAGGCACGCCTATGTTCGGTAAATATTTAAACGGTGACCTACCCTCTGAGGATGAAACGGCTGAGCTTTACGACTTTGCAAGAAATTATTTAGAGGAAAATGGCTTTAACCGTTACGAGGTTTCTAACTTTGCTAAAGACGGCTTTAAGTCAAGACACAATTTAAACTATTGGAACCGAGGCGAATACATAGGCTTTGGCGTTTCGGCTTCCTCGTTTATAAAAGAAAGAAGATTTACCAATACTGAAAAAATCGACGAGTACACAGCCTGCATATTAAGGGGTGTTGTTGCCGAGATTTTCAGCGAGAACATAGAGGGCGACGAGAGAGAGTTTGAGTATATAATGCTCAGTCTGAGAAAGGACGAGGGCTTTTTATTCTCTGACTTTAAGGAGCGTTTTGGCACCGACTTTACTCAAAAATACGCAGACAGAATTAAATTGGTAAAAAAATACGTAGAAATAGATGAAAACGGTATTCGGATTAAGCCCGAATACATCTACGTTCAGAATACGATTATAATATACTTTATGGATTAGAATATACTTTATGGATTAGTCCGTAAAACAGGTGCTTTGCACCTAACGATTAAAAAGCACAAAGGCACGTTATGGGAAATTTCGTTCATTTACACGTTCATACAGAATACAGCATTTTAGACGGCGCGGCAAGAATAGCCGTAGTCACTAAAAGAGCTAAGGAATTGGGCATGCCCGCTTTGGCTATTACCGACCACGGCAATATGTACGGCGCGGTAGCCTTCTTCGACGCGTGCGAAAAAAACGATATAAAGGCGATTATCGGCACGGAGTTTTACGTGTGCGACGATTTGCACGTAAAAAGCGGAAAGACTAAGCTCAACCACTTGGTTTTGCTATGCAAAGATGAAATCGGATATAAAAATATTTCGCTTTTAAATGCTATAGCATTTAGAGACGGTTATTATTACAAGCCGAGAATAGACCTAAAGACCTTAGAGGAGCATCACGAGGGCTTGGTATGTCTTTCGGCATGCCTTGCAGGAGATATCTCGCAAGCGATTTTAAACAGAGATTTTGAAGAGGCTGAAAGACTCGTTCAATGGTTTAAGCGCGTGTTTGAAGACGACTTTTATTTAGAGCTTCAAAACCACGACCTGCCCGAGCAAATCGAGGTAAACAAATATTTAAGGCTTTACGCTAAAAAGTACGGCATTAAGCTGGTTGCGACAAACGACGTTCACTACGTTGAAAAGTCAGACGCGATGAGCCAGGACGTTTTGATGTGCGTACAAATGGGCGCAGACTATGACGACCCCAAAAGACTGAGATTTTCTAACGACGAATTTTACCTTAAAACCGAGGACGAGATGCGCGCCCTTTTCCCCGAGGACCAAGAGGCTATTACCAATACTCTTGAGGTAGCGGAAAAGTGCAACTTTGCATTTGTTTACGGCAACTACAAATTCCCCCATTACTACCCCGATACGGGTGAAACGCCCGAGGTTTATTTAAGAAACCTTATCAACAAAGGCATTCAAAAAAAATACGGCGAGGAAACACCTGAAATAAGAGACAGAATCGAAAGCGAGCTTGCCGTTATTGAAAAGCAAAAATTCGTAGAATATTTCCTGATCGTTTGGGACTATATAAACGCGGCGAAAAATATGGGCATTTCGGTAGGCCCGGGAAGAGGCTCGGGCGCAGGCTCGATAGTTGCTTACCTCATAGGCATCACCAACATTGACCCGCTTAAGTACGACCTCTACTTCGAGCGTTTTTTAAACCCCGAGAGAGTTTCCGCACCCGACTTTGACGTAGACTTTGAGGATAGCAGGCGTCAAGAGGTCATAGAGTACGTTAAGCGCAAATACGGAGAGGACCGAGTTTGTAAAATAGTAACCTTTGGAACTATGGCTGCTAAAAACGCAGTAAAGGACGTTGCTAGAGTGCTTAAGCTCCCCTACGCAGAGGCAGACAGAGTTTCTAAAACGATACCTAATAAATTGGTCAGAAAAAATGCAAAGGGAAATGAATTCGACCTTAAAAGACCGAATATCTTAATGAAGGTTTTCGGTCAGTACCACCCCAAGGAGGGCGCAAAGGACTACGGAGTAGACTTCTCTGTGCCCGAGCTTATGCAAATGTATAACGAGGAGGGAGAGATAAAGAGAGTTGCAGACATTGCAATGAAGCTGGAGGACTCTCCAAGGCAGGCGAGCACGCACGCGTGCGGTGTTATTATCGGCGCGGATATCCTGGACAGACACATGCCTCTCGGCAGAAACGGCGACGATATAACCAGCCAATATACCGGCGTTGAGCTTGAGCACCTCGGCTTTTTGAAAATGGACTTTTTAGGACTTCGAAACCTGTCCGATATTAAAATGGCCATAGAATACATCAAGGAAAATCACGGGGTTGAAATAGATTTTGACAAATCATCTTACGATGACCCAAAGGTTTACGAGCTACTTTCCACAGGCAACACAAAGGCTATATTCCAAGTGGAATCGGCAGGCTTTCAAAAGTTCTTGAGAGAGCTTAGACCTTCTTGTCTTGAGGACATAGTGGCAGCCGTTTCTCTATACCGACCGGGTCCTATGGATTCTATCCCAAAATTTGTAAAATGCAAGCACAATCCTCACCTTATTAAATTCGACCACCCACTGCTCGAGCCTATTTTAAAGCAGACCTACGGCTGTATAGTTTACCAAGAGCAGGTTATGAAAATAGTTCAGTCACTTGCAGGCTACACGTTAGGCCAAGCAGACAACGTAAGACGTATGATGGGTAAAAAGCAAGTTGAGGCAATGGTAAAGGAAGAGGTCGTGTTCATAAACGGCAGAGAGGAAACGGTTGACAAGCACGGCAAGGTTTCTAAGGCGATAGACGGATGCTTAAAGCGTGGCGTGCCCGAGGCGGTGGCTAAAAAGATTTGGAGCGAAATGAAGGACTTTGCAAAATACGCCTTCAACAAATCGCACGCAGCGGCGTATTCACTCGTAACCTATCAAACTGCGTATCTTAAAACGTACTACGAGCCTGAATTTTTAACCTCTGTTTTGAACAACAGAATAGATAAAATCGACGAAATTCAAAACTACCTTTCTTACGCTAAAGAAGAGGGAATTGAGGTTTTACCGCCCGATATAAACCAAAGCGTTGGATATTTCAGCGTTAAAAACAACAGAATCAGATACGGCTTAGCGGCAATCAAAGGTATAGGCCTTTCGGCAATAGACTCTATTGTAGCAGAAAGAAGTGCGCACGGCGATTACACCTCGTTTGAAAACTTTATCTCCCGATGCGAGAGCAAGGTTTTAAACAAGCGATTGGTTGAAAACCTCATATACGCAGGCGCGTTTGACCAATTCGACAAGACCAGAACCCAGCTTATAGGCATTTCGAGTGAGCTTATTGACAGAGTAGCTATTATTGCAAAGCAACGCGAAAGCAATCAAATGAGCCTTTTTGGAGATATACTTGAGGATGATACCACCTTTACGGTAACCTACCCTAACCTTAAGGAATACGACAGCAAGACCAAGCTCTCGCTTGAAAAAAGTGTTACGGGCGTGTATCTTTCCGGTCACCCCTTAGACGGGTTCAGAGATAGGTTCAAGGACTGCACGTTTACAACACAAATGCTGTCTAACTATGAAGAGGACGAGGACGGCACGGTGACCTATACGGACGTTAAAAACGACATGCAGGTCTACTTTGGCGGTATAATCACCTCGGCAGAGAAAAAGGCAACTCGCTCCGGCACGTTTATGAGCTTTGTTACGGTTGAAGACTTTTACGGAGCAATAGAGTGCGTATTCTTCCCCAAATCTCACGAGAAGTACAAAGAGCTTTTGGTAAACGAGAAAACGGTTAAGATACGCGGAAGACTACAGATTAAGGACGATAGAGTTTCGATTGTTGCAGACTATTGCGAGGAGGTTACGGAAACCCCCGTACAAAATCGGGAGGCTACAACTCCCACAGAGCTTACGGATTGCCTTGGAATAGTCTTGAACGACAGTACGAAAAACGACAAAGACGAGCTTATAGACATACTTTCTACTTATCCGGGCGATATAGTGGTATTCTTTAAGATAGACGGTAAAAACTATAGAATGACGCAAACTGTAAGAAATTGCAGAGGGCTTATAAACGAGCTTTTGTCAATAGTTGACGAAGACGACATCAAATTTTTCAAAACACAAATTAATCGGAGGAAATAACATATGAAAAAGATTGCAATATTAACAAGCGGTGGCGATGCTCCGGGTATGAACGCGTGCATCAGAGCGTGCGTCAGAAGCGCTTTAAACAGCGGACTTGAGGTTTACGGAGTTGACAGAGGCTATAAGGGCTTAGTTGAAAATAAAATATTCCCTATGACCTCGCATTCGGTTTGCGATATCATACAAAGGGGCGGTACTATATTAAAGTCCGCAAGATGCCTTGAGTTTAAAAACACAGAAACAAGAAAAATAGCATCTGAGAATCTTAAAAATCTCGGCATTGAGGGCTTGGTCGTTATGGGTGGCGACGGCTCTATTACGGGCGCAAAAATGCTTTCTGACGAGTACGGAATAAACGTAGTAGGTATCCCCTGTACGATTGATAACGACTTGGCATACACAGACTTCACTCTCGGCTTCGATACTGCCGTTAATACCGTTCTTTGGGCTATCAACGCCTTAAGAGATACGATGACCTCTCACGACAGAGTTTCTATCATAAAGGTTATGGGAAGACACTGCGGTGATATAGCTCTTTACGCAGGTATTTGCGGTGGCGCAGAATATATTCTCGTTCCCGAGGTTCCTTACGATATTCAAAAAATAGCAAACGAAATTAAGAAAAATAAGGAAAGGGGAAAGACTGCAAGTATTATCATTTTAGCTGAGGGCGCAGGCAACGAGCAGGAAATTAAAACTCTCGTTTCGGTAATCAGCGGCGCAGACGTTAAGTTCTCTACCTTAGGTCATATTCAAAGAGGTGGCACGCCTACTATGTTTGACAGAATGATCGCAGCTAAATTCGGCGTTAAGGCAATCGACCTTTTATTAGACGGCAAGACAAACAGAGTCGTAGGATGCAGAGGTAAAGAAATATTCGACCTCGATATTACCGAGGCTCTCTCTCAAAAGAAGAAATTTGATACGGAGCTTTACAAAATGTCCACTATACTGTCATAAATGGGCGTATAAGTTGATTATCAATTAATTTAAGGAGTGATTTCCAAAATGAAAAATCTTAAAGGAAGAGCCGTTTTCGCTCAATCGGGCGGTCCCACCGCAGTTATTAATTCAAGTATTGCAGGCGGGCTTATCGAGGCTTTAAAGCAAGATGCAATAACCGACGTTTTATGCTCACTACACGGCATCAAGGGTGTTTTAACCGAAAACTTCGTGGATATAGGTAAAGAAAATATGAGCGAGCTTTATGCCCTTAAACATACCCCTGCTTCAGCCTTTGGCTCGGTCAGATACAAGCTTAAGGACCGGAGTGTCGACGATACCGATTACAGAAGAATTTTAGAGGTGTTTAAAAAATACGACGTAAAGTATTTTTTCTATAACGGCGGAAACGACAGCATGGATACATGCGACAAGATTTCTCGCTTTATGGAAAAGGAGGGGTATCCTATAAACGTTATCGGTATACCGAAAACCATAGACAACGACCTCGTTGGCACAGACCACTGCCCCGGCTACGGCAGTGCCGCAAAGTATATAGCAACAACAGTTTCTGAGGTCAGACTTGACGCAATTATATACGAAAGCCCACTCGTTATAGTTTTAGAAATTATGGGAAGAAATGCAGGCTGGCTTACCGCATCCGCAAAACTTTCCGAAATAACGGGCTATGGCGCAGACCTCATTTACCTGCCTGAGATACCCTTTAGCATTGATAAATTTAAAGCTGACGTAAAACGCGTTGTAGATGAAAGAAGGGTTTGTATTGTCGCCGTGTCTGAAGGCATTAAAACAGCTAACGGAAAATACGTTGGTGAGGACGCATCTCAAACTGACGTATTCGGTCACTCTGCCCTTGGCGGTGTTTGCAGTGTGCTTAAGTCTGCAGTTAAATCTATGGGGATTAAATGTAAAGCAATTGAGCTTAATATTTTGCAAAGATGCGCTACTCACTGTGCTTCTAAGGCTGATATTGAGGAATCGTTTGAAAGCGGCAGACAGGCGGTTATTCACGCAGTAAACGGAGAGACTGACAAAATGATTGCTTTTAAGCGAGTTGACGGCAACGACTATAAAATCGAGTGCGTTGGTTTAGACCTTTCTACTATTGCAAACGAAGAAAAGAAAATTCCCCTCGCTTGGATATGTGATGACGGGACTAACCTTACCGATGATTTCGTTTCTTATGCTCTCCCTCTTATTCAAGGCGAGCCTGATATCAGAAGAGAAAACGGTTTAACCTCTTACGCCAAGCTTAAAATGATACCGTTTAGGCTCTAAAACCCGTCTATAAGTTGATTATTTCAATTTTTAACACAATAAACAACCACCCGCAAAGCCGAGTCCCTGCAAGGGATTCGGCAACTAAATAAATCCGTGAACGGATTTGTGATATTTGTCTAACGACAAGTGATATTGCTACGCAGTTATATTCGCCTTACGGCGAGTTATGGATTTATTTAATATAACTGTGACTGCAAGTCGCAATCT
>JAFVQT010000030.1 GCA_017504655.1 Clostridia bacterium | reverse complement strand
TTTCGTGGACAACTGTAAAACCCGTAGAGCCTGAAACTCCTACGCTCGGCACACCCGACGTTGAATTCGTTGAGCTTCACGCAGATAACAACAATAGCGTTTGGGGCGGTTCGACCCGCGCGGTAAGACTTGTTTTCAGCGATAACTTTGATGCAAAGGCATACGACGGAAACGACGGTGGCTTTGATGCACCTGTAATTGCCAACGTAAGAGCTTTTGTAACAATCAACGGACAGTCTTTGGGTAACTTTACTTTCTTGC
Organism: Clostridia bacterium; assembly: GCA_017504655.1. Taxonomy (GTDB): domain Bacteria; phylum Bacillota; class Clostridia; order Christensenellales; family Borkfalkiaceae; genus UBA10281. The sequence goes on along the minus strand of JAFVQT010000030.1, from coordinate 51,345 downwards.
AAATAGATAACGAAAACTCCATCACCTTCCTTTACGATGAGAGCTTATTGGCGGTACCTGACGGACAGGATTACACGGTATTTACGATTGAGGCAGGCGCACCGTTTGGCGGACATTATTTACCTGCTGTTACGCTGTACTTTGTAAACGGCAGCTGGCAAGCGACAGAGCCAATTCCCGAACCCGACCCTGTAACCGAAAGCGTAACGGTTGTCGGAATTCACAACAGAAAGGGCTCAGATCAAAGACTTGTTGTCATTATTGATAACAGCGATTATATAGCTCACGACGTAGATATAACCGCAGAGGTTCAAGCCTCTAACCTTTTAGATTACGTAAACGTTTATACATCTGAAACGGAATACGTAACGCTCAGAGAAATTTTCCAAAACAGTGCGACGAGCGCAATTTGGGAAACTACAAACTCTATAGCATTTGCTGTTGATGCAAATTACCACGGAACTGCCGTTTATGCGGTAGAAATTAAAGCGGGAGCACAGTTCCCTGCAAAAACAAACAGCTATACGACTTACGTAACAGCAGAGGATATCGTTTATTACAACGTAAACTATAATTCGAGCGATACGGGTATTAACGATTTCTCAGTTACGTGGACTACACAAAAGCCTGAAACCCCCGATGAGCCTCACGTTCCTACGCTCGGCACACCCGACGTTGAATTCGTTGAGCTTCACGCAGATAACAACAATAGCGTTTGGGGCGGTTCGACCCGCGCGGTAAGGCTTGTTTTCAGCGATAGCTTTGATGCAAAGGCATACGACGCAAACGACGGTGGCTTTGATGCACCTGTAATTGCCGACGTAAGAGCTTTTGTAACAATCAACGGACAGTCTTTGGGTAACGTTACTTTCTTGCAAATAGATAACGAAAACTCCATCACTTTCCTTTACGATGAGAGCTTATTGGCAGTACCTGACGGACAGGATTACACGGTATTTACGATTGAGGCAGGCGCGCCGTTTGGCGGACATTATTTACCTGCTGTTACGCTGTACTTTGCAAACGGCAGCTGGCAAACGACAGAGCCTGTTCCCGATCCTGACCCTGTAACCGAAAGCGTAACGGTTTCTAATATTCATAACAGAAAGGGTGATGATCAAAGATTGTTGCTTTTCTTAAGCCAAAGCGATTACAGTGCGTCAAATGCAAACGTTACCGATTTAATTGCAAACTTGAATGTATTAGATTACGTATACGTTTATACTTCAGAAACCGAATACGTAACGCTCAGAGAAATTTATCAGGGCAATGCTCAAGCAAAAATCTGGGGCGAAGCAAACTCTATTGGTTTTGCTGTTGACTCAAATTACCACGGTGCTGCCGTTTATGCGGTAGAAATTAAAGCGGGAGCGCAGTTCCCTGCAGTATCAAACGGTTATACGACTTACGTAACAGCAGAGGATATCGTTTATTACAACGTAAACTATAATTCGAGCGATACGGGCATTAACGATTTCTCAGTTACGTGGACTACACAAAAGCCTGAAACCCCCGATGAGCCTCACGTTCCTACGCTCGGCACACCCGACGTTGAATTCGTTGAGCTTCACGCAGATAACAACAATAGCGTTTGGGGCGGTGCGACCCGCGCATTAAGACTTGTGTTCAGCGATAGCTTTGATGCAAAGGCATACGACGCAAATGAAGGTGGCTTTGATGCGCCTGTAATTGCCGACGTAAGAGCTTTTGTAACGATTAACGGACAGCCTTTAGGCGACGTAACGTTCTTACAGATAGACAACGAAAACTCAATAACCTTCCTTTATAACGAAGATTTATTGACAGTTCCAAGCGGATATACGCAAACCGTATTTACAATTGAGGCAGGCGCACCGTTTGGCGGACACTATTTGCCTGAAGTAACCTTATATTTCAACGGCGAAAGCTGGCAGACAGAAGAGGTTGACGTAGAAGTAAAATTTACAGGTGTTGTTCCTGAACAAAATAATACCTCTTGGAATGATGCTCAAAATAGCGTAAGAATAAGATTTAATTACAGATTCAATGACCAAGGTGGCTACAATATAAACGATGCAGACGGGTTGAATTTAATTTCAAAGCTTACCTTCAGTGGCGTTTCATTAACTGAAAACGATATTTTGGTATTTGCTGAAGATGTCGGCGGAAATACAATTACTATCGTTTATAATAAGGATATGCTTAATTGGGCGTTTGAGGAAGGTTCAAGATATCATACTCTCAGCCTTACCGAGGGTGTAAGTTATCTTGGCGTAGATATCCCTGCGTTTACCTTGTATTTAAGAAACGGTGCTTGGGTTACCGAGTGTCCTCAGATGATTGAATTGGGAGATGTTGAAACAGCAGTAGGATATAATACAAGAAGCCTTATTCATATCAGAGACTGGAATTTAGACGGCGACGAAGAAACGGCTGTAAACAATATGATATTATTCTTCTTGCCAAGCGGTGGTTTCCCTGAAGGACAAAATCTTTTCCTTGACGTCGATAAGGTTGCTGAGTATAACGTATTTGATAAAATCAAGCTCCATATGATTGATCCTAACGCAGATGCTGACGGGGACGGTTTTGTAACACTCGGTCAGGTATTCAACGCAGGTGGATGGTATCCTTCAGAACTTTCCGGCAATAATGACAGAATAGTAGTAGTTAATATTTGGGAAACTGAAAATTGTATTGCTTTCTCTATGGGTGCACAGTACACAGCCGAAAGCTTTGATTATATCATTATCGAAGAGGGCTGTGAATTCCCGAATTATTACTACACTAACGGAAGTAGCGCAATAGATTACGTACAAAACGGTGAAATCGTTGATTATGCAAACTTAGAAAGAGTTTCATTTATTCAAACCTGTGACGTAAAAATCTATACGAACCCTGACGATTTCCAAGGTCCAAGCTTAAATACAAACTGGGCTATTGATACTAATATGGGTGAAATAACCGTAAGCGGTGTTGACTATAAAGACGGATACGTAATAATTGAGTTGGAAGGCTCTAACTATCCTATGGGAGAAGATGAAAACGGCCTCAACCAAAACGTGGCTGCCGGCAATACTCCTTTATCGCTTAATATGCTTGAGGATATCTACGTAAACGGAATCAGCCTTTATGACAGAGTAGTACATTTTGGTGCTAACGGTATCACGTCTTATTACAATTATGACGGTTACGGCAACTTTGCTATAAGCGTAGTCTTAGCAAATGCAAATGAGGTAGTTACCGAAATTATCGTGGCAAAAGACTTGAGAGTTCCTATCTACGGATTGTCTGATATTGCATCTGCTGCATACGGCGTTATGTATACCGAAACGGTAGAAACGGTATCTTATACAAAGGGCACGCAAGGATTTACAAAGGACGAAGTTATTTATTGGACTATTACCTTTAACGACGGCGAAAGCGTAAAGGTAATTAAGGTTGCTGACGGCGAAACGTTAAGCTCCGACGAAATTCCTGCAACGCCAACAAAAGCGGGTTATGAATTTGCAGGTTGGGTTTACGGAATAGACGGTATTTATAGCTTCGAGCCAACGGCACCAATCAAGTCTTGCTACTATTTAACAGTTAGATGGACTGAAAGGTCAGAGTCTACTCCAACTCCGCCGACTTCTTCGGAAGAAAGTTCAAGCTCTTCTTCGGGTGGTGGATGTATGGGAGCTGTCGGTTCATTTGATATGGCTGTTTGCGCTGTATTAATTGCAAGCGGTATGCTTTTTATAAAAAAGAAAAGAGCATAAAGCAGTATAACTAAAAGTATAATCCCACCGATATCTTTCGGTGGGATTATATAAATAGGCTTATGAAAATTATTAAATTAAAAAGAGCAGTTACGCTTATTTTGATATTCATCACAGTCTTTTGGGCTGCTGCTTGTACGGGCAGTAAAGAGTCTGATACAGGTGAAATAAAAATAGAGCTGATTTCTCCAAGCGAAGGCGAAGTAGTTTCGTTAAACCATCCCGACGTTGAAGCGTTGATAAGCAGTCAGACTGAAAATGAGGTTGCGAAAATCTTATGGAAAAATCATGTATCGTGGACTATGAGATGCGATTCCCAGTTTGTTTTTTTAAATTGGTCTTATGAAATGGGCAAGCAATATACCGTTACGGTAGCAACCGACGAAAGCCTTTTAAACGTCGTGCAAATTATTGAAAGTAACGTGCAAAGTGCCGAAATAGGTTGTTTATTGCCAAATACAGACTATTATTGGCAGGTTGTGAGTGGTGAAGCAAGGTCTGAAATAGGCAAATTTACAACTAAACGAAAGCCTTGCTTTTTAGAGGTCGAGGGCGTGGATAATTTCCGTGATATAGGTGGCTATAAGACGGAGGACGGCAAGACGTTAAGGCTTGGTATGATTTACCGTAGCGCAAGATTGGAGGATGCAACCGAAAACGGCGCAAGTGTTATGACCGAGCTTTTAGGTATAATAAGCGAAATTGACTTGCGCCTTGAAGAAGAAATTTCTGTGGGCTTTTCATTTAAGGATAAAGGAAATTACCTTAACGCGACCTTTAGCGGTTATAAGGCTATAATTCCTCAATCGGGCATCTTTGATAATAGGGCAAGGGAGTCTTTCAGGCAAATATTCGAGCTTTTAAGCGACGAGAAGAATTACCCGATAGTTTTTCATTGTTCGGCAGGTGCTGACAGAACGGGAACACTTGCGTACCTGATAAGCGGAGTATTGGGAGTGTCTTATTTTGAGCTTGCTAAGGATTTCGAGCTTACCTCCTTTTCAAACCAAGGTAACCGTTGGAGAGATAATATAGTCGAGACTCCGTTTGGCTATATGTTTGACGGAAGTGGAATGATGGTTGACGGACGGATAAACGTTTGCTTCGGTCAAATGCACAAATTGATGCTGGAAAATTATATAACTGAAGACGGCACGTTGGCGTCGGCAATATCAAATTATTTGATAAATGAATGCGGAGTAAAAAAGGAGCAAATCGAAAGCCTTAAAAATATTATGCTTGCATAATTATGCAAAATTGGCTAATAATCGACTTATAGCGGGGTTTTTGACAAAAAATAGCCGAGAAAATATAAAGTTTCCCGGCTAAAATAAATTAACTTTTCGTCTTTTGTGCTTTTTTGTACTGAGTTGGTGATATTCCGTAATACTTTTTAAACGTGCGGTTTAGGTGGCTTGAGTCGCTATATCCAAGCATCATGGCAATATTCAGAATCGAAGAGTTTGTATAGGTTAGCAGCTCGCAAGCACGTTGCATTTTAATTTCGGAAAGATATTCAACTAAGGTTTTTCCCGTGTGTTGCTTGAAAAGCCGTATTAAATGCGATTGACTAAACGGCGCGTTGTTAACAACGTCTTTTACAGTCCAGTTAATATTTTCGGGCGAATAAATTTTTAAAAATAAATTCGTCAGCCATTGAGGTTGCTCAGAGCTTAGGAAATTGTATTGGCTGAAAACCTTTTCAAAGATATACGACGTAAGAAAAAATATGGACGATTTGTTTGTGTCCGAGGGATTTGCTTTAATAAATGATGTGTAGTCAATTATTTTTTTCACCTGCCCTTCGGTTAAAGTAAATTGCATGTTATCATTTTTTAATAACTCGTCGTAAAAGGTGTCAGAAATGCCTGAGCAAAAATCCTTTACAAACGGAGTATACAAACGAATGTTTAATATTGTACCGTCTGGCGATTTGCTGATTATGTAGTGAGAATCAAGCTGAGGGCGAAGCAAAACTGCGGTATTTTTTACGAGAATTCCCGTTTTTTTATTCAGAGTATGCTCGTAAGAGCCTTGCACAATTATAGAACATTCCCAAAAATCGTGGTTGTGAAGCTCGGGATAATCGCCGTAATGATAATTTGAAAAGACGTAAGAATATTTTTCATTAGGTGGATAAGTTGAAAAATAAGAATACATAATACTCCTAACCGATTGTATTTTTGTTTATTTCATTATACTATAAAACGGAAATCAAGTCAACGCAAGAATAAAAATTTAACAAACTTAGTCATATAAAATAGAAAAAGGAGATGCAATATGCAAAAAGAAAATTACAGTAACGATAACCGTCAATGGTTTAAGGATGCTAAGTTCGGTATGATGATTCACTTTGGGCTTTATTCTCTTTTGGCGGGAGAGTGGAAGGGCCAAAGAACGGATATAATTGCAGAGTGGGCACAATCCTGCTTTCAAATTCCCATTAAGGAATATGAAAAGCTTATGGAGGCGTTTAATCCCGTATTTTTTGATGCGGACGAGTGGTGTGATTTAGCCGTTTCGGCAGGTATGAAATATATCGTTGTTACTACCAAGCACCACGAGGGCTTTGCCCTTTTCCACTCAAAGGTAGACAATTATAACGTTGCAAATACCCCATTTAAAAGGGATATTATAAAAGAGCTTTCGGAGGCGTGCAGAAAAAGAGGTTTAAGGTTCGGTATTTACTATTCTCAAGAGCTTGACTGGCACGAGGAGCACGGCGGTGGCTACACCGAAACGTTCGAAACGAATCAAGGCAAGCCTTGGACTAACTCATGGGATTTCCCAAATACTGAAAAGAATTTTGAAATTTGCTTTAGAAAAAAGATAATTCCGCAGGTTACCGAGCTTTTGACAAATTACGGCGATATCGACCTTATTTGGTTTGATACACCGCAGGATATTAGCAAGGAGCAATCTGTAGAGCTTTATAATCTGGTGAAGAAATATCAACCAAACTGTTTAATTAATTCGAGAATAGGCAACGGCATGGGAGATTACGGCTCCTCGGGGGATAACGATACGGGAGCTGAGAGTAACGGAATGCTTTTTGAAGTGCCGGCAACCTTAAACGATACGTGGGGATACAAAGCGTATGACCAAAATTGGAAAAATGCCGAAACGGTATTGAAAATCAAGGAAGAATTAAACGGCAGAGGGATCAACTACCTTTTAAACGTGGGACCTGACGCATTGGGTCGCATACCGGCACCAAGCCAGGATATTTTGCGTGAAGTCGGCAAAAAGCAACGGTAAATATCTGCGAGCAAGCGTTAAAACTGCCGTAAAGTAACCAAACACAGACGGCATGCACGTTAATGACCTTGAGTATTTTAAGTCAAAGATTTACTAAAAGATTTTTGTAGACACCGATATGGGGGCAGACTGCGACGGCGTAGGCGCTTACCAATAAAGTAAAAATAAAAAACGCTATATAAGTCAAAATTGTTTAACAATCGACTTATAGAGCGTTTTTTTCTTGATTTTTTATAAATTATGCGAAATTTTGGCAGTATGCACGGTTTGTGATTATATTATTGGCAAAAATGCTAATAATCAACTTATAGAGTGGTTTTTATTATAAAATTCAGCCAAAAGCGTTATTTGGAGGCCTTTCTGTAGTCCTTGGGTGACTGCTTAAACTCTTGTATAAAATGCTTTGAAAAGGTGCTTGGGTTTTCAAAGCCGAGCATGCCCGAAATATCTAAAATTCTAAGCTCGGAATCCTTTACAAGCAAATATTTTGCCAAGTCTACGCGCTTTTTTGTGAGATACTTTATTGCGGAAACCCCCATATACTTTTTAAACTGAGTAGAGAAATAGGGGAGTGAAAAGCCCGTTTCGTTTGCAATCTGAGTTATGTTTTTCTGTACGAAATTCACGTTGTTAAACTTAGGTAAAAGCTCGGTAAGCCACTGCGGGGTAACGGTGTTTTGCGAGGCTTTGTTTTTTACCCATTGAGATAAAATGGTTACAATCATCGACGTATACACAGTTTCAAAAAACTTGTCTTCGTTGGCAATCATTTCTTTTAAAACAAGGGACTGATTAAAAAGAAAGCTGAAAATTTCGTTGGAAAAGGTAAAGCAAATCGGAGTTTCGTTATTTATTATTTCATCGTATAAATCGTGATGACACGCATTGCACAGCTTTTTAAACGTATCGGGAAAGCAGTACAGGTCTATATGCTCGTAGACCTTGGGGTCGTAGTCGGAAAGAGAGTGAACGTCACTTGGACGCAGGATGACGCATGATCCGTTTTGGAAATTAAAAGGCGTTTGATTAATTGTGTTTATTGAAGTGCCCTTTACACAAAACGACAATTCGAAAAACACGTGGGAGTGTGAATGCCTTGGTGGGGTAAACGAAGAAGAAATATACGGATTTCTCCTTATTTCTGACATATCCAAAAGTATACTCATGCAAAACCTCCTTGAATTTCTTAAATTATAGCATCAATAAAAATAAATGTCAATACAAATTTTTGATATCCATATATATAATAATGATAATGAGTATGAAAAAAATAAAAATAAAAATTAAAAATCGATTAGTTTTGATAAAAAATTGAGTGGAAAGAAAAGTTCTCTTTATGGTATGATAGTTCAAGAAAGGATATTAAATGTGGGCGGATGTCCGCATTTCTTAAGAATAATCGGAGGAAATAACTATGAAAAAATTTGTTTCAATGCTTTTAGCAACCGTAGTTTCTGCGGGTTGTTTGGTTCTTGGTACAAGCTGTAAGCCAAAGTCAAACGTTGTTAAAGAGCCAAAGACCATCAACGTAAAGCTTTATAAAGCAGGCTTTGGCGACGAGTTCCTTATGGAATTCCAAGATAAGTTCAATGCGGCTTTTAAGGACGAGGGTTACGTATTCAACATTTCTTCAGCCCTTTACGACAACGCGGGCGACGCTATGCTGCAAGAGATGTACGCAGGTTACGAAGAGTACGGTATCGACCTTTACATTACCGGAGCAATTGCGCCTAACCAAGTTAGTGAAATTGGTCTTTACGGTGACAAAGGCGATTTGTGTATTGATTTAAGAGAATCTGTATTCAATCAACCTGCAATCAATTATGACGGAACTTATACATCTGAGAAGATAAGTGATAGAATTCACGAAGATCTCGTTCCTTTCTTATGTGCAGATAACGGAAAGATGTACGGTTTTACGTGGGCTCAAACTTCTGCCGGTATGGTTGTAAATACCAAAAAACTTGCCACTTACGGAATAACCGAACTTCCTAGAACAAGTAACGAATTATTTGAAGCATTCGATACTATTTTAGCACAGTCTTCAACAACTTTAACGTATCCACTTACTTACACGTTAGATAACGGTGCAACTTATCAAAATACTGCTATGAGTATGTGGTTTGCTCAATTTGGCGTAGACACTTACAATGAGTTTTTAAGATTACAAACTAAAAATCCTGACGGAAGCTGGACTGATATGGCAAACGGATATGAAGTATACGACAATCCACACCTGGTAGACGCTTTTGAAGCAGGCTATCGTTTATTAGATAAGAAGTATGCCGCAGCAGGCTCTAACGGACAACTTCTCGACCAAGCGCAAGCGTTGATTATGAAAGAGGCTGACGGTTCTAACAATGCCGTATTCATGCTTAACGGTGACTGGTTCTTAAACGAAGTTAAGGCAAACTACAAAAACAGCTTAAATCAAATTGAGTTTATGAACGTTCCCGTAATTTCTGCTCTCGGTGTAGAAGTTTTCGGTGCTGGTACTAAATATGCGCTTGACGACGCTACTTGTGACGACGTTTTATCTCTTCTTTGCAAGTTGGCAGACGAAGGCAAGTCAATTGCCGAAATGAAAGCAGGAGTTGCTTCTACGTTTAACGTTACTTTAGACGATGCGGACGTTCAAAGAATTGCAGAAGCTCGTGGTACTTGCTTTGCAAGAGGTATCGAGCACTTAGCGTTTATTCCTAAGGGATGTACCAAGGTTGATATCGTTGCCAAGGCTCTCAGAATGATGGCAAGTGACGATTTTGCAAATACCTTTATGGCAAAGGCAAACGCTGCATCTCCATATACCAAGAATATTTCTGTAGAGTCTACGTATAAGTTCGTAAACGAAGCAAAAGATTTGGTTGCGCACGAATATTTCAGACCGATTAACAGTCGTATTTCAAACTTAAGATTTGCAGCATTCCAAACAGACTTCTTCCTTCCACACGTTGCAAACAGTAGTTTAACTTCAACGCTCATCACTGAAAACTCTAGCAAGAGTTATAGAGAACTTGCTCAAGATTTGATAGCTTCGGCTCGTGCAGAAGCAGAAAAGAAGTGGAACAATTATAAAAAATAATTTTTAAGGCTCGACGTATGACTAAATTGAAACGTTTATCTACGGTGCAAGGTTTTTGTAGTTTTAGTGACCCAAAGGGCGCGTTTTTGCAAAAATTAAATCTTGATTATGCATCAAACTTTTATCAGTCGTACGTTGGGGGTCTTTAAAGATTGAAATTAATAAAGACTAATTACGTAGTGCGAGAAGGTAGCGATTTGTGTCGTTGCCTTTTCGTGGTACTATCTACGGTGTATCATGGAGTTAACAAGTAAAAAAATACAGAAATATAGTAGATTTGAAAGAAGAAAGTTTCTTTTCGTCTATTTATTTATTGCTTTTCCAGTTTTGCAATTTTTAGTGTTTTGGGTATACGTAAACCTTTCGAGTATTACGCTTGCGTTCAGAGATGGCGAAGGTGCTCCTACTCTAGACAACTTTAAATTGCTTCTTGAATCGTTTCGTGGGGATAAATCGCACACTCAAGGTGTGTTAATTTGGACGGCTATAAAAAATTCAATCTTTCTTTGGGGTTTAGATTTTGTAATACTTTTCCCAATAGGTGTAACGACTACGTATGTTTTGTATCGTAGAATTTGGGGGCACTACATATTTAGAATATGCTACATAATACCTAGTCTTATGGGTGCGGTAATGTGGTCGCAACTCATTCGTTACTTAGCAAGTTATAACGGTGCTATTACGATGGCCGTAAAGTGGTTTGGTGTAGACGTGCCAGACAAACAAGGCTTACTCGTAACGGAAGCAACGGCTTTCAAGACTATAGTTGGCATAAAAATCGTTATGGGATTGGTTGGAAATAACGCCGTACTTACAGGTGCTTTTTCTCGTGTGCCAGATGAAATATACGAATCTGCAGACTTAGACGGTGCAGGTTTTTGGCGTACTTACGCGCAGATTGCCGTGCCATGCGTATGGTCGACTATTGCAACGCTTATGACGTTCTCGTTGTGTTCGTGTGTAACTGCCGATTATAACGTGTTCTTGTTCACAGGTGGTTCGGGTAATTACAATACTGCGACGATAGGATTCCTTCTTTATAAGATAACGTTGTCGATTTCTGAGTCTTCAGTTATCAGTAAACCGTATTACGGATATCCTGCTGCGCTCGGCTTATTCTTAACTTGCATTACTCTTCCAGTGGTACTTATTGGTCGACAAATAATCGACAGAATATATACTGACGTTGAGATTTAAGGAGGATATGGCATGAAAAATATAGCATCAAAACACGCTAATTTGTCCGAAAAAATCACAGCGTACGTTTTCTTTACTTTGTTTATTTTTATCGCGATACTAAACATATATCCTCTTATTTGGGCTATAAACAATTCACTTAAAACGTTTGATAATTATATGTCGAATAGTTTTTCTCTTACACAAGATTGGTTGTTTAAAAACTACGTAAGAGTTTTTACAGGGGAGTTTCATTACAATAACGTGCCTTATCTCGGCTTGCTTATAAACTCTCTTTGGATAGTTATCGTTAAAGTTTTTGTAAACGTAGTGTCTAGCACAATGCTTGCTTACGCAGTTGCAAGGTTCCGTTTCCCAGGAAAAGAATTGTTATACGTAATAGTAATTTTCGTAAACACAATACCCATTATCGGTGCGGGTCCTGCAGCGTTTAAGCTTTTACACGCTCTCAGGATGGTAAACAATCCGCTTACCATTTGGCTTTCATGGGCATCAGGCTTCGACTTTGCGTTTATAGTGTTATACGGATATTTCAAGGGTGTAAGCCCTGCTTATTCGGAAGCAGCGTATATTGACGGAGCAGGTGAGTTGGTAACCTTATTTAAGATAATCTTACCTCAGGTTGTTCCATGTTTAGTGGCGATTATAATAACTCAAGCAATTGGCGTTTGGAACGATTACGGCACCGTAATGATCTACTTAAGAGAAACGCCAAACCTTGCTTACGGTTTATATATGTTTAATAACACGGCAGGTTACGTAGAAGAGTCTAGACCTATTTATTTTGCCGCGGCAGTAATATCTTCTATTCCTATTATTGTATTGTACACTTGCACACAAAAATTAATATTGACAAACATGACGGCAGGTGGTTTAAAGGGCTGATAATATGTACGAAAAATATTATAACGGTAAAAAAATTGACTTTAACTTTTATGCATATTCTGTCCCGGGATGTGAAACGGGCGATTACGTAGTAGGACAAGACGTAGAAGGGAGTTTTAGAACTGTAGAACGTTTTAAAGAATACAAGGACGTTGGCTTTAATATGGTCATGTCCGGATGCGTGGGTACTTACTACGGTGAAGAATGGCAAACTTCTATGTGCAAAAAGGTGATGGATATCGTTTGCGAGGCAGGTATTGATAAATATATCGTTGGTGACCAAGCATTTTATGAACTTTCTTGCCAAAAGGACGGTATTATTGGCGAAGGTAAGAAATTTGCAAGTGAAAAAGAACTTGATGAGTTTGTTGCCAATCGTATAAAAGATTATTCAAAGCATCCTATCTTTTACGGAATTTACTTAAAAGATGAGCCTCACTATTATCTTTTTAAATCGTTTGGTCAAATATGTAAGTCAATTAAAAGGGTTCGACCTCAAACTTTTATTTATTGCAACTTATTGCCATTAGATACTTTGCGTTGGATGGACGAGCGTTATCCACAGGGTGGAGATCTTTTAGAGCGTCGTTCTAAGTATTTAAATATGTATTTAGATGAAACGGGTTTGAATTATATAAAATATGATGATTACCCATTTTGTCATAATAAAGAAAATAAAATTTATTACATAAGATGTTTGCAAAATGCCGCAGAGATTTGTAGAGATAGGGGCGTGGACTTATATTTCGTTGCTCAATCTTTCTCAAATAAAGTATGTGGTTTTGATTATTGGTGGACTCCTAACGAGCAGGAAATGAGATACCAACTCAATTTATTGCTTGGCTTTGGCGTAAAAGAGTTAGGATTTTTCACTTATATGAGTCATGGTGCAAACAGCACGGAATTTTTCCACGATGACGGAGCAATGCTCACTCGCAAGGGCGAGAGAACTCCACTTTATTACGCAACGCAAAAGGTAATAAACGAGATACGTGAAATTATTCCCGTTGTAACTAAGTTTGAATATCGTCATTCTGCTTATGCAGTAAAGACTTTCAATTCTTTTTTAAAACAACTTGATTACGCAAAAAATGAAAAACTCACTAACGTAGAAGAGTTTTCAACTGATAGAGAAGGTGTTTTAGTAAACGAATTATACGATAAGCAAAACGACCAATATTTATATTGTATTACGAATATGACCGAAATTCGCTGTAAAGAGGAAGAAGGTGCAATTCAAACGACAACCATTTTGTTTGACAAAAAGTTTGTAGTAGCAGACGTATTTGCAGATGGAAAATGGAGTAAACTTAAATTAGAAGAAGGCAAACTTCATATAAAACTAGCCGTAGGCGAATCTGCTTACGTACTAATATAATGATAAGGATGGAAATCATGAAGAAAAGAAAGATTTTCAAAACAATTTTGTTAGCAGGGTGTATGACTGCGTGTTTAACCTCGGCATTGTTTATGACTGCTTGTAACAAGGATAAGGTTGAGGTTGACAACCGCCCTACTATTGAGGGCGTTTCCTTCGTTGAGGACGAGGTTAAAAAGGGCCCTCAGTTTTTAGAGGGTGCGCTTGAGGTCGTTGAAAGGGGTAGTACGATAATGCTCAACGAGTACGTTGACTTTGTAAGTGACCCTTATACGTTGACCATAACCGACTCCGAGGGTAACGTTACAGATCTTTCGTCGAGAAGCTATTGGATGGCAGACGTAATCGGTGAATACGTTTTCACCTATAAAATTTCGTCCGGCGAAAAAGCGGGAACCTCAACCTTTAAGCTTACGGTAAAGAACCCCGATCTCGAGTGGCAATTTTCTCTTCAGAATACTCCTTACAATTTCGGTGATGAAATAGTATTCAGCGAGTATTTTGGCGCGATGAATATAGTTGTTCCGGATTTTGCCGAGGAAGACTACGAGATTTTTATGGAAAGTGTAGAGGTAGACGGTGAAACTGTTCCTTTAAGAGGTGCGGACAGCTACGTTTTTGAATCAAGATCAGACCATACCTTTAAATTCTGTGTAGAAGCAAACGACGGTCAGCGCCTTGAGGCAAGACAGGTTGTTTCAATTAAATACGTAGATGCAGATTATTTGCAGGAATTGACCGATATGGGCATTTCTTTAAACGGTGATTTATACGTTGAAAGAGGTGGCTTTACTATGGTTGAGGGAAGCTACTGTAACGGTAACAACGTTATTTTGCGCCGTTCAAACGGACCTCACTATTCTCCTTACGTTGCATACGAGGGTGAATACGGAATAGGTAGCTACGTAAAGGTTGACTTTACCGGTAAAAATATGCCTATATTCTCATTCTTCAGGGATAAATTTTCTGCGTCGATGTTCGACGGAAGCAAGGGTATATTGTTTACGGGCGGCTTAAAAAACAATAACGGTGCGCCCGGTCACCCGACCTTAACCTTGGGAGGCTTTTTATACGGCCCTAACATGTTAAATAAGCCAGACGAGGCTTTTTGCGCAGACTTTAGGGATACTGCTTATCTTGGCGACAGTGTGCATTTAAGTGACGGCAATCCGCATCCAATCAGCTTACAGGGATTAAAGGACGGAACTCATTACAGAATGATCATTGGCTTCTCGGGTATCGAAGAAACCAGTGCAAATCATCTTTTTACAAAAGAACCCACGTCAAGCATAAGACTTGTTTTGGAATGTGTATTAATCGACTTAGACAGCAAGCAGGTTGCAACTAAGTTTACTATGAGAACATACGCTCTTCAAGCGTTGGGCTTTGAAAACGTAATTCCTACCGACCTTGAAAACAATGAGTATTTCAAAGGAAGTATCGTTTTATACGGTAACTACGGTGAGCGTACCGTTTGGGATAATCTTTACCCGATTATAACCAATACCGAGGATTCCTTTGACGAGATATTTGCAGACGAATTAAGCTATTCCCGTTTCAACTCAGGTGCAAAGACAACTGCAATCGGAACGTCTTGCGAGGTTAGAGTTTCGGATTACGTGGATACGATTAAGGACGGATACATCTTCTACTACGTAGACGGTGAAGGCGTTCGTCACGACGTTGAAGGCGACACGTTTACACTCTCTGCTTCGGGTAGTTATATATTCTATTATTCAGACGGTGAAAACTTATGCGCGTCACTTCCGTTTAACCTTATAGAGGTTAGCAGTGCGGTAAATGAATGGATTTCCTCAAGCGGTATCAGCTTACACGGTATGGAATCTATTACCGACGACCGCTCGGTTGTTTTAAAGAGCGGCACAATAGGTGGCGGTGCAAGTTATACCGGACCTAACCCGGGTCTTAACGTTGACCAAGCTTATATAGCGTTTGACGGCAATTATAGCTTTGATGACTACGTTGCGTTTGACTTTACAGGTAAAAACATGCCTGAGGTAGCATTCTTTGCTCAAAATTATAACAACTCAATGTACTATCAGGACGGCGGTAAGCACGGTATAGTATTTGCAAACGGCATAACGATGTATAACGGTGAAATTAACACCGGTGTACTGGAGGGAAGTACCGCAGTCAATATCGATAGTCCGTTCATGATAGAGGGCGTTAACGATTCATGGTACAAGATGAATAGCACCGTATATTCTCAGCTTGCAAGAGCAAACCTTGTCGACGGCACTAAGTACAGAGTAATTTTAGGCTTTACAAAGGGTAGTCCACACGGTGCTAACGGTATAACCCTTAACTGGGCGCTTTATAACCGTGAAACCAACGAGCTTATAGAAAGAGGAAAGATTGAAACGTACAACTTCTATACGGGTCAGAATGAAAGAGTCAACTATATGACCTTAAACGACTTATTCGGCTCGATTGTATTATACGGTAAATTTGGCACAGAACTTTCATTAGATAAGGTGTACGGTGTATTTGAAGATACAACGATTGAAAGCGTTGCAAGTGCATTAAATGAGAATAAGACGTTTACCGTTACGTTTAAAGGAATAAACGGAGAAGTTTTAAAAACTTTGACAAACGTATCTGCTGGCGAAATCGTTACTTATGGAGAGGCAATGCCAACTCCACCAAGAACTGAAGATTCAGCGTTTACTTACGAGTACGTTTGGGATAAACCTTTGAGCCTTATAACGCAAGATATGACTTATACTTTAAAAGTTGCCGCTGTTCCTAAAAATAGCGTAAAAACTCATATGTCTTACGTAAATGGTGCAAGTATAACACTCGGTGCAGGAGCAATCGGTAATGGTGCAGACTATATAAAGGGGCAAAACGCAGGTGGTAGCATTTCGCAAGCTTATTTAGCAATTGATGGAAATTACGGCTTTAACGATTATATAGTGTTTGATTTTACTGGTAAGAATATGCCAGAGGTTATGTTCTTTGCAGATAATTACGATGAGTCTATGTATTATAGCGAAGGTAAGCAGGGTGTTGTCGTTGCAAGCGGTATTACTTTATGGGATGGTTCACTCGGTGACGCACAAAGCAATAATACAAAGGTTGGCGTATCTGGTCCTTTCGGTGCTTGGTATGAGGGTGCGACAAATCCTCGCGGTGGAAACATGCTCGGCGATTTTGATGCTCAACTTGCAAGGGCAAAGCTTGAAGACGGTACTAAATATCGTATTATCATGGGCTTTGTAAATAACGGAACAACCTTTACGCTTAAGTATTGTTTATATAACTTAACCGAAGGTACTGTTGTTGAAAACGTTTCACAGGAATCTTGGGCATTCTTTACAGGCTCCAACCCAGCAGTTAACAATATGACGTTGGATAATTTCTCGGGTTCAATCGTGCTTTACGGTAATTCAAAACGGAAACCCAAATTGATAGATTCTGTGGTCTTTATGAAAATAGTTCAATAGAATCTATTATGGAAGAACTTGGAATGAACTGATTTAGTCAGTTTTATAAGGTTACGTCGCTTGTAGCGACGTAACCAAAATAAATATTGTTATGGAGGAAAATATGAAAAACAAACTTAAAGTATTGTTAGGACTTTTGCTCACACTTTGCTTGACGTTTTCGGTTGCCTGCTTTGATACGAGCGGAACTTCCGAGTCGGAATCAGAATCAGTTGAAATTTCCGAATCGTTAGTCGAGAGTGAAACAGGCTCCGAGGAACAATCCGAAGAAGAAAGCGTTTCCGTTGAGGAAAGCGCATCTGAAGAAGAGAGTGCTTCTGAAGAAGAGAGTGCGTCTGAAGAAGAAAGCGAATCTGAAGAGATTGAAACCTATTTGATAGTTTTCGTCGACTTTGATGACAGTATTATAAGCTCAGAAAGCTACGAGCTCGGTGCAAGCGTAGTTGTTCCTGCAGATCCTACCAGAGAAGCAGACCAAACGTACACCTACGAGTTCGCGGGATGGGACAGTGAAATAGTTGCAGTAGAGGGCGAAGCAACCTACAAAGCAACCTATACGGCTACTTATATTGATTATACCGTAACCTTTATTGACGAAGAAGGACAGGAAATCAGCTCTGCAACGTATCACTTTGGCGATGAGGTTGTAGCTCCTGAATTCCCTGATGTTGAGCCAAACGAGGTTGGTTATCCCGTATATTCATGGGATAAAGAGGTCGTAGCGGTAGACGGTGACGCAACTTATACGAGAGTGGTTGATTTCGTTTACGTTGATTACACCGTAATCTTCTTAAACGACGACGGAACCGAGCTTAGCAGAGCAACCTATCACTTTGGTGACACAGTAGTAGAGCCCGAGACTCCTTCTAAAGAGGCTGACGAAACCTATACCTATGCGTTTGTAGGCTGGGATAGCGACGTTATAGCCGTAGATGGCGATGCAACTTATACTGCAGTTTACGAGGCAGTTTATATTGATTATACCGTTAGATTCTTAGATTTCGACGGTGCGGTTCTCAGCGAGGGAACGTATCACTTTGGTGACGACGTAAACGAATATGCAGAGCCTATTACAAGAGAAAGCGATGAGTTCTTTACCTACGCATTTACAGGCTGGGATAAAGAAATTACCGCAGTAGAGGGTAACGCAGATTATACGGCAGTTTATACTGCAACTGCAAAAGACGGCTATTCATCTCACAATGCAAGCCTTGAAAACGGCGCGCTCGTTTTAGGCGCAGGTAGAATCGGGGATAGTGCAAGTTACGAAAAGGGCGATCAAGAGACCGGTTACGTAGAACAAGCATACTTTGCTTTTGACGGTGAATTTGGTTTAGGCGATTACGTAGCGTTTGAGTTTACGGGTAAGAATATGCCTGAGGTTGCTTTCTTTGCAAACGGTTACGACAGTTCTATGTATGCAAGAGGAACTGAAAAAGAAGGTATCGTTGTTATAACGGGTATAACTACTTACAACGGTGGATTAGATACCGGTATAAGAGGAAACGGCACTGATTTGTATTTCGGTCACCCGTTCATGATTCAGGATGCAGGCGCAAACGACTTTATTCACAGCAGACCTGAAAATCCTGCGATTGCGCGTGCGAACCTCGTAGACGGAACTCATTACAGAGTAATAATGGGCTTTGTTGGTGGAAGTAGCCACGGCGCAAACGGTATAACCCTTCAATGGTATTTATACGATATTGATGCGGGAGTAGTTGTAGAAGAGGGAACGGCAGGCTCGTATAACTTCTTCGGCGGTACAAACGAATCAGTTGGGGAAAAAACGTTAAGCGATTTAGTTGGATCTATCGTTCTTTACGGTAAGTTTGGCGTAGAAACCACTATTGATAAGGTATGGGGTGTTTACGACGGAATTGATTATGAAACCGTAAAAGGCGGTATCGACAAGAGCTATAGCGTAACCTTTATCGATGCTAACGGCGACGAAATGGAAAGAGTAGACGGCGTTGCGTTTGCTACTGTTCCTTCATTTGACGGTGAACTTCCTGAGCTTAACATAGCTGAAGACGAATATTTCACCTATGCATACAGTTGGGATAAGGCTTTCGCTCCAATAACCGAGGATACGGTATACACGCTTAGAATCGTTTCTAATATGAAGGACGGTATCCCTGCACACAATATAAGCTCTAACGGCGAAAACCTCGTATTAAACGCAGGTAGCATCGGTGACGGAGCAAGCTATGTTAAGGGTCAACAAGAAGGTGGCTACGTAAATCAATCTTACTTTGCATTTGACGGCGAATATGGTTTAAACACCTACGTGGCATTTGACTTTACAGGTAAGAATATGCCTGAGGTTGCATTCTTTGCAAACAATTACGACAG
The DNA here is from genome assembly GCA_017504655.1 of Clostridia bacterium. Classification (GTDB taxonomy): domain Bacteria; phylum Bacillota; class Clostridia; order Christensenellales; family Borkfalkiaceae; genus UBA10281. The sequence goes on along the minus strand of JAFVQT010000030.1, from coordinate 31,983 downwards.
CTCTATGTATGCAAACGGAACCTCTAAAGAAGGTATCGTTGTCATCACCGGTATAACGACCTATAACGGCGGATTAGAAACCGGCATAAGAGGAAACGGCACTGATTTGTATTTCGGTCATCCGTTCATGATTCAGGATGCAGGCGCAAACAACTTTATTCACAGCAGACCTGAATCTCCTGCAATTGCACGTGCAAATCTTGTAGACGGAACTCATTACAGAGTAATAATGGGCTTTGTTGCAGGTAGCAGTCACGGAGCGAACGGTGTAACCCTTCATTGGTATTTATATAACCTTGATACGGAAACGGTAGTAGAGCAGGCTTCTGCAGGCTCGTACAATTTCTTCACGGGTGCAAACGAATCAGTTGGATATAAGGCGTTAAACGATTTAGTAGGCTCTATAGTTCTTTACGGCAAATTCGGTACTCCTTGTACGCTTGATAAGGTACACGGCGTATATGAAAATACTACGGTAGAAGGCCTTGCAGCAGGTTTAAACGGCGCAACCTATACCGTAACCTTCAAGGATGCAGAGGGTAACGTTTTAGATACTTTAACTGACGTTGCTTTTGGCACATCCGTATCTTATAACGGCGAAATGCCAACTGCTCCAGCTGGTAACGCATTATTTGATTACGAATACGCATGGGATAAGTCTTTTGCTCCTATTTCAGCAGACACTGTTTATACTTTAACTTTAGTTTCTACTCCAAAGAGTGGTTATACAGCGTATAATGCCACAGCACAAGGCGATGCTATCGTTTTAGGTGCAGGAAGCATTGGCGACGGGGCAAATTATACCAAAGGTCAAAATAACGGTGGATACGTAAATCAAGCATATCTTGGTATCGACGGCAACTTTGCTTTAAATAACTACGTTGTATTTGACTTCACTGGTAAGAATATGCCAGAAGTTGCATTCTTTGCTAAAAACTACAATAACTCTATGTATGCAGAAGGCACTTCAAAGCAAGGAATCGTAGTAGTAACTGGTGTAACTACTTATAATGGTCAACTTGATTCAGGTGTAAACGGAAACGGTACTCAAATTAACTACGGTTTCCCATATATGATTCAAGATGCGGCAGACGGAGGTTTTTGTCAAGGCGCATTAAAGAATTCTGCTCTTGGTAGAGCAAATCTTGTTGACGGTACTCACTATCGAGTAATTATGGGCTTTACTGGTAGTGGCTCGGCAATAACTCTCCACTGGTATTTATACAACCTTGATACTAATACCGTTGTAGAACAAAGTTCAATGACTACTTGGAACTTCTTTACAGGTTCTAACGCTCAAGTTGGCAATATGACAATTAACGATTTGTCTGGTTCTATTGTTCTCTACGGTAAGTTTGGAACAACTTGTACTATTGATAAACTTCACGGTGTAGAAGCGGGCACTTTAGAAGAAGTAGTTTCAAAATACACTGCATAATAACATTTAGAAAAATAAAAGCCGTAGGTGGATAAAACCACCTACGGTAACAATACTCGCTTAGGAGATATTATGAAAAAAATTAAACACGCATTACTTGCTTTTGTAATGCTTGCAACTTCAGTTTTGGGTGTAGCATGTAATAAGCAAGCAACACCGGAAGTTTTCAGTCCGGACATCATCCCCGATTATTCGGCTTATACCGACCAATTCGACTTTTACGGATACAGCTCTATACACGACGGCTATTATACAATAGACGACGTTGAGTTTTACGTTGGCGAAAGCTTTATGACTACTGAGCAATACCGGATGTATAAGGACGCCGGTATGACTATCGTATACCCTCAGTCTGCTTTAAAGATAAGAGGTGAAGGGGGTGCAGTAGACGGCGATGCAGCCGCAAGACAGGCTTTTTTTGACGACCGTGCCAGAGATTGGGAAAGGGTAAAGGCAGAAATTGATAAATTCGTTTCTGTAGGCTTAGAAAAAACCGTTATTTACGACGAAGACCTTTCTTGGCTTGGTTTAAATAATTATACGGGCGAGCCCCTTATCGGTGAGGGCAAAAAATTTGCCAACGAAGATGAATTAGACGAGTTTGTATACAATTATGTCAGCCTATATGCCGATTATCCGGGTGTTTACGGCATTTGCTTTGCCGACGAGCCAAGACATAAGGCAGTCCAGTCTTACGGTGAGGTATACAACTCGATAAAGCGTGTCAACGAGAAATACGGCTTCAACTTATATGCAGACTTTAACCTTAACCCGTTAAACCTTACTAACTACGTATATAACGAGTATTTCCCACACGTAGAGGGAACGGATAATTACGAAAACGGTGAAAATGCATCATTTGAAGACGGTATGGCGCGTTATCAGCAGTATATCACCGACTTTATGGATGCTATGAATCCAACGGCAATCCAATACGACGATTATCCTCTTCGTGACGGATATCTTTCGCGAACCTTTATCCCGTGTATGGAGTACGTTGCAGGTGTTGCGCGTGACAGAGAAATCGAGTTCCACGCGGTAACGCAAACGTTCGGTATGGTTACAAACGGTACTAACAACATGCGTAAGCTTACCGAAAACGGTGCAAAGTGGCTTAACAATATGCTCGTGGGCTTTGGTGTAAGTGAGATTTCTTACTTTACCTACTTTACGAGAGGAGAAAGCAAGACAGACGGAGAGGCTTTCCTTGATAACGATTCATTCGTAACGTTATACGGCAAGCCGACCAACATTTACTATATGATGCAGGAGATAATGGCAAACAATCAAAGCTTTGCTCCAACCGTATTGCAGTTCGATTACAGGAAGTGCGGTATATTTACACAGCCTCCTATGAGCTTTAATACCGAGCATATCCGTCATATGCCAAAAAACGTTCAAGCCTACGACAAGGTTAAGAGTGTAAAGGTTGACAAAGAGTGTGCCATGGTAAACGAGCTTTACGATGCACAAAACGGCAGATATATGTACATGGCAATGAATATTATCGATCCTGACTGCTTAGGTAGTAAGGCGTTCCAGACCATTACCTTAGAGTTTAGCGATGAGTATAATTTTGCCCTTGTTTACAAAGACGGCGTTCAATCCTTGTACCGTCTTACTGCAGACAAGAAATTAAGTGTTAAGGGCGAGCCCGGTGACGCGTCTTTCATAATTCCGTTCTAAAAGCAAATAATTGACGTTAAGACCCAAGGGCAGGCTGTTAAAGTCTCTTCCTTGGGTTTTTCTTGTGCTTTATTTAAAAAAGGGTAAAATTTTATATATTTATATATAAATAAAAAAGCAACCGTCAAAAAAGTAAAAAATGAGTAGGTTATATAAAAAATAGAGTGGAAATATTTTGGCAAATAATGTACAATATAATGGCAAACTGGCTATATGTAGCCATGACTATGTAATTTTTTAGGAGGTGCTTTTATGAAAAGTGCTTTGATGCGTGGGCTCGATAAAAAAGAGTACTTAGAGCCTATCGTTGAAATTTTAGTTATCAGTAGTAGCAAGGACGTTATTTGCGACTCGATTATGAACGAGAGCAACGATAACGACTACGGCGCAGGAGATTTAGGAGATTTCCTTGATTAAGGTAAGGGAGGTAAGACAATGAAGAAGAATTTTAAGATTAAAACGTTAATAGCTTGCGTTGCAATACTCATTGCATCACTTTTCCTTTCCGTTTCATTCTACTCAACCCCTGCCAGCGCAGCGGGCACCGTATTTGAAATGGAATACGGCGCAAGCGTAAAGCTCAGCACGAACGGTCTTCGTTTTACGGCTAAGATGGATAAGGAATACCGTGATTACATCGTTGACAATGCTCATATCGAACTTTGGGGATATATTGCTCCAACTGAAGAGTTTGATAAGGTTACCGATTACAATTTTGCTGTAAAAGTAGGTGGCAAGTTAGACGAGAGTAAGATTTATTTAGGTGAGGACGGATATTATCGCACGAATATCGTTATTACAGAACTTGACGAGTATACTAGCGGTGGTAAATATTTATACGGAAAAAGTTTTTCTGCTATAGTTTTCATAAAAGATACTTCGACTAACTCTTACATTTATGCCGACCTTGCAAAAGGTGATAACGGAGTTAGCGATATAGCACTTCAAAACAGAACTCAATACGACGTTATCAATTCAGCAATGCTCGATGCAAGCGAAAGTTACGAAAATGCTATTATGTCTGCATACGGAAGTTGGTACGGAGCAAGTGACGAATATCCAATTATGCTTGACAGCGAAGAAGATATAGACGCGTTTGCTTCAAAACTTAACGATGCAACCTTTAAAAATGCAGTAAGTGGCAAAAAAGTATTCGTTTCATATGCTTTAGCAAGTGTAGCGAATGCTACAATTCCACAAGATGCAAGCGTTACGGTTTCTGCAGGACATAAGGTTAATTTCTGGGACGGAAACAAACTTATAAAAATCCTTTTTGTTGCTAACGGTGAAAATGCGCAAAACTTCACTCCTACTAGAGTTGGATATAATTTCGTTGAGTGGACGGGTGGCAGTCTTTCTGACGTGACGGAAGATAGAAACCTTTATGCAAAATGGAAGGCAACTAAGGGTGCGAAAACCGACATCGGTAATATGACCGTATACGGTGTAACTAGAGCAGATGGTGCCGATATAACCGAAGATGCAGACGTTATTGGCGAAAAAGTTACTTTAGCAAGTGGTTATTTGGGTGACGGAGCGTTTTATCCTGGTGAAACAAATAGCACGCCAGACCCAACTGACGAAAATGATACTGCAGACCAAGCGTTTTTAGCGTTTGACGGAAATTACGGCTTTGGAGACTATTTCGTAGCAGAATTTACCGGTAAAAACATGCCGACGCTCGCGTTCTTTGCAAATAATTACGACAATTCGATTTTCTACGGTGACGGAACTAAAAACGGCGTTGTAGTTTCTACGGGCATAACTTGGCCAGATGGTAGATTGTTTACTGAAGGTACTGCATACTGTACTAGCGTATTTAACGGCGAAGGTCTTTGTATGTGGGGACCTCACATGATTTATTCTACTGCTAAGAATAATAACCCTAGTGGCGTTTTACTTCACTCAAACGAGGCTAACGTAGCACTTGGTAGAGCAAACCTCGTAGCAGGTAAGCAATACAGAATAATAATGGGTATGGAGCCTGGCGACGACGCTTCAAATAAGGCTATAAAACTCGTTTACGTTCTTTACGATATGGATAACGACTGCGTAGTAGAGTCCAGATCTATCAATACTTACAATTTCTTTGCAGACGGATGGGCAAACGCAGGTCAAACGAGAGATCAATATTGCCAAGGTTCAATCGTGGCGTACGGATACTTTGGTACTCCTACCGTTTTAGATAAAGTTTATAATATCTACGAAGATACTAATATTGACGAAATTTCTAAAGAGTTTGGTATGGCAACTGCTAACAATGCAACCGTTAACGGCGACGAAGTTACTTTAGTTGCAGGTAGCATTGGCGCAGGCGCAAACTATACTATCGGTCAAAACGCAGGTGGTTCTATCACTCAATCATACTTTGCATTAAACGGCAATTATGGTTTTGACGATTATATAGCACTTGATTTCACAGGTAAGAACATGCCAGAAGTAATGTTCTTTGCAGAAAATTACGACACGTCAATGTATTATAGTGCAGGCAAGCAAGGCGTTGTAGTTGCAAGTGGTATTACCCTTTGGGACGGTTCAATTGGTTCTGCACAAGCCAACAATACGAAAGTTGGCGTTTCAGGTCCATTCGGCGCTTACTTTGAAGGCGCTGCTGCTCCTCGTGGTGGTAATATGCTTTCTGACTTTACTGCAAATCTTGCAAGAGCAAACCTCGTAGACGGAAAGCAATACCGTGTAATAATGGGATTTACTAAGGCAAGTTCAACAACCTTCTCGTTAAAGTACTTACTTTACAACTTAACTGACGGCGTAGTAGTAGAAGAAGTAACTCAAACGTCTTGGGCGTTCTTCACAGGTTCTAACTCTGCAGTTAACAACATGACGTTAGATGGTTGGTCGGGTGCTATCGTTCTTTACGGTAAATTTAGTACGACTTGTGTTATTGACAAGATTCACGGAGTATTTGAAAATACTACGATAGATGCTATAAAAGGTCAACTCGAAATCGACCAAAAGACTATCACCTTCAAAAACTGGAACGGTGAAGATTTACAAGTTTTACAAGTTTCTTCGGGTATCGTTCCTGAATACACGGGAGCAACTCCTACGAGAGACGGCGATGCAATAAACTCGTCTTACGTATTTGCAGGATGGGACAAAGACGTTGTTGCTGTAACAGGCGATACGGTATACACTGCAAAGTTTACAGGCACTAAGAGAGATAGTATTTCTCTTAGCACGTCAAGAGGCGTTACGATAGACGGAACGAACGTAACTTTACTTAAGGGTAGTCTTGGTAATGGCGCAAACTATACTAAAGGTCAACAAAACGAAGATTCTGACGGAGTAACAAGTTGGGTAGACCAGTCTTATTTAGCGTTTGACGGTAACTATGGTTTAAATACTTACGTAGCGTTTGACTTTACCGGTAAGAACTTACCAGAGGTTGCATTCTTTGCAAAGAATTACAATAACTCTATGTATGCAGAGGACACTTCTAAACAAGGTATCGTAGTCGTAACTGGCGTTACTACTTGGGACGGTCAACTTTCTTCTGGCGTAAACGGTAGTGGTACTCAAATTAACTACGGCTTCCCATATATGATTCAAGATGCTTCAAGTGGAGCATTCTGTCAAAGCGCGTTAAAGAGTTCTGCGCTTGGTAGAGCAAATCTCGTTGATGGAAAGCGTTATAGAGTAGTTATGGGCTTCACTGGTAGTGGCTCTGCAATAACTCTCCATTGGTATTTATACGACCTTGATACAAGTGCCGTTGTAGAAGAAAGTTCAATGACTACTTGGAATTTCTTTACAGGTTCTAACGCTCAAGTTGGCAATATGACCATAAATGATTTAAGTGGTTCTATCGTGTTATACGGTAAGTTTGGCGTTGACTGTACTATAGATACAGTTCACGGCGTATTTGAAAACACTACGCTTGGCTCTGTAGTAAACGGATTAAATTCAAACGAAACTTACACGGTAAGATTTGAAGACGAAAACGGAAACTGCTTACAAGAAGAAGAACTTACCTATGGTGCAATACCATCATTTAAGGGAACGTTACCTTCAAGAGACGACGACGCGGTATTTACTTATTCGTTTGCTTGGGACAAGGCTTTTTCTCAAGTAACTGGTGACGCAACTTATATTGCGACGTTTACTGCAAATTATATAGAAGAAGTTTCTGTTAATAATACAGCTCCAAGTGGTGACGGACTCGTTTTAAATAATAGTAACATAGGCGATAGCGCTCACTATTCGGGCTCTAACAACTTATCAGATCCTCAAGTTATAGGTACTGTAAATCAATCTTACTTAGCGTTTGACGGAAATTACTCTTTCAACGATTACGTAGTATTTGACTTTACAGGTAAGAATATGCCTTCGGTTGCCTTCTTTGCTCAAAACTATAACGAGTCTATGTATTACCAAAACGGTGATAAGCAAGGTTTGGTTGTCCTTACAGGTTTAACGACTTGGCAAGGTGTACTTTATACTGAATATAACGACAGTAAGTCTATTTGGGACGGTAAAGGTCTTGCATTAGCAGGTCCATACATGCTCCACAATACTTTAAATTCTGGTAAAAACGGTTTATTAGGTTTCCAAGCCGTAACCTCTAACTCGGGTAGCAGTTCTAACGTAGCGTTAGGTAGAGCAAACCTTGACGATAGCAAGCAATACCGTGTAATTATGGGCATGGAAGAAGGTAACGACTATAGGTCGGTTAAAATCGTATATATTTTATACAGTTTAACTGACGGCGCAATCGTAGAAGGATTCTCAGCAGAAACTTATAACTTCTTTACGACGGGATTCGTTAAAGAAGGCGAAACTAGAGATCAATCTTGTCAAGGTTCAATAGTTCTTTACGGTCACTTCGGTACTCCTACGACTCTTGATAAGGTTTGGGGTGTGTTTGAAGATACGTCTATCGCTGACCTCGCTTCAATATTTGCTCCAGAGCAAGAAGAGGAAGAAGGCGAAGAAATTAAGCCTACTATAAACGCTCCTGATTATTCGGGATACGCCGATCAATTTGATTTCTATGCGTACAGCGCGTATAGCGATGGTTATTACGAAATTGACGGTGAAAAGTATTATATAGGTAAAAACTTAGCAAACCTTAAGCAATATAGTTTATACGGTGAAGCAGGTATGACAATTTACTTCCCACAAAACGATATGCTTATCGACGGCTCTGAGATGTCTATTACTAATGCTAAAAAACTTATTGATGATTTGGCTAAGGTTGGTATTTATAAGACTATATTACAAGATAATAGAATATTGTATCTCAGTTTACAAGAAAAGGCTATAGTAGGTAGTGGTTGCTTATATGCGAATAACGACGCTTTAGACGCTTATATTTACGATTGCGTAAAGGATTATGCAAATTATCCTGGCGTATACGGAATACAACTTGGCGACGAGCCTAAGTACGCTTGTCTTTCTGCTTACGCTGCTGTTTACAACTCTATAAAGAGAGTAAACGAAAAGTACGGCTTTAACTTATTCGTTCAATATAACCTCAACCCACTTAACGTAACGCAAGCCGTTTACGATAATTATTATCCTGCGTCAAGTGGTACCTACGAGTGGAATAACTACCGTTATAAACTTGGACTTCGTGATAGATTTACCGACAGTGTAACTCGTTATACTCAATACGTTAACGATTTCTTAAACGCTATGAATCCAGATTCTATAATGTACGACGATTATCCGTTAATGGAGGACAAAAACGGCAATCTCGTTATTAGCGATTCTTATATTCCATGTCTTCAAATCGTAGCAAAGGCGGCGGCAGATAGAGGAATTAAGTTCTATAACGTAACTCAAGCGTTTGAAAATAATGCAGACGGTTCTCTCCATCGTCGTGAAATGACAGAGGCTGGTGCTAAGTGGCTTAACAACATTTTGATTGGCTTTGGCGCTAAACAAATTTCTTACTACACTTACTATACGAGAGGTGAAAGCGATTCTACAGGAGGCGAATCTTACGTAGATGGAAAGTCTTTCGTAGACTATAACGGCAACCCAACGAGTCTTTACTACTATATGCAAAATATAATGGCAAACAACCAAAAATTTGCTCCTACCGTAATGCAATTTGATTACAAGGGTAGTAGATATTATAAGGGTAGTTCGGTATCAACTAATAAAGACCACGTTGCAGAAATAACCGTTTCTAATAGTTTTGCTAAACTTTCAGCATTCTCGGTAGATAAAGAACTTGCTTTAGTAACAGAACTTTACGATGATGAGAATAACTACTATATGTATATGGCTATGAATATATCTAACCCGGACGTTGGTTTATATACTCAAACCGTTACTATGACCTTCTCCGGTTATACTCACGTATTAGTTTACGTAGACGGGGTTGCAACGACTCACGCACTTACAAACGGCGTTTATACTGCAACCTTAAACGCAGGCGAAGCAGTATACGTAATTCCGTTTAATTAAAAGATAACTAAATATTGGAAAACCTCCTTTAAGGAGGTTTTCCTAATAATTTTAGGTTTTAAGCTGTATAAAACCTTGGAATATAAAAACGTGGAGTTTTTAAAACGCTAATGTGGATAGTAAGAGATTTACAAAAAACAAACAAAAACCTTGCTGTTTTTTATAAAAAATTCAGTGTTTCTAAAAAGGTTGAAAAAGCTCTTTTAAAAATCTCTGCGCTCGGTATCTTTAACGTAAAGATAAACGGCAGAGAAATTGAAGAGTATTTTATGCCCGGCTGGACTAATTATAAAAAATACGTTCATTTATGTACGTATGACGTAACCGACTTTTTAAAGGATGAAAATCTCATTGAGATAACTCTTGCAAACGGTTGGTATAATGGCAGGCTCGGCTATGGCAGAGGCACAGACGTATACGGTGAAATAAATTCTCTATTTGCGGAAATTGAGCTTTGTTACTGTGGCGGAAGCATTGAAAAGATACAAACCGACACTTCGTGGAGGGTTGGAGAATCTAAGATTGTAAGCTCCTCGTTTTTTGATGGAGAAACGGTAGATTTTACCGCTTGTGAGCTTATAGATTTAGACTCTCTTCCGTTTGCCAAGGCGATGGACTGCAAGGTGGAATTCAAAGATTACGACTATGAGTCGATTGTTAAAATAGACAGCTTGACGCCTGAAATTCTCTTAAATGAAAAGGGTGTAATAAGGCTTGATTTTAAACAGAATTTTGCAGGCTTTACGGCTTTTTCAATCAAAGGCGAAAGAGGCACTGTCGTAACGGTAAAGCACGCAGAGGTGCTCAATGACGACGGCTCTCTTTATCTGGACAATTTACGCTCGGCAAAGTGTGAGGACAAGCTTATTCTTTCGGGAGGAAAGGACAGTTTTGAGCCAAAATTTACCTATCACGGATTTAGATATGCAGAAATCAGCTTTGACGGACAGGTCGACATTGAGGATATAAAAGGCATTGTTTTGTCACAAGGATTAGAGAATAGCGGTAAATTTGAATGCTCGGATGAAATTATAAATTCAATTTACAAAAACGCTTTGTGGGGACAAAGGTCTAATTTTATATCTATTCCCACAGACTGTCCTCAGCGTGACGAAAGGCTCGGTTGGACGGGCGATGCTCAGGTATTTTGCAACTCGGCAATGTTTAACAGCAACTGTGACCGTTTCTTTAACAACTATTTACGGCTTATTCAAGCGGACGTTTTAGAGGACGGTAAAATTCCGTCATTCGTGCCGTTTTTTATCCCCGTTTCAGTTTCTACCGCAGGTGTACCCGGTTGGGCGGATGCTATTTGCATCATTCCTTACTACCATTACTTGCACTATCGCAACAAAGACGTTTTAAGAGATAATTTACCGTTTGCGGTTAAGCATTTTGAATATTACCTCAGTAAGAGCGAAAAGTATTTATTACAGGTTCAAAATGCCTTTGGCGATTGGCTTTCGGTTAAAAAAGCAGATGACATTGAAGTTATAAGCCAATGCTTTTTCGGTCTTTCCGCTATGCTTATATCAAAGATGTACGCGTTTTTAAACGACGGTAAAAATGCAGGAATATACAACGGTTATTACGAAAAGATAAAACATGCATTCAGAGAAAACTATCTTTATAAATACGGAAAAATCAAGGGTGATTCCCAAACCGCATACGCTTTTTCTTTAGCAGTCGGCTTTGTAACCTGCGAGGAGATAAAATCGCATTTTATTCAGTCGCTTGAGAGAGAGGGGTATAAACTTACTACGGGCTTTATTGGGGTAAAATATCTTCTTCCTGCAATTTGCGATGTGGGTGAGGTCGATATTGCCTATAAGATTATCAAGCAGAAGGAATATCCTTCCTGGGGCTACACCATACAAAACGGAGCGACTACCGTTTGGGAAAGGTGGAACGGCTACACCAAAGAAAACGGGTTTGAAACGCCTAATATGAACTCTTTTAACCACTATAGTTTAGGTTCGTGTGTAGAATGGCTTTATAGTCACGTTTTAGGTATAAAGCTTTTAGAAAGCGGTGAAATTTGCATTGCTCCATCCTTTAGCTCGGAATTATCTTTTGCAAAGGGAGAATATAAGTCTTTGCACGGTAAAATAGCCGTAGATTGGCAATATAAAGACGGTAAATATTATTTGGCAGTTCAAGCCGATAAAAAAGTAAAATATAATTATGATTTTGGCAATAGAGACGTTGTGTCAGTAGAGATGAAAGACAACGTTTTAAAGGCGGTTATCAAATAGGGAGGTTACGTATGAACAAAATTTTTACAGTTTCCATACTTGGATGTGGCTCGCGCGGACGGGAAGCTTACGGAAAAAATTTTTATCTTTTAAAAGACAAGTTTAAAATAGAATGTCTTTGCGATATCAATCCAAAGCAAATAGACCTTGCTAAAAAGGCGTGGGATATTCCTGATGAAAATTGCTTTTTATCTCCAGAGGAATTTTTAAAAGAAAAACGCTCCGATGCTTTAGTTATTGCAAATCAAGATAGAGACCACGTAGACGTGTGTATAAGGGCTTTAGAACTTGGCTACGACGTGTTGCTTGAAAAACCTATTACGCCTATTGAAGAGGATTTATACAGGCTTTTAGAGGCCCAAAAGAAATACGGTGGAAAGGTTGTAGTTTGTCACGTTTTACGTTACGCTCCTGCATTTGTAAAAATCAAAGAAATTTTAAATACGGGTAAAATTGGTAAGGTTGTGTGCATAGACTGGATTGAACAAGTTGCATATTGGCACCAAGCACACAGTTTCGTAAGGGGAAATTGGCACAGCGAAGAAGAAACCTCGCCAATGATTCTTGCAAAATGCTGTCACGACCTCGACCTTTTGCAATATTATGCAGATTCTAAATGCGATACCGTTTATTCTGTCGGTGACGTTTCATTCTTTAAGCCCGAAAATAAGCCCGAGGGTGCGTCTGACCGTTGTCAGACGTGTAAATATATAAACGACTGTGTTTATAGTGCAGAAAGGTTATATTGTGCTAAGAGAGATTATGATTTCGACAGATTAGAGCCTCTAACAAAAGAAAAGGATGATGAGAGAAAGCAAGGTTGGCCGTTTAACGTAGTTGACCTTTCTCGCCCAATAACAGACGAGTCTATAAGAAAGGCGTATGAAAGCAGTAATTACGGCAAGTGCGTGTTTGAGGCAGACAACGACGTTGTTGACAACCAAACCGTAGTTATGAAATTTGAAAATGGTATAACGGCAAATCTAGTTATGACTGGTTTTACTCAGTTCCCCGGTAGAAAGATGACCTTCCACGGTACTCACGGCGAAGTTGAAATGGATGAAGAAAACGACTATATTAGAATTTCAGTTTACGGTAAGGGTACTGAATTTTTAAGCGTAAAAGAACTTATGCGTGATGCCTTAAAAGAGGATTTTGGTCACGGTGGTGGCGACGTGATGCTCGTTAGAGATTTCTATAAAGCCCTTTGCGGAGAGGAACTCGAAACCTCACTCGAAAGGTCGATTGAAAGTCATTTGATGGGCTTGGCGGCAGAAAAATCAAGAAAGAGCGGAAACGCTTGTAAGGTGCATAAAGAATAGAAAAGTAGGGCTATAGTATGATTATTCACGATATTTATAGTTATGGGCAGTTGTTTTGTTTTAGTGGGTTAGACGGTGAAACGTCACGAAACGACGATTTTGTTGGTATGCTTATGGATGAGCCTATCACTATTCGTTTTCATTTCGATTCAACTGTAACGTTAAACCTTCCACTTGAGAAAAATGCTAAATTTAACGCCGTTACTGGCGATATGTTAGACGGAGAAAACTTTTTCGTAGCGTTTGTCGATAGACACACTATCGTTGGTAAATCGCCTGTTAAACCTTTGGTTTTAACGGAAAAACAGAGCGAGAAAAAGGAAGAAGAAAACTGTCTTATAGTTGCTACAGATTTTGGCAAAAACTTCTATCTTATAACCGAGAAAAAAGATGGTAGTTATTATTTTGCATTTTCTTACGATAAAAAGGCTCAAGACGTTTGGTCTGATGAAAAAATGAACGCTTTGAAAAAGGCAAGGCTTGATTATTTTAAGGACAAGCCAACAAGTCCGGATGAGAAATACGCTAAACTGTTTACAAAGTGTTTGTCAATAAATAAAGAAAACGTGTACTCACCAGAGGGCGTTATAAAATGCAGGTGGACAACCCCCGACAGAGTGCCTCACCGCTTTATGTGGATATGGGATTCAGTTTTCCACGCAATGGCTTTTTCAGAGTATAATATCGAAATGGCTAAAGACTCTATAAGGGCTGTTTTGGGCATGGTAAGAGAAGACGGCTTTTTAGCTCATATGATGAGTCCGGACGGCTTTATTTCTGAAGTTACCCAGCCTCAAGTTTTAGCGTGGGGAGTATGGTACGTTTATCAAAAGTGTGGCGATAAGTCGTTTTTAGAGGAATGTGCCGAGCCAATAGCCAAATTTTTATTGTGGACTAAAGACAATAGAGATAAGAACGGAAACGGGCTTTTGGAGTGGCTTACTGAGCCCGACTATTTGGAGTGCAAGTGCGGAGAATCCGGTCTTGACAATTCGCCAAGGTTTGACTTTGATATTGAGATGGATGCAATAGATTTTTCTACTTGGCTTTGTAACGACGCTCACTATTTATCACTTATTTATAACGAACTTGGCATCAGCCAAAAAGCAGAATATTTTAGATCTTTACACGAGAGCGTAAAGGCAAAAATCAACGAGGTTATGTGGTGCGAAGAAGACGGTCTTTATTACGACGTTTTGTTTGACGGCAAGTTTACCCACGTTGCAACTCCGTCATCTTTCTTCCCAATGCTTGCAGGCATTTGCAGTCAAGAGCAAGCAGATAAAATGGTAAAAGTTTTATTGGATGAGAATAGATTTTGGACAAAAATGCCAGTACCGTCTATGCCAAAGGATAGCGAGTATTACGATATAGATATGTGGCGTGGCTGTTCGTGGCTTAACTTGAACTATTTTATTATAGTTGGGCTACGCCGTTACGGTTACGAAGAAATTGCCGAAGAACTTAGAAAGAGAACGTTAGATACCGTTTACGAGTGGTATCAAAAGACGGGTAACGTGTTCGAGTTTTATGATGCCGACAATAAAATTTGTCCACTCTTTTTAAAGCGTAAAGGCGAGCAACCACCAAAGCCAGATTATAGGGAGCACGTGCATTCAATAACAGATTATAATTGGTCTGCGTGCTTTACAGAGCTGTTGATTTTAAGAAAATATTAAAAATTGTAACAAGGCTTTTTCAATAGCGGTAATAAAATTTAAACTCAAAAGAAAAAATTTCTTATTCATGTGTTTAAAAATTATGAGGGGTTGTAAATAAATGCCCCTATAGGTTGATTATCACTGCAATTTAACAGATTAAAAGAATAAAAAATGCGCAAGAGAGGTGTTTTGCAACGTCTTCTTTTGCGCATTTTTAACTTAAAGGAAATATGCAGTCTGGTTGATTTGTGTTAATATTTGACGAAAGTTTATTAACAATTGTGTTGAAAAAAACGTATAAACAATGATATAATATAATATATCATAATGATTTCAACGGTGATGTGTGTAAATTATTCTAATAAATAATTACGTTGAATCGGTCGCTTTTTTATGTTATAATTAATAAAAAGTTTTTAATACCTGCTTTTGCAGGATAGAAATAATATTGCAAAAAGGAGAAAAAATATGAACAAGGAGAAGTATTTAAGTCCTATTGCTGAATTGCTGCTGTTTGAAGAAGACGTAGTAACGGCATCAAACACTTACGAGTCGGGTGACGACTTCGGTGAGGATATTTTTGACTGATATCCGAGGCTTAAATTACAAAAATGGAGGAAATTTATGACTAAAACGTTTAAAAAGACAATTCAGGTGCTTTTAGTTGCGGTTTTTGCAGTTGCGCTTACCTTTGGTGCAAGCTTACTCGTTAAGCCACAGTCTGCAAAGGCTGCGGATCAAGCCGTAACGTTTGGCGCTGCAGCCTTGGGTGATGCTGACGGCGGTGTTTACGGCACGTCTATTCGTTTTGATACAGTCGGTCTGCAATGGGAAACCTATCACAACTGGGTTAGTGCAGAAGATTGGAGCAGTATTTCGGATTACACTACGGTTAACGGCAGAACTGTAACCGAAATTAACAATGCTACTACAAACGAGCAAAAAATCACTCTTATGATGCAACCTGCAGGTAGCTTCAGCTTCTTAAGGCTTTATATCCCTGCGGAAATAATACCTCTTGGCGAGGTTAAGAGTATGGGAATCTTAGATGGATGGTCGTTCAATAACGGTACGACCAACTATACCTCAAGTGCCATATCTTTTTTAAGAACAGTCGACACAATGGTGCCTGTAAGCAGCTATAGCGATGTTACAAAGAAAACCTCTGCCGATATTACTATTAGTGATGCTGCAATTACACACCGTTTGACAGGAACGGAAGATTTCGGTGCAAGAGGTGCAGACTCGTACGTTTTCGATATCGATTTCGGATATCAGATCGCTGGCGAGTACGATGTAATGTACGACGGATATAAAACCGTTCGTAATACCATCTATATCAACGGCAAGTCTATCAATGAGTGGAACGCTCAAAAAATAGCAGAGGATTCACGCTTTAACGATCCTTCTACTTATACGTATTTCCCTCAAAATTCAACCGACCCGGGTCACCTCGATTGGTTTGTTAAGCCTGTAGGTATTTGGGGTACGGCAACGGGCTTTAGAGTTTCCGTTTTGCAGGAGCTTTTAGCCGATAGCGAAACTATAACGGTATCTATCGGTCAAGGCTGTTATCTTGCCGGTAGCTTTATCGTTTCCGAAACTATAACAAAAACGGTATTTACACAAAACGTAGTAGATATCACAGACGATCTTACCTTCCTTGACAACTCTGTGCATAATCCTGCAAGCTGGGGCGAAACAAAGCTGTACTTTATTCATACCAACAACAAAGCATGCTGGACCAAGAGCCCTAAGGGCGGATGTCTTAACGAGTTCGACGCTGCTGAATCGGGTGGCGGTCAGCATCAAATGAAGTACGTTTATTTTAACGGAACCTCACTTTACGATATAAATAAAGCAGATGACGGTGCTTACGGGTCTACGCAAGAAAATATCTTAATCGGCGGTCTTTACGCTCCTATTCTGGTTACTATGAGCTCAGAGCTCGGTAGTTCCTTAAAGCTCACCGTTCCTACGGCATTTACAAACGGTAAAGCCGCTCACGAGGAGATAATCGTTAAAAAAGGCTTCAGCGTGTACGAGAACGGCACGTCTTATTACGTGTCAAACGACCTTGTGTTTACAAACAACGGCACGACTAATTGGACTAAGCAAAAGAAGGGTATTGAGATTGCAACTGAGGTTACTGGAATTATTACTTATGCAAACCGTACGGACGGCGGAACCAACGAAAACTTTGTAATTTTCCAAATTTCAAACAACGACTACAGTACTTGTAACACTACGCCAATCACCGATATCAGCTCACTTTTTGGATATATTGATATCGGCGGAACGGTAGTTGAGTCATATAGCGGCGAACAGTTTTTTAACGTATGGAACACTCCGAACAGCATAACTTTCCGTTTTGCAGATGCTGCAACACTCCAGAACATAACTTATATTACGGTTAAAGCGGGTGCGAGATTCCCATCGTACAACACGCAGTATAACGGCGCACCGCTTACCTATTTCGTAACGGGTGAGGATATTACTTTCGTTCACGACGTTCCTAACGACACGTGGACGGTAGGTGAGGTTCCAAGTGTTATGCATACGGTAACCTTTATGGCACTTGATAAGGTTCATCATACCGTTGAGGTTAAAGAGGGTGACGATTTAACAAATTACGGCGGTTTGCCGTCAACTCCGGAAACGGTTGAGGATGAAAATTACGTCTATGAATTTACCGGCAACTGGATAAACAGGGCAGACGCGTCAGTGTTTACTGCCGGTACAAAGGTTAACAGCGATTTAATTGTCGACGCTGAATATACTCAAACCGAAAAGCCGGCCGCAGAGGTAGATATAACGGGCGAGCTTTCCTTACATCATCAAGGTCAGTTTAATCCTGCTACAGAAACTTATATAATCAAAACCACTGCAAACTATTGGACAAAAGCACCGCAGGGCGGATGCTTAAACGAGTATGATCCGGACGGCTTAGGCGGCGGTCAGGTACAGATGAAGTATATTTATTTTAACGGCACTTCAATTTACGATATCAATAAAAACGATGACGGACATTACAATGCAGAGCAGAGTAATATCGCAAGTGGTGGAGTATACGCACCGATTCTCGTAATGATGGGCTCGGATGGCGGCGAGTACAGCTTTATTCAAATCCACGTGCCTACGGGCTATCCTGACTTACGGTATACCGCAAACGAAAATCATCAAAGCTTTGAGATCAAGGCGGGCTTCTCTGTTACAGAAAATGACGTAACTTACGTTGTTACACAGGATATCAAGTGGCTTAACATTAACGGAACCTGGGTAAACGAAGCCAACATGTTTAATGCAAGCGAGGTTACCATTGACAACCCACGTATAGACGGTGTAGCAAAAGAGCTCTACAAGGTTGATATACATTCTACCGCATGGAATATTACTTGTAACGACTTCGACTTTATGTACGGTGATCAATTCGAAACCTACCGTAAGTATATTTATATAAACGGCGTTTCCGTTTACGATATAAATACTACTACCGACGACAGCAGTTACGTTTACAGCACTTCTCCTATGACGGGAAACAGCGATGAGCTGTTTGCTCATCCCGTGCTTATCGAAACTCACTATCAAAGCGGTGACCCCAATACGGTTACCCTTTGGATGCACAAGGATTACTTTAAATCGTTGGGCAGTGAAATAGTTATTACGGTCGGCATGGGTTATTCAGCGTTTACGGGTGACAAGACGCTTAAAGAAAACGTTGATTATGATATGGTAGCAAACGTTACCGTCAACGACGGAACGAGAACTGTAACTCAAGCAATTATAAAGGGTGGCTTGCCTGACGTAGATACCGTTCCTTCAAAGACGATGACGGGCAATACCATCTATACGTTTGATAATTGGTATATTGCAGACACTGATACTGTTTACGATATTACAACTCCTATTACCGGAGATATTTCCATAGAGGCGAGATTTAACGAAACCGTTGCAACCATAATCGAAACCGAAGTTGTAGGAATTACTCACTATCTTAAAACAAGTGACGATACCTGGTTGGCGTTTGAGCTTACAAATCACGACTATATAGCTGCAGAAGATAACTATCATATACCGACCGGATATGAGGAGTTACTCCGTATAGGCTTTTTAGATAAGGTTACACTTAAAGGCACTATCGTTTTAGGAGATAGTACGGTAAGCGAGGCAACCTTGTTAGACGTTTATAACGCTTACGGAGCAATGGAAGGTCCTCTTCTTAAGTTCTGGGGCTATGAGCAGTTTGGTATTCGTGTACCCGTAGGCTCGGGCGTTGAAGAGATAGTTATAGAGTCCGGCTGTTCGTTCCCGTCTTACGCATACGTTTCGGGTGCAACAACCATGGATACACGCTATTTAGTAGTTCAACCTGCAACATACGTTTATGACGAAACGTCAACGGTTTTTGAAAAACGCGGAGCAGTAAACGTAGATATCAGTATGGAATTAGGTGCTGCCGTACGTCTTACCTCTGACATGTCGACCAGCGGTCTTCGTTTCCAAACCAATATTGCAAAAGCAAGCGTTGAAGAGTTGAGAAATTTATTGACAATAAACGGAGGAGAATATAGCTCGATCAGCTTTGGTACGTTAATAGTTCCTACTGACTATTTGATGGGTGGATTATTTACTCACGATTGGCTTACTAAAAACGGAGTAACGCACCTTGATATCACTTCTACGTCAACACTTGATAATAACGCTTGGCCAAGAGAAAGCGGTGATTATTATTCATTCTTTGGGTCTATAGTAAACTTAAAGACTAAAAACTATAACAGAGCATTCTCAGGTCTTGGCTATGTAAAATTGGTTCATAAATCAGGCGCGGTAAGCTACATTTACGCTCGTTACGATTCTGCAAACAGCCGTTCTGCATCTTTCGTTGCAAAGGCAGCAATTTCAGACCGTAGCGACGTTGAAACGGATTTTTACGAAAATAAGGTGGAGGCAGCAGGAAACTGGTCGCCGTATACTGCAGACGAGCATAATTTCTTAGCTCAGTACATTACTTGGGCAGATGATGAAGAGGCTATTTCACCGGAGGTCTTAACAGGCTTAGCAAACAAGGGTGGCTATGATACCGTAGAGCTGTCAGGTGACAAGCAAATTCTTAACGGACCTTACGTAGAGCTTGTTTACAGCACTAACGTAAACGTATGGGGTGTGTTTACTTATACCGACGGAAGCAAGACTGCAAACGAAGATTTCTATTTGCAAGCAGGCACAAGCAATCATAAGCAATACCTTGATATTTTCCGTTATAACGGTGTTGGTTACGGTATGAATACGAGCAACTTAAGGATGACCTCTATTAAGTTTACCAATGCCGAGCTTGAACAAAATGTAACGGGCAAGTTCACAATTCTCGGTTTATATTCAGAGGATAAATCAATTGATACTGAAAACCAGGAAATATATCTTACCGTAGCGCAAGACGACGGTTCTGAAATGACAGTCGGCGCACACTTAGGTCTTGGCGGTTCGCTTACCTATCTTGCTAAGTCAGGCGTTTACGAGGGTGTAATTGGCGGTAGCAGCGGCTGGAAAAACGGTACTGTTGCGATAAGCACCGACCCAAGCGTATTTGATGCTAATAACAGATATAAATCGGGAAGCTCGTCTTCTTCTTACAGCACGGAAGCAGGCTACTACGGCCACGCAACCAGCAGTAAAGCTGCAGACGGAGCTGTAAACCTTATCAACAACTTCGACGCAGGCCGTCAATTCCAGCAATCGTGGTATGCTCAGGTTGGCGGTACGGACAGCGCAACAGACGGTTCTAACGGTTATAACAGAGCTTACTGCTACACAGGCAGTACAGACGGTCAGTATTGGCCGTATAACCCCGTTCAGGCAGGTGACGTAGTTTCTAACCCCGGCCAAATCGTTGACTACGAAATAAACGAATCAAAGGGATATATTTACGTTAAGGCAAGAGCTATGGACTGGGCAAAGGGTTATGATCCGGATAGACCTTGTGAAAATGCTGTTGAAGGCGGTGTAACCACTAAGTCTTACGTAGAAAACTACTATCGCTTGAATTCCGACGGTACGCTTGTCGTAAACAACAGATTTATAGATTGGAACGGCTTCACAGATATGGATACCTGTGATTGGGCATCAACGGAGCTTCCTGCTTGTTATCCCGTACACACCTTAAACTACTACGTTTCTAACATAGACGGTGACGGTACTTGGGAGGATGCTTTAGAGTACAACAATGGCTTAACAAGCTGGACTTCAAATGCATTCCATCAATTTAGCAGAGCAACAATGGGCAATACTAAAGTAGAAGATTGGTTCGCATGGGCAAACGGCGGTGATGGAAATGCTTTCGGTATGGGCGTTTATATTCCTAACGTAGAAAGATATACATCAGGTAGATCTAATACCTCTACTGCGTATTATACTAACAATAACTTTGAAAACAGCAATGCTTTACCTGTACCCGACTATAAGTCTTGGTTTACAAGTCAAGTAAGCGCATTTGCTCAACGCGGAAACATCTTGGCTTATAAGGGTATGATGAGTAATATGCAACCTATCAGGTATACTTACCAAAGTGCTTACGTTTCTAATACAAGCTACACTGCACCCGGTATTGATTTCCGCATGGAAGCATACGTTCCTATAGAGTACAGCTATGTAATTTGCTTAGGTACGGTTGACAATATCCGTAGCACCTTCAAGACAATTCACGACAACGGAACCATCACCAATGCAGGTAACGGTTACGAAAAAGTAGGTCTTGATTCATGGGCAAGGGCGGATAAGCGTTGGACATGGTAATTTAAAGTCTTATATACTTTGTAAAACAAAAGGGCAAGCGGTTTTACCGCTTGCCCTTTGCAATATAAAATTATTTCTTTTCTTTCCTTCGTTTGTCGTTTATTATTTGCAAAGCGTTTTCGTCAATAAGGGTAATTCCTTCTTCCTTTGCAATGTTTACCATCTGTGTGAGCGCAGCTTTTAAAAAGACGCGAGGTATTTTCGTCAGTTTAGAGCAGGCATCTTCGGTAAATTTAACGGTCGGGTCAATTCTTTCGGCTGCGTACATAACGGATTTTACGTCGCCGTTGTTTTTGTCCGGAATTTTCTCCGCAAACGGCTTTTTAAATTTAGAACACCAAAAATTAGTGCTATCTCTATATCCGTAGTCAACAGGTACGGGTGGAAAATTGTTGTGCTTAACTCCGTTTATAATAGAGCTGCAGTATTTTTCATCCATTAAAATTTTATCTATTTTTAAAATAAAATGCGCGCCGAATTTGCTCGTTATACCGTTGAAATTTCTGTACGGTGGCTCATAGCCCTCCAATTGACCTGCTTTATCCAGATGCGCGTCCTCCAAGCTGTCGTCCCAAGTGCATTCAAATACCTGAAAGCTCTCTTCAACGATTTTAGGTCTGTTGCCGTCCAAAGTGCTTTCACCGAGTGTAAAAATACAGTTTTTCATCTTTTCCTCGGTGGTGTCACCGGGAAAACCGAGTCTTACCGCTTCTTTAAAATACTTTTTCTTATCGGGTATAAAGTTTAACGCACATTTTTTAGTTCTCAGTATGTTCTGCGCCGTATTAGAGCTGTTTCTACACTCTAAAATCATTGCATAGTAGTCTTTGCCTGCTATATAATAGGGGAAGCAGAGAGAGTATGCGCCCAAATTTGTTTGTCCGTTTTCACTGACCGTGCTGATTAAAATTGTAGGCATAGGAAAAAACGAAGACGTCTGATAGAAATTGTCAACAATTCTTAAGTCCTTAAGGTTACCCATAATACGCTCCTTTATTTTTTTATAATTATAGCAAAATAAAAAAATTATGTCAAAGCCATTGAATAATAATATAACTAATGATATAATTATTATGCTTAGTGAAAAATTTATTCTTATGCTGCATTTTATGAAAATTCAAAAAGAGCCGTTTGAAATGATAAAAAACGGCAAAAAAATATATGAGCTCAGGCTTTACGACCAAAAAAGAAGACTGGTAAAAAACGGTGACAGCATAGAGTTTACCTGTGTTGCAAGCGCAGAAAAGATTACTGTTAAAGTTGTGGAAATTTTACTTTTTCCGTCGTTTATCGACTTATACGAGGCTTTATCACCGTTAGATATCGGGTATACCGAGCAAAATTGTAAAAAAGCCTCGCCTTTGGATATGTTAAAATATTATTCCAAAGAGGAGCAGGCAAGTTTTGGCGTGGTTGCTTTTAAAATTCAAGGGGTATAAGTTTTGCTTAAGGCAAATATAAGAAAATACTCTTATAAAAGAATTGACAAAAAAGATGAAATACATTAAAATAATATAGTTGGAAAAAATTTAATCGAGAGGTTTTGCTTATGGATTATCAAGGAACGATATCGCGCGGTGTAAGAGCGCCTATTATCCGTCAAGGTGACGACCTTGTAAAAATTACTGCAGACTGTGTTATCAATGCGTCTACTCAAGGTGGATTTCATCTTCAGGATAAAGACGTTGTAGCAGTAACCGAGGCAGTGCTGGCAAGGGCACAGGGCAACTATGCGACCGTTGACCAGATTGCAGCCGACGTTAAGTCTAAATTCGGTGACGAAACCGTTGGTCTTGTATTCCCGATTTTATCGAGAAACCGTTTTTCAATGGTATTGAAGGGAATCGCAAAGGGTGTTAAAAAGCTCATAGTTCAGCTTTCTTACCCGTCAGACGAGGTTGGTAATAGCTTCATCACACCCGAAAAGCTTATGGAATCCAAAGTAAACCCATATACCGACGTTTTTACCGGTGAAGAGTTCCACGCTAAATTCGGTGATGTTCGTCACACCTTTACCGGCGTTGACTATATTGAGTATTACGAAAAAACGGCAGGCTGTCAGGTTATTTTAGCAAACAATCCTACCGAAATCTTAAAATACACCAAAAACGTAATTTGTGCGGATATTCATTCGAGATTCCGCACCAAAAAGATTTTAAAATCCGCAGGTGGCGAAAAGATTATAACCCTTGATGAGATTTTAAATAAGTCTGTAGACGGTAGCGGATACAACGAGAGATTCGGTGTTTTAGGTAGCAACCTTGCAACCGAAAACAGCGTTAAGCTCTTCCCAAGAGATGCGCAGAGGTTTGTCGACGAGCTTCAAGCTGAATTTAAGGCTCGCACCGGCAAGACTATCGAGTGTATGGTTTACGGTGACGGTGCGTTTAAGGATCCCGTTTGCGGTATTTGGGAGCTTGCGGACCCCGTTGCATCACCTGCATTTACCTCAGGACTTTCGGGCAAGCCAAACGAGATTAAGCTCAAGTATTTAGCCGATAACGATTTGGCAGGGCTTTCCGGCGAAGAGGCAATCGAGGCAATGAAGGAAATGATTCGTAACAAAGAGGACGACCTTGTAAACAATATTAAAAGCCAAGGCACAACCCCGCGTCAGCTTACCGACCTTTTAGCAAGCCTTTCAGATCTTACGAGCGGTAGCGGAGACAAGGGCACGCCGATTATTTTAATTCAAAACTATTTTAAAAACTTCTCAATGTAAAACTAAAGGGCATAGCGATGGTTTCTTGCTATGCCCCTAATATTAGCCATATTTATCATTCTCAACTAGCCATCTTTCAACGTGTGGTACGTGTCAAGGAGTTTATCTTGGAGCTCATGTTATTATACAAGGTGGTACACGTTGCGAGGTTTGCAAGGCAATAGTAAATGTTGGTTCAATCATAAAACCTAACATGATCAATATTTATAAAATAAGTGCTAATGGCAGTGTGATTTTGCAAAATGGTGTAGTTATTTTAAATAGCAAAGATATTAATGCTTATTTCAATAACGAGCTTGCGTTTTATGCATATATAGGAGAGGAAGTGGTGTGAAAAAAATAATTTCTGCAATCTTATTAATGGTGCTTTTTGCCTTTACTTTTTCTTGCACCGAATCTCAAACGGAGTCAAATGAGCGAGATGTTTATCACAAATTACAATACAGCCCTTATTATGGTGATAGTTTATACGAATATAATTTTGAAGAGTTTATATATGCAGTAAAAGAGAATAAAATATTAAACGAAAACACTGTTATGATAATGCCAAGCAATATAGTTTTAGACTTGTTACATGAGCCAGTCTTTTCTTTGCATATTGACAAAACTACAAGTTTGTTTCAAGCTATTTTCAGTGTAAACGATCCTTCTTTAAGCCAGCGAGTGGACAGTGGTCAGTATGGGACAGTGGCGCATAATTTCACATTTACCATTGTAATAAATACAGCAGTTGAGGTAGATATAAATAATATTACATTTGAAGAACTTAACAAAGATGATTGTTCTAATGTGAGAGGCTTCAATATTTTTAGTGGGGAATATTGTTTTGCCTCTATGTACGTGTATAATAAAACCGGTATTAGCGCAAATGTGATAGATAGTAAGATTGAGCGGTACGTTATAAATAATTTATCAACAGTTGGTTTATTTGTTGATTTGTATGAGGCAGAAAAGTTTGAAATTGGGTCAGAAACCAATTCAAATTATAAAAAAGATGACGACACTTCTACGTACGAAACTCTTTTTGAGCGTTTAAACGATAGATATAAAGAGTTTCATCCCAATTCTCTATCGGGAGAAGAGGTGGAAAACGATTATGATGACTATCTTTTATGGGTAGAAGAATTTACTGCGACTAATGAGAAAAATTTTAGTGATGAATTTAAAGGTTTTATAATACTTAATCCTAACAAGGTTGACTATATGCAGGGACGCTCGAATTTTTATCTTTTATATTCAAACTATACTAAAGAAGAGCCGTTTATTTATGAGTCATTGAGTTTGTTTGATAGTGATTTATATGGTAAAAAAACCGATGTTACATCATATAATTTTAAGATTAATATTACAATTATGCCGATATTGGAAAAAGGTGTTAGTATAGAAAATATAAGGTTTGAATATGTTAACGATTATTTAGTAGATATTTATTATAATAATGTTTGCTTTGCATCTGCTTCATTTGGCTTTAATGAGGATACGTTAAAAAATGTTAGTTATGCAGAACAAAAGAATTATTTTGAAAGGTACGTAAAAGATAATTTGTTTACTGTTTAAAGGTTTTAAACATATTACAAAAATTTATTTTTAAAAGTGATAGCAACAGGTGAGACGAGGGAAGGCAGATTATTTTAATTCAAAACTATTTTAAAAACTTCTCAATGTAAGCAAAAGCCAAAGGCTCAATTGAACTGCCTTTGGCTTTTAAATTTGTTGAAATTAAGCTTGAGTGTAGCGGGTGTAGGCTATAATAAGCCTTGGTCTGTTATAGCGCTGTATTATAACGAAAAGCATATTCCATACAAGCCAAGCAAATGATACTATAACACCCCAATATTTCCATAGCTTTGCGCAAAAAAGTCCCGCAAAAGCACTGAAAAGATGCGTGCTTTCCGCAACACAGCTTTCCTTTATTAATACGGCTATTTTTTCTTGTTTATCTTTAGCTATATTTATCCTTTTTTTAGGTAAAAATTTGGGGAAAATCCTGCCTATTACAAGACTTGCATCGGGAAGCTTGGTTTTCCACCTTTTTATTTTTAATTTCTCGTATATTTTGCCGTTTTTTTCAAAATTAAAGGACTTAAACGGAAAGCGATTTTCTCTGATCCATTTTCTTGGAAAAATTCTGCCGACGAAAAATATAACGAGTCCGCTTGCGACCAGAAAAAGAACGCAGTTTAATAAATTCATTTTATCACCTGTACTTTTTGAGTATTATATAATAACATTGTTATGAAACGGTTAAAGATAGTTAAGCAAAAGGTTAGCGTTTTGTTAAAATTTATAAAAGTGTTGAAAATACTCAGATTTTGTGATAGAATATTATTATCTTAAACTTTTGGAGAACACTATGGATATCAAAAACATACTGTCTAAATGTGACCACACGCTTTTATCCGTAACTGCAACGCAAGAGGATATTAAGGCTATTTTAGACGATGCTATGCGCTATGGCGTAGCATCGGCATGTATACCGCCGTCTTACGTGGAATTTGCTAAAAGCTACGTGGGTGACAGCCTTAAAATTTGCACGGTAATAGGCTTTCCCAACGGCTACAACACTACGGCTTGTAAGGTGTTTGAAACGCTTGACGCCATTAAAAAGGGCGCAGACGAAATTGACATGGTAATAAATATCGGCAAGCTGAAATCGGGCGACTATGATTACGTTTTAGACGAGATAAAAAGCGTTAAGGACGCGTGTCAGGACAGAACGCTAAAGGTTATTATAGAAACCTGTCTTTTAACAGAAGAGGAAAAGGTTAAAATGTGCCAAGCGGTGACAGAGGCGGGGGCTGACTTTATTAAGACGTCTACCGGTTTTTCGACCTATGGCGCGACTTTTGATGATATCAGCCTGTTTAAAGCCAATGTTGGCAATGGTGTAAAGATAAAAGCTGCAGGCGGAATAAAGACCTTGGACGATGCTCAAAAATTTATAGAGCTTGGCGCGGACAGGCTTGGCACAAGCAAGGTTGTAAAGGCTGTAAAGGAGGTAAATTACGATGGCAATTCCGACCCCTCATATTGAGGCAAAGCAAGGCGATTTTGCAAAGACGGTGCTTATGCCGGGCGACCCTAAAAGGGCAGAGTATATTGCTAAAACATATCTTACCGATTGCGTTTTGGTAAATGACGTAAGAGGTGTAAATGGTTACACCGGATATTATAAGGGTAAGCGTGTGTCAGTTATGGCTTCGGGCATGGGGCAACCCTCAATCGGTATTTATTCATACGAGCTTTATGCTTTTTACGGTGTGGAAAATATTATCAGAGTAGGCTCTTGCGGTAGCTTTGATAAAGACCTGCACGCAAGAGATATAATAGTTGCTATGGGTGCTTGCACCAACGGTAATTTTGCAATGCAATACCGTCTTCCGGGCACGTTTTGTCCTATTGCAAGCTACGACCTTTTGTCAAAGGCAGTTGACGGCTGTAAGCAAAAGGGCGTAAACTTTAAGGTTGGCAACGTGCTTTCTTCAGATACCTTTTACGACGATGCAAACTCCGGGCTCGACTGGGCTAAGATGGGCGTATTAGGCGTAGAAATGGAGGCTTGCGCTTTATATTGCACGGCTGCAAGGCTTGGCAAAAACGCCCTGGCAATACTTACCGTTAGCGATTCGTTTATCTATCCCGATGAAAACACTACGGCAAAGGAAAGGGAGCAGTCCTTTAAGGCAATGATGGAAATAGCCCTTGAAATTGCATAAAAGTGGGCGTATAAGCTGTTTAACAGCATGTTTTTGTAAAAATGAGAGTTTATGATATCATAAAAAAGAAAAGGGACGGGAATACCCTTTCAAAAGAAGAGATAGATTTTTTTATAAATGGCTACGTAAAAGGTGATATTCCCGATTACCAGGCCTCGGCGCTTTGTATGGCAATTTATTTTAAGGGTATGACCTTAGAGGAAACCACCGATTTGACCTTGGCTATCAGAAATTCCGGCGAGGTGCTCGACTTTTCTGCTGTAAACGGAATAAGGGCAGACAAGCACTCGACGGGCGGTGTAGGTGATAAAACAAGCCTTGTGGTCGCGCCCACAGTTGCAAGTCTTGGCGTGAAGGTTGCTAAAATGAGCGGTCGTGGGCTTGGGCACACGGGTGGAACTGTTGACAAGCTTGAGGCTATTCCAAATTTTAACGTTCAGCTTCCTAAGGACGAGTTTATCGGAATCGTAAACGAGGTCGGCGTGTGTATCGTAGGGCAAAGCGCAGATTTAGCTCCTGCGGACAAAAAGCTTTATGCCCTGCGCGACGTTACGGCAACCGTTGACAGTATGCCGCTTATCGCATCGAGTATAATGGGTAAAAAGCTTGCTGCAGACGACGATGTTATCGTTTTAGACGTAAAAACGGGCAGTGGCTCGTTTATGAAGAGCGTGCAAGACAGTAAGACCCTTGCCGAAATTATGGTTGGTATAGGTAAAAGAGCGGGCAAAAAGACTGTTGCGCTCATAACCGATATGGATATCCCTCTTGGCAGAGCAATTGGCAACGCCTTAGAGGTTAAAGAGGCTATAGATACTCTTAAGGGAAAAGGCGAAAAAGACTTTTTAGAGGTTTGCATAGCCTTGGCAACCGAAATGCTTTATCTTTCGGGCAAGGATGATAAAAATCGGTGTGAAATGCTCGTGAAGGATGCCTTAATCAGTGGCAAGGCTTTAAAAACCTTTAAGGCTATGATAAGTGCGCAAGGTGGAAACGCGGAGGTAATTGAAGATTTTAGCTTATTACCTACGGCAAAGTATACACATTCAGTAAAAGCTACGGCAAGTGGTTATATAGATAAGGTAAACACCGAGGGCTACGGGCTTTCTGCATTGTCTTTGGGTGCAGGAAGAAACAGGGTTGGAGATAATATTGATTACTCTGCAGGAATTATTTTAAATAAAAAGACAGGCGATTGGGTAAATAAAGGGGACGTTATAGCAGTTTTGCATGCAAACAACAGCTCTTTATTTAAAAATGCAGAGGAAATATTCCTTTCGGCAACACAAATAAGCGAACAAAAGCCTATGCTAAGACCTTTGATATTGGATAGGGTAGAATAAGATATAAAAAGCGCCGAGCGAAAATTCGCTCGGCGCTAATATCCTTAAGCTAAAAAATAAAAGGAACAAAAATCCCTTTTTTTGAATATTATATAACACAGTATCAAAAAAACAAAAGAGGCTCTTCAAAGCCCCAACACGATTATTGTAACACGAAAATCAAAATCTGTCAATAGGTTTTTAAAAAATTTCACATTGTGAAAAGATTAAAAAGGGTATTGACAAATTGGGTGTTATCGGTTATAATGAAACCAGAAAAAGCGAAAGGCGATATACCGATGGGAGATCGGAAGGCAGAGATCGCCGATAAAAAAGCGAGGAGAAGACCCATGTACTAATTTCTTTAAAATACGACTTTAGGAGGTAGAGAAATTATGAAAATTCTGAAACTTAGGTCGCACGTTAGAAAATAGTAAAAAGGAGAACCGCCAATGAACACACTTATGGAGATAGTAAAATAAAGCGGAAAATATAAAATAAAAGCTTTAGACCCGGAGAACGGGCGGAGGAAACTGCTTTCAAGTAGTAAAACGTAAAGGCGAGATGCCTATAAAAAGTAAACAAACCGCTTTTAGATAAAACTTAATAAATATAAAAATAAATATAAAAGTGTAAAGCCGAGGGGAAAGCCCCTCGGCTTGTTGTTTGCTATAAAATATATGATTATATTTTAATTGCCATACAACTTGACATCACGGTACAAAGGTGTTAAAATAAAATTGCGACAAAACTTAAACGTTACAAGACAAGTATACTTCTTGGGTAGAAGTGTACCTTTTTCGCATTAAATAAATCTTGTCTTGTAAGATAAAGTTTTAAGTTTGTGTCGCAGCAAAGCGAAAAAACACTTTTGTCAGTGCTGATTGCTTTGCAGTCGGCACTTTTTTTGTTTTAGGAGAAAATTTATGAGAACAAATCTCTTCAAAATTTTAGTTTTATTACTTACAATTTCTATGGCGTTTTTTGTGGCGTCTTGTAAAAAAGACGGTGCACAAAAAGGCTGTGGCAAAAACAAAAACCAATCGGAAAGCGTTGTTGAAGCTCCGCCTAGCGTAAGCGAGTCTTTGGCGGAGAGTGTGGCTCAGTCCGTAGTGGAGTCAATTGTCGAGTCTATTACGGAAAGTGAAAACTTATCTTCAACAGAAAGCGAATCTATCATAGAATCTGAAATAGAGTCTGAGTCCGAAATAGAAAGTGAATCTATCATAGAATCTGAAATAGAGTCTGAGTCTGAAATAGAGAGCGAATCTGAAACGGAAATAGAGAGCGAATCTGAAACGGAAATAGAGAGCGAATCTGAAAAGGAAAGTGAGAGTGAATTTGAGTCGGAAAGTGAGAGTGAATCTGAGTCGGAAAGCGAGCCAGAGCACGAGTGTGAGTTTACTGAGCTTAAATATAGCTCAACTCACCACTGGTATGAGTGTAGTTGTGGCGCAAAAGACGAAGAGCAAGCGCACGAGGGTGGCACTCCAACTTGCACACAAAAGGCGGTTTGTACTGTTTGTAGCCAAGAATACGGCTCACTTTTAGACCACGACTATACCGAATTAAAGCACAACGATACCCACCACTGGTATGAGTGTGAGTGTGGCGAAAAAGATAGTTCTACCGAAGAGCCTCACGCAGGTGGCACGGCAACTTGCACCGAAAAAGCACTTTGCTCAACTTGTAATGAGGCATACGGCACGACTTTAGATCACGAATACACTGAAATAAAACACAATGTCAATTATCACTGGTATGAGTGTATTTGTGGCGAAAAAGATACAACAACGGAAGAATTACATATTCCGTCAGCCCCAGCAACGGCAACAACGCCTCAAATATGTACAACCTGTAATTTTGTGATACAAAATGAAACGGGTATTTTGTTTAAAACTTTAACCGTTGATGGAACTAACGTTTACGGTAAAGTAAGCAACGATACCGAGGTGTTCTCGTTTATAAACGAAATTGAAGTGAAAGGCAATGCAAAATTCGTTGTGTCGTTAGATATATACGGCATACAAACAGTAGTGTCAAAAACAATTCCTTTAGAAATAGGAGATAATAAGGTTTACGTTACAGAAACAGTAGATGGCGAGCCAACTAATTTATATACCGTAATAGTGCGCCGTCGTCCAACGTATGAGGTAACGTTTAATGCAAACGGTGGAACGGCTGTTGAAAAACAAATAATAGAAGAAGACTATCTTGCAACCGAGCCGACCACAACGAGAATAGGCTACACTTTTACGGGTTGGGATTATGATTTTGCAGAACCGATAATTGATAATGAAGAAATTACGGCAAGTTGGTCTGCAAATGAAGATACCGAGTATAAAGTAGAGTATTATTTACAAAACCTTGAAGATAACAATTACACATTAGACCATACCGACACTTTACGTGGCACAACCGATACATTAGCAACTGCTGAAATTAAAGATATTGCTCACTTTACTTATAATGCAAGTCAAAGCACAATAAGTGGAAATATAGATGGTGACGGCAGTAGAGTTTTAGTTGTTAAATACACTCGTGACAAATACGGAATCGTTGCAAATAACAACAATGCAAAAGCTGGTACAAGTACGCAAATAAACAGTACGTATAAGTTTGATAAAGAAATTACTC
>JAFVQT010000029.1 GCA_017504655.1 Clostridia bacterium | reverse complement strand
GTAAAACCCGTAGAGCCTGAAACTCCTACGCTCGGCACACCCGACGTTGAATTCGTTGAGCTTCACGCAGATAACAACAATAGCGTTTGGGGCGGTTCGACCCGTGCGGTAAGACTTGTTTTCAGCGAGAGTTTTACTGCAAAGGCATACGACGCAAACGACGGTGGCTTTGATGCACCTGTAATTGCCAACGTAAGAGCTTTTGTAACAATCAATGGACAATCTTTGGGCAATTTGACTTTCTTGCAAATAGATAACGAAAACTCCATCACCTTCCTTTATGATGAGAGTTTATTAGATGTGCCCGCAGGTCAGGACTATACTACGTTTACTATCGAGGCAGGCGCACCGTTTGGCGGACATTATTTACCTGCTGTTACGTTGTATTTAGTTGACGGCAAGTGGTGCGAAAACAAGCCTGTTGAGGAAAGCATAACGGTTACGAATATCCACAACAGATACGGCAGTGGACAAAAGATTTTACTTTTCTTAAGTAATAGCGATTACGATACCAACAATACGGATATAACTGCAAAGATTGCAAACACGAACGTGTTAGATTACGTAAACGTCTATACTTCGGAAACGGAATATAAAACGCTTCGCGAAATTTATCAAAACAATGCGCAGGCTAAAATTTGGGGCGAAGCAAACTCTATTGGTTTTGCTGTTGACTCAAATTATCACGGTACTGCAGTTTATGCAATAGAAATTAAGGCAGGAGCCAAGTTCCCTGCTGCGACTAACGATTATACTACTTATGTAGTAAGCGAGGATATCGCGTTCTACAATGCAGACTATAATTCAGCAGACGAATCCTTGAATTCTTGGGCAGTGGTTTGGAGCCGTATGCACGTCGTTACACTTGAGGGTGAGCTTGCAACGGGCGCAGAAAGTGTAAAATTATACGCTGTGCCGGGCAGGGCGTTCGCATATCCCGAAGCATACAGTAGGGCGCAAGCGGGCGACGAGAATACCGTTTACGTCTATAATTGGTACTTAGGCGGCGTTTTATATAATTTCAGCACACCTGTAACCGAAGATATCACGTTGACGGCAGATGGTACGTTTACCGCGTATTCCTCATACGTAGTAACCTTTGACGACGGCAAAACGCAAAGCACCGTAACCGTTAACGACGGAGCATTGGTAGCTGAGCCCGAAGCACCGACCAAAGAAGAAACGACTGATTATAAATACGCATTTAACGGTTGGTATAACGGTGAAACGAGATGGGATTTTGATACCCCTGTTACCGAAAATATCACTTTAACTGCAAAATTTGACCAACTTAGAAAAATAGTGCTTTCCGATTTATATTCGGAGGGTAAGTCCTCTACGGAGATTAAATCGGGTGAAATTTCAATTGCAAGGTCGGGAGATCATTATAAGGGATACGTTGGTAACAATCTTTATTTCAACCTTTCTTTAGAATTATCATACACACAAGAAGTGGAGCTTGCTACGTTTGACGTTAAGATAACCAACGATACGTATTCAGAAGCGAATACCAGTCCGTTTTATTTATCTTGGCACGTATATTATCAAAGACCTGCAAACACCCTCTATATCGAATACCACAAGTACAATGCAGGTACGGGTGCTCGTGAAACGCTTACTGCGGCAGTTAGCACCGTAGGACTTAGTGCAAACACTATTTACCAAGCTAACTTTGCTTATCGCGTTATAGATGAGGCAACCGGCTTAGTAGAGATGTACAGCAGTATTGCCGGCTGGGAAAACGTTATTACCCTTGAGCTTGGCGCAGAATATCTTGCGACTGCAGCTGATTACGAATACATTGCTTTCGCAACTGAAGCAAGCGCGGCTAATGCGGATATAACGCTTGCAGATCCCGGATTGACGGGCGCACCGCATTACGACGTTACTTTAAACAGTGACTCTTCAGTCATTATGTCGGGTATTACTAACCAAATTCAGTTGCCGTCAGTAGACAATGAAATTATTGAGGACGGAATATCTAAGGTATTCGTTGGTTGGACGACTGATTTAGCAACCCTTCCCGATTTATATCCTGCAGGATATAGGCTGCAGCTTACCGGAGCTACTGAGCTCTATGCGGTATGGATTGGCTTTGATATGGTAGACGGAGCATCCGTTCGTTTGGTTACAAATTCCAGCGGTATCCGTTTCACGACCGAAATAGATTCGGCAGGCTATAATATGCTTGGCGATTACCTTTTAAGTGTAGGTACGCTCGTCGTTCCTACCGAGTACCTTGCATATACTGAATTTGTACACAGTAGCTTTAAAGACGGTTATTATATAGACAAAGAAACCGAAAAGTGGATTGAAAACGGTGGAGATAAAGCAACATGGTCGTATGCTGCAGCCTTTGTCAATATATCTGTAAATCAATACGCCCGTTCTTTTTCGGCGAGAGGATATTTAAAGATTAACTTTACCTGCGGAGAGGGATACGTTTATACTCCGTACGACGAAGAGTTAAACGCAAGAAGTATTTACAGCGTAGCGACCTTGGCATATAACGATACTGAAAACGACTATAAGCAAAATTCAATGATTTTAGAGTACGTAAACTCTGTTGCCGACATTACTCTTTCCAACGAAATGGGATTGACTAAGGCGGTGACCGCTGTAGGTGACTATGCGTTGGAGAGCAGTCTGCAGGGCAAGACGTTCACCGTTTCTCTCAGCCGTGACGTTTCTGCAGTAATGATTAACGGAACGAGAGTAACTAATTCTGCGGCTAAAAACGTTCAAATAGGACAGTTTATGTTCAGTATTAAAGACGTGGCAATTAACGGCTCAGAGCTTACCTTTACCGTTGACGTTGCGTCGGATATTGCCGATAAGCACGGTGACGGAAACGTATATTTCAAGAGCTCTGACGAGGATTTGGATTTCTTCTTAAACGATTATTTTACCCGTCACGCAACAGGTATTCATGCAAACGGCGAGGATCAGACTGTAAACTCAGTCGTTGCAGGTAAGGATTCAACCGAATTCTTCTGGTGGGAGTGGTTCTCTACGGCGTATTACATTATGGATACGGACGCAGGCTTTGACAGAATAGAGGGCTTAAGAGAAAAGCTTTCTAACGTACCTGTAGACGATTACGGCTACGTATGGCAAAATACCGATGCGGTACGTGATGCAAACGCAACCTTGAATTCTAACGAGCACAGAATGGGCTGGCCTTTCCCGACTGCTGAGCAAATGGTTGTAACCGAGGCTATAAGAACAAGCCTTTGGAACTCGGCAACTACTAATTATATCACGAAGGGATATTCAACAAGCTGGGATTTCAACGGCAGTGACAGAACGGCTTGGAGCAGTAACGTAAATGCCGGTTTAGACGGTGCAGGTCTTTTCAAGGGCACGGCAAGCGGAGCTTCTAAAGTAACGTTTAGCTCACCTACCTTACCTCAAACGCATACGGTTAAAAAATACAGCGGTATTTCTTCTTCTAATATCACCGTATACGATGAGCCTGCAATTTACACCTATTACGCTCCGTTACTTGAATTAGACGTTCGTATGTCAAATGCAGACAACGTAAAGGATATAGTAGTTTATTTCAAGACCAACGAGGGTGGCTCAACCGAATATTCAATGTCTGTAAACGAATATGCGTTTATAAAATACGATTACAGCGGTACCTACGAGCATATGCTCTTCTTACCTATGTACGCTCACGAAAATTGGGGCGATTCCGAAACCAGATACGTTACGGATATCCGTATCGAAATTATACCTAAAGACGGTCTTACTCTTACGGGTGATTTCGCACTCAGCTACGTGCGTCCTTCACTCGATACAAGACACACCAATAACAACTCAATCTTTATTTCCTCACTCCGTCAAGATTACGATTATACGGGTGACCTTGAGTTCTTAGAGCAAAACATAACGAGAGCAAGAAAGGCAATGAACTTCTTAATGCAGTTCTATGATGAGGAAAGAGGTCTTATCAACAGCTCTTATCTTGTAGGACACGATTCTGACAAGACGGGTAGTGATATGGCACAGCGCATCGCACACAGCCTTGGCAACGGATATTGGGATATATCGTTCATGCCTGAGTACGATTTCCATTCAAACAGCTATTTTTATAAGGCAGTTGCGGATATGGCTTACTTAGAAAGTGTTTTGGCTGAAAAAGGAAGTTCATATTCAAGCAACAAGGCAGGCGCGAACGTACAGACAGCGGGCAGACAAAGTAATACAACGCTTGGAAAAGGCTTCGCGGAAAGTGATTATTCTGCTTTGGATTTAAACGCTACTGCAGCTAAGACCTTAAATGCTCTTCGCGCTACAACAAGCAACACGCAAGGATTCTGGGATGCGACTAAGGGCAGATTTATCGCAGGCTACGGCGACGCTAATGCAGACGGCGTTTCCGAGTGGGTAGACTACGGCTATCTCGTATGGAACTTAGAGGCAATTTACTACGGCATTGCAACCGAAGAGCAGGCTGATCTTATTATGCAATGGGTAACGGGCGAAAGAACGGTAGCAGGTGATACCTCTACAGGCGAGGATATTTATTTCTTTGAGCTTGCGCCAAGAGCAACGACCTATCAGGGTACGTCTGCAACCGACAGCTCGGTTTATACGGGTGTATGGCACGGCACAAACAACGGCGGTGAATACGGTGTAAGTCAGGTACAGCACGGCGGTGCTATTATGTATACCTCGTACTACGACCTTATGAACAGAATTAACGTAAACGGCACTGACGACGCATATGCCCGCTTGAATGCAATTAAAGATTGGTATATGGACGTTTACGCATATTATCAGACCTCGGGCTCAACTCCGGACGATTTCTATTGGGATTATTACGAAAACGGTCAATGGGATTCTGACGGTGACGGCAACGGAGAATATTGGAGAATCCAAAACGGTATTAAGGGTCAGGCAGAAAGAGACGGCTTTACGGGCGGTATAATCGGTATCGACGGCGAATTCGCAGAGTCTTTCCTTCCCGTATCGGCAATTCCTTACGGATTCTTCGGTATAGAGTCACAAGGCAACGGAACGCTTAAAATTGCTCCGAAGCTCCCCGGTGATTTAGAGTACTGGACGGTTGAAAATCTTACGTTTAACGGATGTAAGTACGACGTTACGATTTACGACAGAGCTATTCAAATTACTTCTGTTGACGAAGGAGAAGCTACAGGTTTGAAGTTAAAGGTGGCGTTTGATGCTCCTGCAACCGATTACACTGTATACGTAAACGGTTTTGCAACGACGGAATACGAAGTTGTTGACGGACAAATTATTGTAGAGCTTGCATTTGGCAACGCTATCGTAGAAATTAGATAAGGAGGAAAACTAATGAAAAAAGACTATCAAAAAATCGAGTTAGTTTTTATTCTCTTCGATGAAGACGCGGTAAGAACGTCTCAATATGATAACGTAGAGGAGTTACCGGATTTCCCCGAAAATTTTGAATAACAATAACTACTGTCTTGCATGCTCTGAAAGCTAAAAGAGCATGCAGGATAAAATACAAACGGGCTACAAAAAAGGAGAAATTATGTTTTTTGACGAAATTATTCACGGTACACAGTATTATCGTTCTCCAACACCGCTTGAGTCAGAGTGGGAAGGCGACCTTAAAGCTATGGGTGAATTTAATTTGGACGTTATACAAATTAGAATAAATTGGCGACAAAACGAGAGAAAAGAGGGCGAATACGACTTTTCAGATGTGGATAAGCTGTTTGAGCTTGCTGAAAAGTATAATAAAAAGGTTGTTATCAAGTTTCTTCTAGAATGTGCACCGCAATACGTTTTCGACAAGCTTGGCGGTGTCAGAATAGGCCCCAGGGGCGAACAGCTCAGAGGTGGTTACCACGGCGCGTTTTACGGCGGTTGGAAGCCATGCTTTACAAATTCTAACGTTGAAAAAGCAGCAAGGCGTTTTGTAAGTAAGGTTGCCGAGAGATACTATACAAATAAACGCTTGATTTTATGGAACGTATGGAACGAGCCGAGAAATAAACCTTTTGAAGATTGCTTTTGCGAGCATTGCAGAAAGGGATTTGGCAAATATTTAAAGAACAAATTCGGCACGGTAGAAAAGCTCAACGAGTTTTACGGCGCCACGGAAGAAAGCTTTGATAACGTAAATTTACCTTCAACACCGCACGGATATTGGGACACCTTTGAATTTAAAAAATATAAGGGCGGAGAGGGAATATACGAGAACTTACGCTTTGTATACGACGAAATCCGTAAATTTGATAAGCAAAGACCTATTATGTCGCACGTTGGCTATACCAGTGCCTTTCAAACTGCAATAGACGACGTCTGCGATGATTTTACAGCCTCAAAGGCAGTTGATTTCTGGGGTACTTCAATCCCTTGCGATACTACGATGGCAACCCCGGAAGCAAGGCTTGATTTTCAAATGTTAAACGACTTTTTAAGGTCGGTTGACGAAAATTATTTCTTGCATGAAATTTACCCCGGGCTTGGAATGTTCATGAAATATGACACGCCGTTTGATATGAGGTTTAAGCTTTATTCTGCAATTTCGGCGGGTGCTAAGGGCTTGATGTACTGGCAGTACCGCGCTGAAAGAATAGGTTATGAAAGCGACTGCTCGGGTATAATGTATATGAACGGCAAGCCAAGGGAAGTTGCTTACGAGGTTAAAGACGTTGGAGGATTGCTCAAGCAGAATAAGCATCTGTTTGCAGGCAGTAACGCAAAGCGCGCAGACGTTGCCATAGTGTTTGATTTTGACTGCTCACTTCTTTCTGAAATAGAAGACTGCTGCGGTCCTGACTACGAATTTAAGAATTGGAATCCTCATTATTATTACAGAAACGCTCATGCGGGCATGTACAGATTACTTCGAGAGGCAAACTACGCAGTAGATTACATTGGCGTTAGAGATTATAAAAAGCTTGACGATTATAAGGTTTTATACCTACCTTATTATACAATGATAAAGCCTGAGGTTGGCGATGCGCTTAAGTCTTTTATAGAAAAGGGCGGAACAGTTATTGCCGACGAGGGCTTCGGCATGCGAACGGTAAACACATGGATGCAGCCTTACGATATTGACTTTAAGCCTGCACTGAACGCGAATATGATACACCGTATCTATTCAAGCGGTCAGAAGGTTGAGTATAAGGGATTATCGTGTGAGGTTCGTCCTGTGAAAACGAATTATGAAGTTCAGGGAGCTGAGGTTTTGGCAAGCTTTGACGATGGAAGCCCCGCTCTTTTCAAGGTCAAATACGGCAAAGGCGAAATTTACCTTTCGGGATTTTCTATCGGTTACGGATATTACACGGATAGAAATGAGGCTTACGTAAAAATTATAGAAGACGCACTCAGCACGGTTGGCATTTCAAAATACAGCTACGCCGACGTGAAAAACGGATTGTATGAAAAGCGCCTTTGCTCTGCCGAGGGAGAAACGATATTCCTTTTAAACAGCACGGACACCGCAAAGGTTGTACAAATACAGGAAAAGGGCTACTTAGTTGAGGGTTCATGCAAGCTTGAAAGCGGAACGTTAACAATACCGCCGCTTACTGTGGCAGTTTTTGTTGCAAACAGAATTTGACGAGTATTAAGGAGAACAAAAATGAATAAAAAGATTGTAACGGTATCAATTATTGGTCTTGGCGGTCGCGGTGGAGAAGCGTACGGAAGATATATGTCGCTTTTAAAAGATAAATTCAGAATTACTCATATTTGCGACATAAACCGCACAAGGCTTGATAAGTATGGCGAAATTTTTGAAGTTCCCGCAGAAAACCGTTTTGACGATGAAGATAGCTTTTTTGAGAAGAAGTGGAGCGATTTGCTCTTTATAGCAACTCAAGACAGAATGCACGTGCGTATGGCTAAAAAAGCTCTTGAGCTTGGCTACGACATAGTACTTGAAAAGCCTATATCGGATAGCGTAGAAGAATTGCAAGAGCTTACAAAATTAGCGCATGAAAAAAACAGAAAGGTAATCGTTTGTCACGTTCTTCGCTATACCGTATTTATGAAAAAGCTCAAGGAACTATTGAATGCGGGCGAAATAGGAAGACTTGTTTCTATCGACCAAACCGAAAACGTCGTTTACTGGCACGAGGCGCACAGCTACGTCAGAGGAAACTGGAGAAATACTGATGTTGCAGTACCTATGATTATGGCAAAATGCTGTCACGACTTGGACCTTATTCAGGATTTCGCCGGTAGCAGATGTAAATCGGTTTCGTCTATGGGTAGCTTATTCTATTTTAAGCCTGAAAACAAGCCCGAGGGCGCTGCCGACAGATGCTTAAGCTGTAAGTACGTAAATACTTGCGTTTATAGCGCAAAGAGGATATACGTTGAAATGTGGAAGAACGTTGGAGGACCGGAAAACGAGGGCCCGTTCAATTTGATAACCGACGTTTGCCCTCTTACGGAGGATGCTTTGATGCAAGCCATCAAGGAAGGTCCTTACGGAAGATGCGTGTTTAATTGCGACAATAACGTCGTTGATAATCAAACGGTTATTATGCAATTTGAAAACGGCGTTACCGCAACGTTGAAGATGGAGGCTTTTGTAAAACAGGGAGGAAGAGATATCAGATTCTTCGGTACAGAGGGAGAATTGAATCTGTGCGAGGCTGAAGGAACAATTACTCTTAAAAAGTATTTTGGCAATGATACAGTATGGAGGTTGACCGATTTAACCGACGACTTAGAAGGTCACGGCGGCGGTGATCACAGAATAATAGAGTATATTTACGGCGTTATGACCGGCGAAATTGAGTCGCTCACTACCTCGATAGACAACTCGGTAGAAAGTCATTATATGGCTCTCGCTGCAGAGGAGTCGAGAATAAACGGTGGACAACTCGTTGAACTTACAAAGTTCAGAAAATAATTTAAAAAGGAGGAAAAGATGAAGAAAAAAATCTTAAGCTTAGCATTAGCCCTCACAGTCGTTATGGGCGTTGGCTGTGGCGGAGGGGGAAGTGGCTCAACTTCCGAATCAACAAATTCAACCGTTCAGGGAGAGCTTCCGTCTGATGATTTGTATGCTGCAACCGTAAACTCTCTCGTAGCAACCGATGCGCTTGGCAGAAGCTTTGGCGAGGCAGACGTTTACGGGAGCGATAAAGACGTAGGCGTGTTCTATAGCGTTTGGCATAGCGACCACGTGGGAGATAACGGAATATTAGATATAACCGATATGATAGCTAACAACCCGGATGATTTGTGGGACGTATCCGTAAACACTTATTTTGCCCATTACTGGGGTGAGCCGTTATACGGCTATTACGCGTCTGACGACCCGTGGGTAATTGAAAGACATCTTGAGCTTTTCACTATGTCGGGTATAGACTATCTTGCGTTAGATCTTACTAATATAAGCTACTATGAGAGAAACTGTACGGCTCTTTTCGATAAGATTTTAGAGTTGCAGGCACAGGGCTGGAATCCTCCTAAGGTTATGGGGCTTTTCTCGGGCTGTCCGTATAGGGGACAAGTTGATTTAGACAAGTTAAACGGTTTTTTCAACGTCTTTTATAAAAACTCAAAATACGACAGTGTGTGGTACAGAAAGGGTGATAAGAACAAGCCTCTTATAGCTATTGATATGGCAAATGAGTATCCGGAGCTCAGCTTTGAAATTCAAAACTATTTCTGCTTCAGAAATCTTATGTGGCCTTGGTCTGAATACGGTACGGACGAGTATAGAGATATGGCTTGGATGGACTGGTGTAAGGATCAGCAGATTTTCGATGTTGAAAATCTGGGTATGATGAGTGTTTCGGTAGCTCAGCACTCGGATAACGTTGATCCCAGAATGAGCAATTCTGTAGACCCTGTGTTAAAGCCACTTAAGTATAATTATAACCGCGGTAGAGGTTGGACGTATTACGAGGACGAATATTCCGATGCGTATGCTAACTATTGCAACGTTTACGGAACCAACAACCCCGACCTTGCTCACCAAGGCACAAATTTACAATTCTGTTGGGACAATGCCCATAAGAGCCGTGATTTGCTTTCTGAGGTTCTCGTAACCGGCTGGAACGAATGGATTGCATTTAAAAACGATTACGGTGATGGAAGAGCAGCGTTTGTAGATCTTTGCGATATGGAATTTTCAAGAGATATGGAAATGATGAAGGGTGGC
Source organism: Clostridia bacterium (assembly GCA_017504655.1). Classification (GTDB taxonomy): domain Bacteria; phylum Bacillota; class Clostridia; order Christensenellales; family Borkfalkiaceae; genus UBA10281. Next base: position 4,855 of record JAFVQT010000029.1, on the reverse strand, counting down.
TACGGCGATAACTTCTATCTGCAAAACATGCTCAACACCAGAAGGTTCAAAAATGTAAACGAAACGGTATACCGCGCAAACAGAATGACGCCGGAATCTCTTTTAGGCGCATGGAATGGCGCAAGAGGCTATCTTGATTTTGCTGGTGACGCCTTAGAAAGAGATTGGTACGACGCAACGAGAAGAGAAGGTAATCGCTTAAAGAACAACACTAACCGTAACGACATTGTAAAAACTGAAATTACAGACGACGGTGAATTCCTCTACTTAAGGGTTACGACTAAAAACGACATTATAGTAGACGAATCAATGTTTAACAACCTTAACGTATTGCTTTCCGTTCAAGGTCAAAGCGGAAACAAGTGGGAGGGCTATAACTATATAGTTAACAGAATTCCCACAAGTATTGGCGGTAGCGTTACTTCACTTGAAAGGGCTTCTGCAAACGGAAGGTTCGAATGGAGTAAGATAAGCGACTGCCACTGTGTGTTAAGCGGTAACACCTTTGCAATAAAAATACCTCTTTCAGATTTAGGAATAGACGTAGGTAAGGAGTTTACTATTGACTTTAAGGTTGCCGACGGTATTTCAGACCAAGGAAATATAATTAACTATTATATTGACGGGGACTGCGCACCTATCGGTAGACTTAATTATAGATATAATTCAGGAAAATAAACAAAAAGGAGAAAAATGGTATGAAACTTATCAAAAAATGCTTAGCAGTTATTTTAACGGTAGTTACCTGTTTTGCTTGCGCTGTAACCTTTGGTTGCGGTAACAAGAAGGAATCGGGTCACTTAGAGGGCAAATTTAATTTAGAGGTTGCCGTTCAAAACGAAAGCGGTGAAATTGATATGATGAATAAATGGAAGTCTGCTTATGAAGCAAAGCATCCGGAAGTAAACATCATTATCAACAATTTCGGTAACGACGATATCATCGGTTACATGCAGAAAAAGGCAATGAATCAAGATTCATTACCTCATATGGTATGGCTTCCGGACGATTACGGTCATACGTTTACCGACCCTACTAAGGGATACTTTATCGACCTTCGTGAGTTATACGAAAAGAGTGCTGATACTGATTACAGCCTGTATTACGATTCAATGTTACACGCAGCGTCAAACAGCGGTGAATTCCGTCCTACGACCTCGTACAGCGGTAGCTATGCCGGTACAAAGAGCAACGATGCAAAATACGGTATATACTTTGCTCCAAGAGATTACAACCAAATAGCAATCGTTTACAACAAGAAGATGTTCAACGATTTAAAGACCTTCTACTCATTTGATATAGCTGATTATTACAATCCCGAGGATCCTGATTCTTGGACCATGGAAAAGTTTGCTCAGCTTATTCAAGACCTTAACGATCAAATCAAGTCTATGGGAGCAACCTACGCATCGTACAGAGCAATCCGTATGAATATGTCCTGGGAGGCTGTTTATACTACCTTTGTTGAAGCTCTTGGCGGAGACGGCCTTATAAATGACGGAAATATAAATTTAGGAAGCGCAAAGAATAAAGCCGTATACGATTACTTATGGAGCAACTTCTTTAACGAGGTAAATAAGTTTGATATAAACGATAACTTTAGCAAGGGAACGACTTATCTTACCGTTGTTTCACGTCCTTTAATTCTCAGTTATCTTCCTTATCTTCGTGATCAAAGCAGTCAAAAAATCATGATGGACTTCATTCCGTTCCCGGCTGAAAAGGTCGCTGCAGGTACTTCCGGCTACGGCATTACCAAAAAGCATGCTAACGAAACTCAAACTGCAAACGGCGTTACTAAAACAAACAAAGAGATTGCTTGGGATTTCATTAAGTTTATACTTTCTGAGGAAGGTCAGAACCTCGGCGGAAAAGAAGGCTTTATTCAACCTGTTTTAAAATCGTTGAAGGATACGGGCGAGTGGAGACAAGCGTTTGACCCTGCTATGAATCACGGCGCATGGTTCCAAGGTGAAGAGCTCAGACTTACTACCTACAACTATTTCGACGCATCTATGAGAACGGCACTTCGTACGCAAATGAGTAATTTCTTTATGAACCTTACAAACGTTGAAAACGGTGCGCCTGCAAACAGAGATAAGTTAATTTCTACTTATACCGCAAACCTTGAAGCCGTAAAGAGGGGGGAAATCCTCTAATATGGTTATCAAATCTCAAGCCCCGTGGTATCGTAGGCTTTGGAAGGATTACGGGAATATAATCTATTGTATTCCCGTACTCTTGGGTATTTTAATATTTACCTTAATTCCTATGGTATACTCGTTGGTTTACGCCTTTTGCGATTATAATTTCTTTTATGCTGAAGAACAGTTCTCAAACTTTGGCTTTCAACAGTTTAAAAGGATTTTTGACACAGATTTGCAAAAGACGATACACTCTTTCTATATAACCTTCAGATATGCAATCGCAACTATTGCCATAGGTATGGTAGGGTCTTATATTGTTGCCCTCTTTCTCAATCAAAAGACAAAGGGGGTTAACGCCTTCCGTGTAATTTATTATCTTCCATGCTTAATCCCTGCAGTTGCAGGCTCGTTGCTTTGGAAAAATATAACTGACACGTACGGACTGTTCAACAATTATTTAATGGCTCTTGGGCTTGAGCCTTACACGTTCTATACCAAGGGGGAAACTGTTTTCCCCACAATTTTGATGTTGAGCGTTTGGGGCTGGCCGGGCAGTATGATAATGTGGCTTGCTCAAATGAAAAACGTTCCTGCAGAGATGTACGAATCTGCAGAGCTTGACGGAGCAGGGTATTTTACAAAAACCTTTAAAATTACAATACCTATGACGACGTCTATGATTTTCTATCAGCTTATTATGAGTGTTATAAACGCTCTTCAGGTTTTTGCAGGATTTTATCCGTTGATGAACGGACAAAACGAAAGTGAATTGGATTTCATAGTTGTTCGTATATACAAAGCTGCGTTTGTAAACTATCAGATAAGCTACGCTGCGGCACTTTCTTGGGTATTGTTCGTCGTTATAGGCTTACTTACGTTGGGAATATTCAAAACCAGCAAATGGGTTTACTATGGGGAGGAAGCGTAATATGAATAACGATATTTATCTTTCTCATAGCAATATACTTGCAAAAAGGATAGCTTTTACTGTATTTAAATACTTTATGCTGGTTATAGTGGGTCTGTTTTTCATTTTTCCGTTTTTATATCTGTATCTTTCTTCTTTTATGACGGATGAGCAGATTTTGAATACGACCTCGATTTTTCCCAAAGAAATCAGCTTTAAAGCCTATAAAACTTTATATGAGCACTCTGAGCTTGTGCTTTACGTAAGAAACACTTTAATTGTATGTGTTCTTAACATATCCGGTGTTTGCTTAATGTCTTCATTAACGGCATTTGGATTGTGTAAAGTAAAATTTAAAGGTCAGGATATTGTCTTTACTTTAATATTGGCAACACTGTTGCTTCCGGGCACGGTAACGGGTGTTCCGCTTTTTACCATCTACGCAAAAGCAGGACTTATAGGTACGTTGTTTCCTTTATGGCTTCCTATTTGGTTTGGTGGCGGAGCAACCAACATCTTTTTAATAAGACAGTTCATGAGGGGTATCCCAAAGTCTTATTCAGAAGCAGCTATAATAGACGGGGCATCTTCAATCAGGATTTACGCATCTATAGTTATGCCTCTTGTTAAACCTATAATCATTTATCTTGCCGTAACCAACTTTATGGGGCTTTGGAATGACTTCCAAACTCCGCTTATGTTTGTAGGAGATAATCCTATGAAATACACCTTGTCGCTTGCATTATATCAGGAATTTGCAAGAGAAGGATCGACCTATTTCCCCAATGTACAAATGGCTTTAGGCGTACTTATGGCAATACCGTGTATTGTTTTATTTGCCATCTTCCAAAAACAGCTTATGGAAGGTGTTGCTGCGGTGGGAATAAAAGGCTAAAAGGCAGAAATGCTAAAAATATAAGGAGAATTATGATGAAAATCAAAAGAATTGTAAGTTTTATTTTATTACTTACTTGTATGGTATGTCTTGGCTTATCGTTTGGCATAAACAATGCAAAAACGGCAAAAGCGCAAGAGCCAACGGTAGCTCTTTTAAGTGTTGATACAGAATATAACAACACTGTTTGGGGTGGCAATACCATGGCTGTAGGCATAAAGTTTGACAAAAATTTTACAGCAAAGGCATACGACGCAAATGACGGCGGTTTTGACGCTCCTATCATTGCAGACGTCAGAAATTACGTTAAAATCAACGGTCAAGCCGGTTCAATTCAACTGTCATTTCTTGTAGAAGAAAATGCAAACAGAATAGTGTTCTTGTACGACAGCTCTTGGTTAACCGTTCCTGACGGACAAGAATATACAACGTTTACAATTGAAGCAGGCGCGCCGTTTGGCGGACAGTATTTACCTGCTGTTACGTTATATTTGATTGACGGTCAGTGGTCTGCAAGCATGCCGACTCCCGAGCCAGATCCTATAACCGAAAGTGTAACTGTTACAAATATCCACAACAGAGCAGGTAGCGATCAAAGATTGTTGCTTTTCATTAGCAATAGCAATTATGACACTGCAAATGCAGACGTTAGTGCTAAAATTGCAAGCTTGAACGTATTAGACTACGTAAACGTTTACACCTCTAAAACTGAGTATAAAACGCTCAGAGAAATTTATCAGGGTAATGCTCAAGCTAAAATTTGGGGTGAAACAAACGCAATAGGCTTCCAGGTTGATGCAAATTATCACGGAACTGCAGTTTACGCGGTAGAAATTAAAGCGGGCGCGCAGTTCCCATCCAGCGCAAACAACTACGATATGTACGTGGTTAGCGCAGACGTTACTT
>JAFVQT010000028.1 GCA_017504655.1 Clostridia bacterium | reverse complement strand
GCAAGGACGAAAACTATCCCGGCAAGCTTATATTTTTGCTATAAAACCTATTAAAAAGGACAAATCACCCCTATTGGGGCAATAAAAAAGCCATAATACCGATTTTTTCGTATCAATATTATGGTTTCTTTATGGTGCTGGAGACCGGAATACTCGCGAAATTATCTCTGCGATAGTATAACTCCTCTTATCGCCCGTGCGTTTGCGAATAAATCTTACTATATTTCATACTCTTTGCGCAAACGAAGCGAACCTGCGGTTTTTTAATATCGAAAACTCCCTATCTAGTGCTGGAGACCGGAATACTCGCGAAATTATCTCTTCACTAATACAACCACTCGTATCGCTCGTGCGTTTGCGAATTAGTATTTCAATACCTATTACTACTCGCGCAAACGGAGCGAACCTGCGGTTTTTTTGATATCGAAAACTCCCTATCTAGTGCTGGAGACCGGAATACTCGCGAAATTATCTCTGCGATAGTATAACTCCTCTTATCGCTCGTGCGTTTGCGAATTAGTATTTCAATACCTATTACTACTCGCGCAAACGAAGCGAACCTGCGGTTTTTTGATATCGAAAACTCCCTATCTAGTGCTGGAGACCGGAATACTCGCGATATTATCTCTGCGATAGTATAACTTCTCTTATCGCTCGTGCGTTTGCGAATAAATCTTACTATATTTCACACTCTTTGCGCAAACGAAGCGAACCTGCGGTTCGCAAGGTCTCCACAATCAAAAAAGCACCTAGCCCATAGGGTTAGGTGCTTTTTTGGTGCTGGAGACCGGAATCGAACCGGTACGGTATCGCTACCGAGGGATTTTAAGTCCCTTGCGTCTGCCTGTTCCGCCACTTCAGCATCTCTTGAATGCTTGATAATTATAGCACTACAGTTTTGTGTTGTCAAGCAATTTTTATCGCTTATTTTGCTAATACACAAAAAATTTTTAGCCTAAAAGCGCAAGAGCGCGGTTTTATAAACCACGCCCTTGCTATGATTGGGGAGTATATGATTATATTTTGCAAATTTAGCCTTGCTCTCTAATATATTGATCTAAAATCGTAGGCATATTATCGCTTTTAATAACTCCGTCTTCAACGTAGATAACGAATTCAACGTTTGTAAATATGATAGGTATCTGTTCGGGGTTTGACCCTATGTATCCAAGGCCTGTTTCAGCGTCTTTCAAGTATCCGTCAGTTCCGTAACCTTCTACGGTACATATCATATCGCCCGTTTCGTAATCAGTTTGATAGCTAAAAACTATATTCGATATAGGAAAAGTATCAGTAAACCTGATTATTCCATATGAAGAGCCTGCCCAAAACTCTATCGTTCCACCTATACTTGAACCGTACGTGTATTTTGAAGAACCCTCTGCTAATTGCTTTATTGCGTAATAAGCCACCTCATCGGCAATACCTAAATCCGGCACTTGCTCCACAACAAATTTATCTCCGTCTATTACGATTATAATTGACTTATCTAAGGTTATCTCATAGGAATTATAGTCAACCATTACGTTGATTAATTCGGGTGCAATTTCAATTCTGTTATTTGTCAAAAGAGTAATAGGAACTGTTGCATTTAACTCAACGTATACCCCACTCGGTGCATATCCTGCAAGAGTAATTAACGAAGTACCGTCCTCACTAAACACTACCCATAAATCAGAAAGCACTTCATCACTGCCTTCATAATAACCCGCCGCTAAGAAGTCCACTGTGCTTTCCCCTTCGGGTATTGCAATTTGTAGCGGTTGATCAGATATTTCCGAAATTTCAAGAAAGAGTCTCGCTTTTGTATAAAAATCATTGGTTTTACCTTCAACCTCTGACGGCATTGCGTTTAAGCCCTCAATGCAAAATTCAGCTTTTACTGTTTCAAGACGGAATGCGTTTGTAAAATCAACGTCTACCTTAAAGCTTAAATCGTTTATAGTTATATATTGCGTAATAACTTTAATATCTGTAATTATCGGCGGCATTACCTCGCTTTGCTCAAATTCAGCAATAGTAAGTGCCAACATACCCTCAAGCTGAGTAAAGAATTCGTCTACCGTAGGATACGGCTCGCCTTGCGCAACGCCTGACATTAAAAGATCGTATAATGGCACGTCCTTAACCTCTTCTATCCTGTCTGCAATGCTGGTTTCTTTAAGTTGAGCAATAAACTCAGCCCTATTCTCTTCGGGAACACCCGACTTTTCTGCAAGCATTGCAACCAATTGGTCGCTTGCTAAAAGCCTGTCATATAAGCCCTGCAATGTGGTTTGACAATTAGCCGTAAGCCAAGCATCGATATTGGCAACTGCCTGAGAGGCAGTAAGTGATACAACCTCTTTTAATTTTGCAACGAAGCTTGCAGCTGTAAGCTCACTGTCAATAAGCTGTAATCCGTCCTCGATAAATGATGCAACCGTTTTAGTCTGAACGTCTAAATTTTTAAAATACGTAATAAAATCGTTTACGTGAGAGGTAGCGTTTAAGCTTATTGAACCACTGTAGTTTTTAACGTCGAAGGAGGTATTTACAAATTCTCCAAGTGCTTTGAAAAGCTTTGCCTTATCGTCTTCGGAGATGATTTCCCCGTTTTTAATTTCTTTTACGTATTCAATAAGCTGACCAATTCCTTCGCTGAGCTCTGCGTCTTTTACCCAAACATCTGCGCCATCTACACGGGCATACACCACGCTATCAATAATGTATACCGTTTGTTCTGCCTCAACATCTAACGCAACATGCTCGTCGTTTGTGTATTCCTCTATTATATCTATTTTAGCATCCAGATTTTGGTCGCTGTCAACCGATAAAACAGCGTCAACGCTAATTAATTGCTCGTAATAATCGCTGTCCGTTTCAACCATGGGCTCGCCCAATTCGTCTTCGCCGTTGAAGTGCACGAGGGACGATATCTTTTCATACATTTCCAATTCTACCGATATTGACGACGCTTGACTTATTTGAGAGGATAAAGCCCCTGCAAGAACGTCACCCGTGGTTGAGCCTTCGGGAATGCTCTCTTGTGTAGATTCCGAGGTGACAGGCGGTATCTTTACAGATTCGCTAACTGATTCACCCTTTTTCTTCTTACATCCCGAAAGTAGCGAAATCGAAAGAATTAAAGCCAAAAGTACTGTTACAATTTTTTTCATTTTATTTCTCCTTACAGATTAATATTTTAGTTGGATTTTTCAGCTTTTACAGTAGTGCTGTACCGCACGGTGATACGCATGCTTTATACATCGTTATCAATAAAAATATCCCGTACGCTGCTTCCTCTAACAGTATACGGGATATGAGGGTTAAAATGCAATAGCAAGAAAAGGCTTTTTTGTGCTATCTTTTTTGTACTTTTAAAGTATATCCGAAAACTCAGACCTATCCTTTACTCCTGTTTTTTGGACAATTTTTTGCACAGTCTGCTTTACCGTAGACTCAGAAACGTAAAGCATATTAGCTATCTCCTTACTGGTAAATCCAAAGGCTACGAGCTTTGCAACCTCTCGCTCTCTGGGAAGCAGATTTGTAGCAATATAACGGTTTCTCACTGCACTGCTCAGCTTTGCCCAACCAATGCTATACGTGCTGTATAGCTCCTTTATTATAATAACTGCATTTTCGTCTGCAAGAGCCAATCTCTCTTCAAACAAGCTGTCAAAATGACGCATATATTCAACTAAAATACCGTATAAGCCGTCTGCCAAAGCAAGCTTAATAGCTTTATCTATATGCTCGATAGCGCTTGCTTTTTCACCACTGTAATGGTATGCAACGGCACACGACAGCCTTAAAAATATCTCGGGAATTACAGTTTTATCTACTACGGCTTGGGTTATCATAGGCTCTATAGTATTTGGCAGCATTTTCATAAGTGCCAAGCCTTGAATTCCTTCTAATTCCGTTTGCTTTGAGGCTATTGCAAAGGCTACTATATGCAGATATTTTGCATAGTAAACCTTTGTAGCGGGGTGCGCATCTGCAGGCAAGCTTTCAAAATTACCTCTTTTAAACCACTCGGGATAATCCTTATTATCGTATACCGAGCTATCTATTATCGCAAGGGCAAGCGACACTATTTCTCTATCTCCTTGGGTTTTGCACGGCACCTCAAATATATGTCTTTTTGCCTCATACCAGAGCTTAACGTCGCCACGCCACATTGCCACCTGGGATAAAATCAAGCCCCCGCTGAGTATTGCGTAAAAACCGGAATGAGAATTTAAAAAATACCTCGCCTTATCGTAAACCTTGTCAATTTCACCCCTACGATATGCAATCTGAGCTTCAAAAAGAGCCTTTGCCTCCGGATTATTTACTAAAAGCTCGGCAATTTTATCGGCTTCACCCGCCTTGTTATACAAGCTTGTCATATCTAAAAACGGGCTCTTTTTAGGCATTGGCATGCTTGGATTTTCACCCTTAGACGAAGACGGCAACACGGCGTAAGAAGGAATCATCCATGTTCTTTCCCATCTCATTGCTCCTTTTATCTTATCTTCCTTGCAAAGCTCCTGCACTCTTCTCGGAGTTACTCCCCATTTTTCCGACGCCTGTTTTACGGTTATCCAATTCATCCTATCTTCCTCTTCGTTTGAACGAAATTATATTAAATTTCTATTTCGTCCAAACGAAATATTTTACATTGTATTTGTTCGTTTAAACGAAATTACACTTTAATTATACCTTTCTTTTTTATTTATGTCAAGTTAAAATTTAAAATTTTTACGACTGCTTTCATCTTTGTCTGCGTATACCCTTTTAACCCTTTGCGATATATTGCAGGTTATTTCGTAATCAATTGTAGCAAGGCCTTTAGCCATATCTTTTGCTGTATATTTATCGCCAATTAAGGTCACCTCCTCACCAAGCCGAATACCGTCTATCCCGCTTACGTCTACCATAAGCATATCCATACATATTCTGCCTATTATAGGTGCTGTTTTATCCTTAACAACTACCTTACCAACGCCTGAAAGCCCTCTTGAGTAGCCGTCTGCATACCCACACGAAACTGTTGCCACCGTAATATCTTTATCTGCCTTAAAAGAAAGTCCGTAGCCTACGTAATCACCTTTTTTGATTAATTTAAGCATAATAATTATACTTTTCCACTTCAAAACCGGTTTAATTCCACCAACATTTCCTAAGCCGTAAATACAACCGCCAAGCCTTACTAAATTAGAAAAGCCGTCGTTAAACCTAAAATAGCCACTTGAATTTGCAAAATGAACGTACCTTACGGAATTTGGGAGCATCTTTATAATGCCTTTAAATTTTTCTATCTGATTTTTTGTAAACCAATCGCTTTTTTCGTCGTCTGCACAGCTTAAATGAGTAAAAGCCCCCTCTATGATGAGCCCTTTAGCCAATGACAGCAAATACCCTGACGATTCACCGTTACCTGCGTTAAAGCCAAGCCTGTTCATACCCGTATCAAAAGCAAGGTGAATTTTTATAGGTAGCCTGACCTGTGACAAAATCTCAAAGTACTCCATTGAATAAGCTGTTTGACTTAAATTAAGCCTCACCAGATTTTCAAGCTGACAATACGGTGTATAGCCAAGCACTAAAATTTCACCTTTAATACCGACATTTCTAAGCTCGACTCCCTCTTCAAGCGTGGCGACAGCGAAAAAATCACATCCCTCCTCTTGCAATGCCCTTGAAACCTCTTGACTGCCGTGTCCGTATGCGTTTGCCTTTACCACTGCCATTATCTGCTGATTTTTTAACGCCCTTCTTTTCATAAGCCGATAGTTTTGCTTTATTTGACCTAAATCAATTTCACACCAATTTCTATAATTCAAAGCACTTCCTCGGTTTACTATATTAATTAAACAATTAAATTATTTAAAAAACCTTGAAATTTTTGATTATAGATGATATAATGTGATATGGTTGTATACTTGAAAAGTATTTTAGGAGAAAATTTATGAATTATGACGTTATTATTATAGGCGCAGGTCCCGGCGGAATATTCTCGGCTTACGAGCTTAGCGAAAAAAGACCCGACTTAAAGATTGCCGTTTTTGAGGCGGGTAATCCCTTACATAAACGCAAATGTCCTATCGACGGCGACAAAATCAAAGCTTGTATAAACTGCAAGCACTGCTCTATTATGAGTGGCTTTGGCGGTGCCGGTGCTTTTTCTGACGGCAAGTATAACATAACCAACGATTTTGGCGGTACGTTGTACGAATATATCGGCAAAAAAAAGGCAATGGAGCTTATGCACTACGTAGACGATATCAATTTGCGTTTCGGTGGCGAGGGCACAAAGCTTTACTCAACAGCCGGCTCTAAATTCAAGAAAATCTGTATGCAAAACGATTTACACCTTTTAGACGCTTCCGTCCGTCACCTCGGCACGGATATAAACTACGTTGTTCTTCAAAATTTATATAATCACCTTAAGGAAAAGGTTGAGTTTTTCTTTGATAGCGCAGTTGAGCACATAAAGGCAGAAAACGGTGGATACACCGTCGTTTGTAACAACAAGGAATACACTTGTAAATATTGTATCGTGTCGGTTGGCAGAAGCGGTAGCAAATGGATGGAAAAGGTTTGCAACGAAATGGCTATCCCTACCCAATCCAACCGTGTTGATATCGGCGTAAGAGTTGAAATCCCCGCGGAGATTTTCTCCCACCTTACCGACGAGCTATATGAGAGCAAAATAGTTTACCGTACTCAAAAATACGGCGATAAGGTAAGAACATTCTGTATGAACCCTAAGGGCGAGGTTGTCAGCGAAAACACAAACGGTATTGTAACCGTAAACGGACACAGCTACGAAGACCCCGCTAAGCAAACGGGAAACACAAACTTCGCTTTACTCGTTGCAAAGCATTTTTCGGAGCCGTTTAAGGATTCTACAGGCTACGCAGAGTCTATAGCAAGGCTCAGCAATATGCTTGGCGGTGGCGTTATGGTTCAGCGCTTTGGCGACCTTATCAGAGGTCAAAGAAGTACACCGAAGAGAATTGAGGAATCGTTCACAACTCCTACTATGACTGCAACTCCGGGTGACCTTAGCTTAGTTCTTCCTAAACGTCTTTTAGACGGTATTATCGAAATGATTTACGCCCTCGATAAGATTGCCCCGGGTATGGCTAACGATGATACTCTTTTGTACGGCGTTGAAGTTAAGTTCTACAATATGGAGGTTTCGGTTGATGAGAATCTCGAATGCTGTCACAAAGGCTTATATATCATAGGCGACGGTAGCGGTATCACACACTCCCTTTCTCACGCGTCTGCGAGCGGTGTGCACGTTGCAAGAAATATTGCAAGCAAATAATTAATTTATAACAAAAACCCCTGAATAGGTTGATTATCACCTATTCAGGGGTTTTATAATGCTTTAAATCAGTCTTCGTTTTCCTCTAAAAGCTTATAGTACAGTCCGAAGATTTCATCAACCTCGTCCTCGTCATCTAAAAGCTCCATCATCTCCTCGCCGTTCTCGTCCTCGCCTATTACAAATACAAGAGCCTCGTCCTCTTCTACTCCGTCCATCGGCTCAATGGGCTTTAATATTGCGAAAATCTCATCGCCCTTAGGGATAACTGCAATCTGCTCAAAGGCAATTTCTTTGTCATTGTCGTCATAAAGATAAATAGGCTCGGTATTTTCCTCATCAAAAAGCTTATCTATTTCATTGTCGTATTTTTTCATCTTTTTTGCTCCTTTTTCTACTTTGTAGTTATTATACCATAATCAGAAATTTATTTCAAGCACTTTACAAATTTGATAAGGCTTCTAAAAGAGCCTTCATATCCTTATCAGAGGTTGCCCATGAAGTACAAATTCTTGCGTAAGCCTTTCCGTCTTTTTTAGTTGCTCCGCCAAAATCAAAGCGGGTCACTAAGGCGTTATATTGCTCCTCAGTAAATATTGCAAACGTTTGCGTATCGCTTGCATTACTTTCAAACTCAACGCCCTTTTCCTTTAATACCTCTCTTATCTTGTCAGCATTTTCAACTGCTCTTTTGCAATATCGCACGTAGTTACCGTTTTCAAAAAGCCCTTCAAACTGAGCTCCCATCACAAATCCCTTTGCCATAAGCGCACCGTTTTGCTTTAAGATATATCTGAAATGCTCTTTAAGCCTTGGATTTACTATAACCAACGCCTCGCCAAGCAACGCACCGACCTTTGTTCCTCCTATATAGAACACATCGCAAAGACCTGCTATATCCACTAAGGTAAAATCACAGTCTTTGCTGAAAAGCGAGTATAAAATTCTTGCTCCGTCAATATAAAACAGCAATCCGCACGCTTTGCATGCATAGCTTAACGCCTTAATCTCTGCAAGAGTATAAACCGTACCCATTTCGGTTGATTGAGATATGTAAACCATACCGGGTTTTACAGTATGCTCGACAGAAAGTCCCTCTATATGCTCTTTAACAAGCCTTTTTACGTCGTCAGCTGATATTTTTCCGTCTTTATTTGGAACGGTTAAAACCTTATGACCGCCACTTTCTATTGCACCCGTTTCATGTGTTGCAATATGGGCGGTATCCGCGCAAATAACCCCTTCAAACGGCCTTAAAAACGAACTGATTACAATTTTGTTGGTAAGTGTTCCACCTGCGATAAAATGCACGTCTACGTCTTCTCTGTTAACTGCCTTTTTTATAAGTCCTCTTGCATTGTCGCACACCTTATCCGTGCCGTAACCACTATTTGCTACATAATTATTATCGTATAATTTTTGAAGTATTTCGGGCAAACAGCCCTCTTGATAATCGTTTATAAAAAGTTTCATATTGCACCTCACTTGTATTATAGCATTATAATAAATAATAAGCAAGTTATAAGATATCGAATTTGATGAAAATTCAACATATAATTCCCCTTAATTTTACCCTGAGAAACAGCTTAAAAAAAGAAAAGCGCTTCGCTTTGAAGTGCTTTTTTTGTATTGCTACACCCCAACATTTGACAAAGAACCCAAAAAAATTCGACAAGTCGAAACTTGTCGAATTTTTTGGAGGCGCCACCCGGATTTGAACCGGGGCATGAAGGTTTTGCAGACCTTGGCCTTACCGCTTGGCTATAGCGCCGATTATGGAGCGGGAAACGAGATTCGAACTCGCGACGTTCACCTTGGCAAGGTGACGCTCTACCACTGAGCCATTCCCGCAAATATATGGTGGGAACAACAGGGCTCGAACCTGTGACCCCCTGCTTGTAAGGCAGATGCTCTCCCAACTGAGCTATGCTCCCATATACTCGCACTCGAAAGTGCTTATATACTATACCAAATATTATGAAATAAAGCAAGTGTTTTAACACTCTTTTTAAAATTTTATTGTTTATTTTTTACAACTGCTAATCTCTGAAATATAAATCTCTCGTGTAAACCTTTTCTAAAACGTCCTCTAAAGTATCGCTATATCTGTTCGCAATAATTACGTCTGAGCTTTTTTTAAACTCCTCTATATCGTTTACAATTTTACTGCCAAAGAAGGTTTCGCCGTCACATAAGGTAGGCTCGTATATAATAACGTTTGCGCCCTTTGCCTTAACTCTTTTCATAACCCCCTGAATAGAGCTTTGACGGAAATTATCCGAATTAGACTTCATTGTAAGCCTGAACACACCTATAGTAACGCTCTTTTCTTTTCCCTTATCATAGCGACTACCCTCGCCGTACGCGTAGTAGCCTGCTTTTCTCAAAACTCTGTCGGCTATAAAATCCTTTCTCGTTCTGTTCGACTCAACTATGGCTTCGATGAGATTTTCAGGCACGTCATGATAGTTTGCGAGCAGTTGCTTGGTGTCCTTAGGAAGACAGTACCCACCGTATCCAAACGACGGATTGTTATAATGACTGCCTATTCTTGGATCCAAGCATACTCCGTTAATAATCTGCTTTGTATCAAGCCCTTTCATCTCAGCATAGGTATCCAATTCATTGAAATACGATACACGCAATGCCAAATAAGTGTTTGCAAAAAGCTTAACTGCCTCAGCCTCTGTAAAGCCCATAAATAAAGTATCAATGTTTTCCTTAATGGCACCCTCCTGCAATAAGGCTGCAAAGGTATGCGCCTTTTCTACAAGTCTTGCATCGTTCATATCCGTTCCCACCACAATGCGTGAAGGATATAAGTTGTCATACAACGCCTTGCTTTCTCTTAAAAACTCAGGACTGAAAATAATATTTTTGCTTGCCTTTTTTGCTCTTATAGACTCAGTATATCCTACGGGAATCGTCGATTTTATAACCATAATGGCGTTTGGGTTATGCTTAATAACCAAATCGATAACAGACTCTACGGCAGACGTGTCAAAGAAATTCCTCTCGCTGTCGTAATTTGTGGGAGCTGCAATAACGACAAAATCAGCATCCTTATATGCATACTCTGCATCTAAGGTAGCAGTTAAATTCAAACTCTTAGTAGCTAAAAACTCTTCTATTTCAGCATCTTGAATAGGGGATATGCGGTTATTTATCATATCAACCTTTTCTTTAATAATATCAACAGCCTTTACCTCATGCTTTTGTGATAAAAGCACTGCCATTGAAAGCCCTACGTATCCGGTACCTGCAACTGCTATTTTCATTATATACTCCTTTTACACTTTATAAAATTCTTTATACCATCTTGCAAATCTTCTAAGCCCTGCTCTCAAATCCGTAGAAGGCTTAAAGCCAAAATCTCTCTCAAGCGCAGAGGTGTCAGCAAACGTTACGGGCACGTCACCCGCCTGCATAGGCACTAACTCTTTATGCGATTCAAAGTCGTAATCGCTTGGCAAAACGCCTGCACTTATGAGCTCTTGCTGCAATATATCAACAAAATCCAAAAGATTTTCTGGGCTGCTGTTACCTATATTGTATACGCGATACGGCGGGATCGGCAATCCATCCCCACCGGTCTCTTTTATTGGCGCGCACTGCATAACCCTTTTTACACCTTCTACAATATCGTCTACGTAAGTAAAATCTCTTTTACAGTTTCCGTAATTAAATATTTTTATCTTTTCGCCGTTCAACAACTTATTTGTAAAGCCAAAGTACGCCATATCCGGTCTGCCGGCAGGTCCGTATACGGTAAAAAATCTCAAGCCGGTTGACGGTATATTGTATAGCTTTGAATATGCATGAGCCATCAGCTCATTGGATTTTTTTGTCGCAGCATATAACGATACGGGATTATCAACCTTATCGTCTGTAGAATAAGGCACCTTTTTATTTGACCCATAAACTGACGAGCTGGATGCATATACAAGGTGTTGTACACCTCTTTCTCCGTCGTCATATGAATGCCTGCACGCCTCTAATATGTTGTAAAAACCTATTAAATTTGCCTCAATATACGCATCTGGGTTAGTTATAGAATATCTAACGCCTGCCTGCGCTGCAAGATTTACAACAACATCCGGCTTGTTTTCTTTAAAAAGTTTGTCTATAAGCTCTTTATCCGCAATATTTCCCTTTACAAAAGACCATTTGCAAGAGCTTACCTCAACAGCTGTTTCTATTTCCTTTAATCTATATTCTTTTATTGAAACGTCATAATAATTGTTTACGTTATCAACACCTATTATATTTACGTTTTTAAAAGAACGCAAAATTTCTCGTACCAGGTTACTACCAATAAATCCTGCAGCCCCGGTAATCAACACCGTGCTATTTGACAGTTTAACGTTTTGACTTAACATATTCCTTTATATTCCTCTTGCACCTTTTTATAGCTTTCAAGATTACCTATATCATACCGTTTACCCGGCATTTCCATAGCATGCACATCTGTTTTTGAACAAAGCCAAGCCACATAACTACCGGGGGCATCAGTTCCGCATCCATCCTCGATAGCCTTTGCAATCAATTTTGAATCCTTTGCTTTATAAAAATAAAACGGAGGACAACACCAATTGCTTTGAGGCTCTGCAGGCTTTTCAACCATATTTATCACCCTATCCGAGTGATCTATAGTTAATACTCCTGATTTTGTCAATCTTACTTTATCTCCCTCAAAATAACGCATTACGCAAGAAGTGTCTTTTTGCTTTGCATACGTTATAAATTTCGTTAAAGAAAAATCTAAAACGTTATCACCGGCAATGATTAGCATATCGTCGTCAATTTTAAGCGAATCAATTGCAAATTCAATATCCTTTACCGCGCCAAGCCTGTTGTCATTTGAGGTGGTTCCGTCGTCAATTACGGTTATTTTTTGAGCTTTTGCGTTTGCCCAATCGGTAAAATGAGGGAAAAACTTATGATTTGAAATAATCACGTATTCATCAACCTCACCCATTGTATCAATATCGTCAACTAAATGGTCAAGTATCGTTTTATCTTGAACCTTAAGTAACGATTTTGGAAAATTTTCAGTTAATGGATAAAGCCTTGTAGCATACCCCGCAGCTAAAATTAAACATTTCATAAATGAACTCCGTCAGCACTTTCACAAATGTGTGCCGAATACGTATCCTTTAAATGAGGAAAAGCATCAAGATACTCTTTCTTTACCTTATTTAAAATAAATTCTTCGTAAGACGGGTCGATAAGTGCCATGCAACAGCCCTTAAAGCCTGCACCGCTAAAGCGACCGCCATAAATACCGTCAGTTTTTGTCATAATCTCATAGAGTGTCTTTAGCTCCGGCGAACCGGTTTCCCAATTATGAATTGATGAATACCCACTATCAAACGACAGCTTGCCGTACAGCTCAATATCGCCCCTTCTCCAAGCCTCTGCACCCTTTTCAACGCGGTCGAACTCAGTAAAATAATGCTCAGCTCTCCTTCTCCAGTTTTCAGGAAGCTTGTCCTTATGCTTTAAATAAACCTCATAGGGGACATCTCTTAGATGAGTTTCTTTAAACTTGCCGTATTCCATCCCTTCATATGCCTTTAATGCATACGCCGCAGAACGGCATTCGTCAATACGCATATTAAATTTGCTTCCTACAAGCGTTCTTTCCACACCCGAGAAGAAAACAGCTATTTTATACGGTTTCATTAACGGATTAGTAGGTATAAGCTCGTAAGAGTCATCCTTCGTATCCAAATAAAGTAAATGATCCTTTTTAGAATACACCTCGCAAGACTGGTCGAGCTTACCGCAAGATACACCAACGTATAAATTTTCTGCATGCTTTGCCATCATAATAAGCTCACTATCCGACAGCTTAATACCGTTAACTTTGCAAAGTGCGGTTAAAAACACGATTGTAACTGCTGCGGACGAAGAAAGTCCACCAATTGGCAAGCTTCCCTCTATAACGCCACAAAGACCAATTCTTACGTTATATTTTTGACTAAGCATAACGGTTGCGCCTCTAAGATAATCAGCCCAGTCGCCTTGCTTTTCTCTCGGAACAGAGTTTACGTGAAACTGAGTTCTTTTATCAAACTGTAAAGAAGCCAACTCAACTACGCCGTTTTGCTTGGCAGAATATGCGATATGTATACCCTTATCAATTGCAAGACCTGTTATCTTACCATATTGATGATCGATGTGCGCGCCTATGGGACAAACCCTATAAGAACAAAACGCCACACCGTCGGGATCTCTTTTGTACGTTTGAAAAAATCTCTTTTCACATTTCATGTGCAAATACCTTTTATTTCCGTTTTCCTTTTATAAATTTACCCAGAAAGGCTGTAGTATTTTCTTTATATAGCAAGAAGTTTACAACCAAACATATACCTACTGCTATTGCTAAAACTTCTATTGCCAACACTATCCAAGAAAAATATGATAGACTTTGCAATGGAATAAATACCGTTGCAAAAACTATTAAAACAACTGTTACGCCATCCACCAACATCTGTTTAATAAATAACGATAGCGACCTTTTTAACAAATGCTTTTTTAAGTACAGAACATAATACATCGTTCTATAAATCATTGCTGCCAATAGAGAAAAGGCAACTGCAAATAAGTCTGCAAAAAATACGAGACTTAACGCCACAACAACAGTAACAATCACCTCTATTATTGCGCTTGCTTGTGTTTGTTTATAATGCCCAGCAGCCAAAACAATTATACTGTACGGCAATCTTAAGCAATAAACTGCACCGGATAAAACAAGCACCACCCCAAATAACGGTTGTATATAATTTGCATCCACTACCCCGTCGGTATACACCCTTACAAATGGTACAATAAGCACTCCCGCAACAGTAAAAACAAGAGTTGTTATAGTATGAATCCACCACTCTACTGTATTAAATGTTGCATTGATTTCTTTCTCTTCATTTTTTGCCAGCATATTACCAAATAATGCAGAAACGCCCGTTGTTAAAGATACGATAATTTGCTTAAGTCCATTAACAACTAAATTATAAACATTAAAAATCGAAACCTTTACAAGCGTAGAAAAGAATGTTAAAACTATTGTCGGCGTATTCCCCTGCACAACAGAAGCTATATGTTGGGCAAGCCCATTCCACTTTTGAGCAATAGGCTCTCCTTTTAATTTAAGAGAATAGTTTATATCATATTTTCTGTTTACGTATATATATAAAGCAATTGGTCTAATTAAAAACACCAATGAAGTGGTTAACTTAACAATTTGAATTGATGCACCCAAATTAATTAATACAACACTAGCTATAACGTTCAAAACCGTTGATACTATCTGAAAAACAAGTGGCAAATACGCCTTTTGATCAGAATTTAAAAGCAACTGATTGGTTATACCAAAAAAATATTGCGCGAAGAAACTAATCGATATCGCACCAATCAAAAATACTGTAGAAAAAAATTTAAATTCTTCTTTAACCGTTAGTGGGTAGGTTAACATTAACACTGTTACATATGCTAAAAGAATAAAACCTACTTTATGAAAAAATTTCCTTGCAGAAATCATTATTCTGCTTATCCCGTTTCTATCATTGTACGCAAGAGGCTTATAAAGTGCGGACTGCACAACCGCACCCACACCTAACTCACATAAAGTTATTAAGCCTAAGAATTGGCTAATAGATGTTACCAGTCCATTAACACTTGAACCATACTTAGATAGAATAAGCCTTGGTAAAACAAATCCACATACTAACGTAACTATTTGATTTATAAAAGCAACCGATGTGTTAAGCTTTAATTTGCCTTGTCTATCCATTATTACCTTCTTTGAAATTGATTTATCCTTTGATCAATAATTTTTCCTTCCTTTACAATTAAGGCATTTTTCAAACATGAGCCAATATTTTCGGTAATTAGTTCATCAACGAACTCACAAATAGTTTTAGAATTATTTTTAGTAAACGTTTTATAGAAGAGCGATGGCGTATGATCTACAGCATAATGCAAAACGCCTTCCTCGTAATACGTTGGATTATCGAATCCCGTTGGTATACAAGTTTCGATACCACCATTTCTATCACAACTTACGTCTATAATCATCGAGCCCTTTTTCATCCGCTTTAAATCACTTCGCGATATTATATGATCCTTTCTTGCTGTATCCCATAACACACAGTTTACAATAACGTCATAATTAGAAATCTCTTTTCTAAGTAGGTCTTCTGTAAACTTAGAATACTGCATAACAGTTGCTCCGAGCATATAAAGGATTTTAGTTGCTCCACGTGCAGTATTTCCGTTACCTATAACTGCAACATTAGTTTCGTACGGCATTTTTCCGTAACACATAAAAGCATGCATGACCGCTGCCTCACCTGCAAGTTCATTATTGTGCCAAAATGTATGCCTACCGTCAGCAAACATATCTTCCCAAGCAAAAGCAGTTAATCTGTTATTAATCAATTTATCTGTTATATCCCTGTTTTGAACAGCATGAACCCATCCAAAAACAGTTTGATTGTATAAGCAATCCAAATATTCTGCATCTCCTATTTTAGGATCGCATATAATATCTTTTTTTAACACTTCCTCTCTGCTAACAACATGAGCACCTGCTTTTAAGTAATCATCATCGCAAAGCCCCAAAACATCACCGTAGCCTTTTTCAAAGTATAATTCTTCCGGATGGGAAATGTTCGCTATATCTTCAGGCATTAATGCTCTTCTATTTTCATTCTCTTTATGGCTTATCGGAAAACCTATGCTCTTCATTCGTTTATCTCCCTAACTTTATTTTTTCTCCGAAACATCTATCTGTTTCGGGTAGTATATTCGCATCAAACCCACTGTCCGGGAAAAACGTAAGCTCCCCAAAATAGATCTGCCCGTTACACTCATAAAGATCAACCCTAACATATGGATGATCCTTTGCCAATTTGCGAGCTATATCAAACATTTTATCCATGCAAGAGGGTTTTTCGACCGTAAACCCCTCCGGCGCATTTTTGCCTCGAATATTATATCTTCTAAGCTCCCAATTTTCGTCAAAGAAATAGAATTTGGTATCCCCTAAATGCCTGTCAAGACACACCATTACACTGTCTACTTCACCATTAAAACAGAAGAATTTATAATCGACAAGCCCACCGCTACTATCAGTCATAAACTTCTCGCAAATTATTTTGCGTTTTACGTTTTTATAAGGCCATTCTCTTCCTGTAAGGTAATAGTTCTGCTCTAAGCCCTTCTTTAGCCCTTTTTTGACCTCATTTATATCAAGCTTAGACTTATCCTTGCAAATACACATTCCAAGCCCTGAGTTGTGATTGCACTTTAAAACAAACTTGTCCGGTAGGGCTCCAAAATCAATATCCTCTTCGCTATCCCACACGCCGAGCAAAGGAATAAGGTATTCCTCACCAAGCTCGTTTTTTATATATTCTCGAACAGCATATTTGTCTACAATGGTGGTTAACTCATCCTTTCTATAATTCAACTTTAACCACTGCAATTTTTCATTAAAGGTTATGGGATTTTCAAGATTTAAATCCTTTCCCATACAAGCTTTATACTTTTGTTTTAAAAATCTTTCATCTTCCCAATTATCATAAGTGCCTAGAGAAGCGTTAATTAAAAATCTGTAATCTTTGTTAAATACATACTTTATAAGTTTTAAAGCTTTATTCATACTGCCTCCAACAATTTTGTAGAACATCTGTTTTTGTTAAATCTTCTTTCTAACGCTAAAGTTGTATCCCTACAGTTTCTAGCTTGCGCAAAAAACAAATACATACAAAAATAAGTAAACTTATCATAATAAGACACCATACCAATATCCAATAACAGTGTTATTATCATTAATACGATACACACCACTGTCTCGTCGCTCTTAACCCTTCTATATCTAATAAAAGCATAAAACAAATACAAATATGCACTATAGTAAATAACAGTTCCAACAATTCCGCCACAAGCTAACAGTTCAATATAATTGTTGTGTAAATACGTTACTCTACCTAAAGGCATTGTTATATAACCTGAATTCCCTATGCCAAAACCTAACAAGGGTGTCCTTCTAAATTGTTCCTTACCAACTTCCAAATAGGCTAATCTCCATACATCACCTGAGTCTGTAGCTGTTTTCCCTGTTATAACAGCCACTAACGATTCAAATCTTTGGATAATTCCATTAAAAGCATCAAGTCTTTCAATTATCTTATATGAAAGAAAACCAAAAACTAAGCAAGCTAATAAGAAGAATAGCGCTTTAATAAGGTTGTTTTTTGCAAATTTTATAAAAAGAAGAACCGCCACACCTACAACTAAAAAAAGTAAGGCCTTTCTGCTACCTGTTGCCAATATAAGTATGGCTGATGGCAGTGTTAAAACAGATTGCCAACTCGCTTTGCTGAAAATCAAGAAATAAACTTCTATAATTATTGCAAAAGATGCAACAAGCGCTAATCCATTCACGTTAGTAAAAGCATTAGGCAATCTATTTCCACTTAGCAAAGTCTGTACTACTGTTGTTGGTTTATAAAACAAAAAAGAATAACCAACCAAAAAATAACCTGCCCATAAAATGGCCTTGATTAGCCTTGTCACATTGAAAAACCTACGGTAATACACATCCAAAAAAGTATAAAAAAGTATTATACTAAAAATAGTTGTGGCTTTTTCGAAAGTTTGCTTTGCATCTCTTGCCCATGTTGCGTTTAACAAACAATAGACGACAAACAATACCGTAAAGACTTGAAAAGGGAATATTTTAATTGAAATTTTACCTTTATTTACGATTAGAGTTAATACGAGTATCGAACAGATTATCGCAATTATAACCAAAGACCCCCAAACATATTGCCCAAAAACAAAAAAAGTTATAATCAAAAAAACTGTTAACCAAAATATTAAGTTGTCACAAATTTTAAACAACTCTTTATTCATATTTATTCTCAAAAATTATCTCTTCAAATTGTCTTACAGTTTGCTCAATTTCATATCCCTGCAACACAACATCTTGAGCGAAAGCTTGCCTTTCTTTTTTTTCACTATCACTCATTTCAACAAGCTTGTTAGCCCATGCTTCGCCACTTTCCTTTAAAGATTTAAACTCGACAAGACTGGTAATTGCAACTTCTTCTGTTATTGTGTCAGCAATAAGACATGGTAGCCCACAGGTTTGAGCCTCTACAACAGTATTGGGCAACCCTTCGAAAAAAGATGGGAACAAAAAAACGTCCATCGCCGACAATAAATTACGCACGTCTTTTCTGACACCTGCAAAAATTACTTTATCTTCTATTTTTAAATCCCTAACGTACTTTTTTATTTCTTCTATTCTTTCTCCTTGTCCTACTAACAACAGTCTTGCTTTATCATTTCTTTCACAGAAATGTTTAAACACGTCTATTATGAAAGTATGATTCTTTTGATAATTAAATCTTCCTATATGCCCAATAACAAATTTATCCTGCAAATTAAACTCATCTCTTACTTGCATATTTCCTTCATTCGAATATTTATAGTCCGCCGTTTTTAAGGAATTGTGCAAAATATTAATTTTGTTATTTTTTACTGCTTTTTTACCAAAAGTGTATTCTGCTGCTTTTTTTGACGGCGCTATTTTTACGGTCGGGATTATCCTTGGCATAAAGAAAAACAACTTGTGTAAAAAAGTATTAAACTTACCCAATGTTGCAGCATTACTCGATCTCATTATAAGGTTTCTTGCACCACCTCTTTTAGCGGCTAATAAATCTAAAGTCGATAGCGAGTGTTCATTTACCCTTATTACATAATTATACTTGTTTTCTTTTACTATGTTTTTTATAGCCTTAAACGTTTTAAATGGGTTTTTTGACTTGGGAGGAACAATAAAAATCCTTCCTCCCTTTTCTTTTATTTCGTCATCATATAAACCTTGCCCATTAACGCAAAAATCCATTTGATACTTTTCTCTATTTAGGTTACGGTAAATCTTCATAAGGAAGGTTTCCGCTCCGCCTGCATTCATACAACTAACTATACAAAGTAATCTTTTCATTTTCATCATTTTACTAAAGTTCACTAATTAAACAACGCAACACGCCTTCAGGGGAAAACTCTTTTGCCTTGTCTAGACAATTAATTTTCATTTCCAACCACTTTTCTTTATTTTCAACCGCTATTTCTATTGATTGAACCAACTTTGAAAAGTTGTCAAATTCATACCCTATTCCCGTAACGCCATCGTCCACTACATCTTCAAAACTTTCCCACTTAGAGGATATAACCGGAACCCCCGCAGCGTATGCGTCAATTATAGTTCCGGGCACACCTTCGGTATAGTATTTGGTAGGAAACAATAAAGCGTAATAGTTTTTTAAAACGCATACGCTATTATTAAAATCTACAACTCCGCCATATTTGACAAACGGCTTGAAATTCTTTTGAAGGGATTCAAACCAATCATTTTCTCCAGCATCAATATTGCCGTAAATATCAAGCAACAAAATTTCTTTTCCGTAACTTTCGTTGATTTTTTCAACCGCCATCACGGCATCTTCTATACCCTTTTGCCTATTTACTCGTGAAAAAGTACACAGTTTTAATGGAAATTCAGCCTCCTTGAGCATTTGGTCTTTCGATAAAATATCTAGTTCTTTGCAGTTTGGCATAACTTTAATATTTTTAAAACCCCTCTTCTCTAACGCTTGTTTCATAACACTGGTTTCAACAAAGATGCAGTTGAACTTTTTGAGTTTTTTTTCAAGCCCTTTCCTATCGTTCAGATAGTCAGATAGCCAGCCTCCTATTACGACGTAAAAAAGCTTTCTTTTGAAAAATTTATTAAAAAAAGTAAGGACGGGAACAAAAAACTTTACACCGTTATGCGCGGGTAAAATAATTACATTTCTACTCCTTTTTAAAGCTTTTACGCATTTAAAAAACAACTTAGGTAAAGCCTTTACTCCACCTACTGTATCAATTTTTTCTACTTGCTCTACGCCTACACATTTTTCAATTTCTGCAGTAACAATTTTAGTTTTTATCGTTTGCCCATTTGCAAGGTCTTGACCAAAACCAAAATGCCCAAATACAGTTACTTTCTTCATTATCTCTCCAAAATATCCGCTATACGTTTACATGCAAATCCATCGCCGTATGGATTACTTGCCTTTGACATAGCCTCGTATGCAGACTTGTCCTCTAATAAAAGCTTAAAGTTTTTGTAGATAACCTCTTCATCCGTACCAACAAGCTTTAACGTGCCTGCCTTGATGCCTTCCGGTCTTTCAGTTGTATCTCTCATAACCAAAACAGGCTTACCAAGAGAAGGAGCTTCCTCCTGAATTCCACCCGAATCCGTCAAAATCATATAACTCTTCGCTAAAAAATTGTGAAAATCCAAAACCTCAAGAGGCTCTATAATACGCACCCTATCAAGCCCACCAAGCTCTTCGTCTGCGGCTTGTCTGACAACGGGATTCATATGTATAGGATAAATAGCCTTTACGTCGGGATGCTCTTCCATAACCCTTCTTATCGCCCTAAACATATTGTGCATTGGCTCGCCAAGATTTTCTCTTCTGTGAGCAGTAATCATTATAAGTCTGCTTCCCTCTGCCCAATCAAGCTCGGGATGAGAATACTCCGCTCTGACAGTCGTCTTTAACGCGTCTATAGCCGTATTGCCCGTAATGTAAATACTATCTTCAACCTTACCTTCTCTTAAAAGATTGTTCTTGCTGAGTTCGGTTGGCGCAAAGTTGTACTTGCTTATTATAGATACGGCTTGTCTGTTAAACTCTTCGGGCCACGGGCTGTAAATATCGTAAGTTCTAAGCCCTGCTTCTACGTGTCCAACAGGAATTTGCAAATAGAAGCAGGCCAGCGCCGTAACAAAGGTCGTAGAAGTATCGCCATGAACTAAAACAACGTCCGGCTTTTCAATTTCCAAAACGCCTTTTATCCCGTTTAAAATATTCGTCGTTATATCAAACAGCGTCTGCTTGTCTTTCATAATTGATAAATCGTAATCAGGAACAACACCAAACACGTCTAAAACTTGGTCAAGCATTTGTCTGTGCTGACCGGTTACACACACCTTTGTATCAATCGTTTTTCTGGATTTCAACTCGTTTACAAGTGGGCACATTTTAATCGCTTCTGGGCGCGTGCCAAAAACAAGCATTACTTTCTTCATGATAATCTCCCTGTATTATATTAAAGCCTATGTGTTCCGGGTAAATCGCAACACTTACGGGTATCAAAAACAACCTTACCCTTAAGCTTGTCTATATTTTGCTTAATTTGGTCGTGATTTACCATAATTACAACGAGATCGGTATCTTCTAAGAATTTATCAAAATCATGATATTGGTTAGGGACTATATCCTTCTCAAAATACGGATCATATGACTTAATCGGTGGAGCAAGGTGTCTTGCTTGACTTTCAAGAAGTTGAATTGTTGGTGATTCTCTTGGATCATCAACGTTTTCTTTATAAGAAAGTCCGTAAAGCCCAACCCTTGAAACGTCGGTAATTCCACTTTCTTTCATAATTTCATATATACGGTTTAAAACAAAATCAGGCATTCCGTCGTTAGTTTTCATAGATTCATCTATAACCTTAGCCAAGCTTGGATAATCGCCTACTAAGAACCATGGGTCAACAGAAATGCAGTGTCCACCTACGCCAGGACCGGGCTGAAGAATGTTTACTCTTGGATGCATGTTACAAATCTTAATGATTTCATAAACGTCCATATTGTCGTGACGACAAATTTTAGCAAGCTCATTTGCAAAGGCAATATTAACGGCACGGAAAGTATTTTCTACAACCTTAGTCATTTCTGCTGTTCTGATATCTGTAACAACTATATCTCCTTGACAGAAAGAAGCGTACATGTCTTTAATCTTTTCACCAACAGTCTTGTCATCTGCGCCGATTGTACGATTATTGTGCAAAAGCTCATATACCATATTACCGGGTATAATACGCTCCGGAGCATGAACTAAATTAAGGTCTTTTCCAATCACAAAACCGTTTTCCTCTATTACAGGACGAACGTATTTATCAATGGTGCCCGGAGAAACAGTCGATTCAATTACGACAGTCGCACCCTTAGGGCAAACTGCCATAACAGACTTGATTGCAGATACTACGTAGCACGCATCAACTTTTTTACTGAATTTATCATAAGGGGTAGGAACTGAAACAATATAAACGTCCGTTACTTGATATTCAGTGGTAAATTTAATTCCACCTTTTACAGCATCCTCAAAAAGCTCATCAAGACCTTTTTCTTTAAACGTAGTTTTCCCTGCGTTTAAGGTTGCTACTAAATCCTTATTGTAATCTGTTCCAATAACTTCGATACCATGAGATGCGAGCATTAATGCAGTAGGAAGACCTATGTATCCAAGTCCAATAACGTTAATCATTTCTTTTCTCCTTTTTCTTTGTATTTTTGTTCAACGCTTTGTATTGCCGTTAAATATTTTTTCGCAAGAATAGGCATGTCGTATTCTAAAGCAACTTTCCTTGCGTTTACACACATTTGATCATATTCTTGACTTGATAAGTTTTTAATTTGATTTATAAGCTTGGCGATATTTTCGCCATCGCACTTCTCGGTAGAAAGCCCACATGAATTAGCTTCTAATATATCGTAGCCCATTTTTACAGTCGATATTATAGGCTTTCCGCTGGCAAGATACTCAAACATTTTGTTTGAGCTATTTCCTCTTGACCAATTGTATTTCTCCGCTGAGTAGTTTAATACGTTTACCTTTGACTTACTTAAAACGTACGGTATAAATTTATTATCGATATACCCTTTCATTTTGACAGCGGTCAAATTCTCTTTGTTAATTCTCTCTTTAAGCTCGTCAACGCAGTTCCCGTTGCCATAAATCAAAATCCTAACGTCTTTATCTACGTGCTTGGCAGCATCCAATAAAAGACCTACGTTATTGACAGGTCTTATTGCCCCACAATAAACTACGCTAAAGATACTATCGTCCAGATCATCATCCGCAACTTGATTTTCTTCCTTTCTCAAATCAAATTTTTTAACGTCCACACCATTATTTATGTAAAAGCACTTTGCCTTATTTATAGGTCCGCCGTCTTCTAAGCCCCACTTATGCTCATCAATGTAGGTATGGTCGCCTTCTTTTAAGAATACTAAAGCATCACTTCTTTTGTATATACTTTTTTCGCCGGCTAATAATATTCTACCTATAAGACCTTTTTCTTTTAGCTTTCCCCCGGTAAAAAATACCTCAGGCCAAAAATCTCTCACCTCGCAAATACACGGCACGCCCAATTTCTTAGCGATTTTTAAGCCTGCCATCATCGTTAAGGGATGGGGACTGGAAGCTATTATAACATCTGGCTTGTCGTGGGTTTTTAAATACGCACGGGCAACCTTTTTAAGCCTTAAGTAAAATTGAGCCATATTTTTAACTCTTTGCACTCCAGACCCATAACCACACGTTTTAACAAAAACAGTGTCTATTCCGTCATAATTCTTTTCGATATACAATCCCTTTTCGTCTGTAATCATGTTTTTATCTGCGTAATGCAAGTAGGAAGAACTAAAAACAGTAAGCTTATTTCCTTCTTCTAAAAAATACTTTCCAAACTCAAACGGACGATGAAGCCCCGCGATACTACTTGGGGTTGCATAATGATGCAAATACCAAATATTCATAACACACCTAACTATTTATCCTCGTTTTCTTTTACTTGGTCTTCTTTTTTGTAGTCGCCCTCGTATTTTTTACCGAGTACTGCAAAGACCGTTCTAAACATAGTTCTTATATCTCTGAAAAAACTGAAATTTTCAACAGACTTCAAATTGTAATACATCTTGCCGGGCAAAACCTCTTCTACGTAAGTCTTGTCTACGTCGCTAGACGCATTTAAAAGCTCGTCCTCGTCTTTATACAAAATACTACACTCAGACGTAATACCCGCAGGAAGCAGTAGCGTAGCCATCATTTCGGGGGTGTACGCCTTAACGTACTTTTCCACCTCGGGACGAGTACCCACAAACGTCATTTTACCCCTAAAAACGTCTATAAGCTGGCTGATTTCATCAAGCCTACACTTACGGATAATCTTACCCATACGCGTAATTCTCATATCGTTTTTAACGGTCACCTCACTGCCCATTTTTGAAGCGTTTGCCACCATTGATCTAAATTTAAAAATTCTAAATTTTTTGCCGTACTGCGTTATTCTTTCCTGCCTGAAAAACACGGGACCTTTCGAATCTATTTTGATAGCAATTGCCAAAATTAAGAAAACAGGGCTCAGGATAAGCAGTAGCGTAAGCGAAACTACTATATCAAAAAGCCTCTTAAAAAAAAGCCCTAGCCTTTTCTTTTTTAGGATGTCGTAATATTTTCTAACCTCCTCCGTCTGCATTTCCGTAGGAAGCTTTTCCCATTTAACCAAGCGCATCAGATATACTTTTTAACAACCTCTACGTAATTTTTAATAACGTACTCTACCTCTTCGTCTGTAAGACAGGTATGAAGCGGTAACGTTATTTCGTTTTCAAAAAATTTATAAGCATTTGGATAATTTGCTATATCAAATCCAAGCTTCTTATAAGCCGTGTGCATTGGAAGTGGCTTGTAATGAACGTTGCAAGCAATACCTCTTTCGCCCATCTCGTCTATAATTCTACCTCTGGTTTCATAATCAATGCCGGGTACTCTCGTTATGTATAAGTGACCCGAAGACTCGTACTCGTCTGTATAATGCTCGAGTGTTTTAATACCAACAGGTCGGAAGGCCGAGTCGTATTTTGCAATAATTTCCTTTCTTCTTGCAAGCATATTAGGATATCTCTCAAACTGTGCAAGTCCCATAGCGCCCATAATGTCCGTCATATTACACTTGTACCACGTGCCGATAACGTCATATTCCCATGCGCCAAGCTTAGTTTTAGCCAAAGCGTCTTTATTTTGACCGTGCAAAGATAAGAGTTGCACTTTTTTATAAATGTCCTCATCGTCAACTCCGTCAATCTTTCTCCACATAAGCGCTCCGCCCTCTGCTGTGGTCAAGTTCTTTACTGCGTGGAAAGAAAAAGACGAGAAATCTGCAACAGATCCAAGCATTTTACCCTTTCTGGAAGCACCGAAAGCATGAGCAGTATCTGCCAAAACAGCAACTCTGCCAATAGCCCTTTGTAATTCGGAAGAAGCAACGTGTAAATGCTTCTTTCTTTCAACGATTTCAAAAAGCTTATCGTAGTTACAAGGCACTCCACCAAGATCAACGGGAATTATCGCTTTTGTCCTTGGTGTTATGGCTTTTTCTAAAGCCTCGTAATCCATTTCTAAGCAATCGGGTTGAATATCGACCAGAACCGGGGTTGCTCCGACATGGCAAATAACCGACGCTGAAGCAGTATAAGTGTACGCTGTTGTTATAACCTCATCACCCGGGCCAATCTCTAAAAGATGCAACGCCATTTCTGCGCATGCCGTTTGAGAGTTAAGGCACACAGCCTTAGCTACACCGCAATATTCTGCAATTCTTCTCTCAAGTTCTTTTACCTTTGGTCCCGTAGTAATCCACCCCGAAGCCAATGCCTCGGATACGTACTTAATTTCAAGCTCTGATACGTCAGGCGGTGAGAATTTTACAACCATAATGTTTTCCTCTACTGTTTTGGATTTATCGCGCGCATTATGCACGCGCACGATATTATTGTATAGCTATACTTAATAACATTATAGCACAAACGGTTCTTATTATCAATTAAAAATCAATTGTTTTAAATTTTTTTAAAATTTAAGGGATTTTAGCGAGTTTTAGCATTCTGCTTTGTGTTTTTTGTAAAAACATCCCATTTGCAGGTATAAATTTTCCTATAAATTTTCATCATCAACCCGCTCAACTTGCTTTTTCTTTCCTTTAACACCACCTCTCAGTCTTCAAAAGTTAGCGTATAAGTTGATTATTCAACAAACCACAACCCCACTTTAATTAAAAATTTTTCTCTTATTGCGTAAATTTTCCAAACAAAAAGACTGCCTCGCTCTGCGCAAAACAGTCTGTCTTTCAAGTTGTTTGTTAATTCATAGTTACGTCCTTTAGTCTTTCGTATTTTTCCAACGCGACGCCCCTGATTGACGAAATATCCTCCGGCGAGGTAAAAACCTCGTCGCAAATCCTTTTTGCAAAAAAGATAACCGAGGAAGAATAGCTCAGATTGCCAAGCTCGTTAAAGAACTTTCCACTTTGCCTCGTGCCCATAAAATCACCGCTGCCTCGCATGTCGAAGTCCTTTTCGGCAATCTTAAAGCCGTCAGCATTTTCGCACAGAACGTTAAGTCTTTCGACAGCCTTGCTATCGTCTGTAGACGAATATAAAAAGCAATAGCTCTTCTCTCCACCTCTGCCAACTCTACCCCTTAACTGGTGTAGCTGAGAAAGCCCGAATCTCTCTGCATTATAAATTATCATAACGGTAGCGTTTGGAACGTCTATACCAACCTCAACTACTGTCGTAGACACGAGAAGGTCTGACTTTTTATCCTTAAAATCCTGCATAATTTGGGCTTTTTCAGAGTCCTTCATCTTGCCGTGCAAAAGCGACACCCTTACCTCGCCAAGCGCTCTTGAAAGCTCGTCGAAAAGCTCGGTAACACTCATTACCGTACCCTCGTCATCACCCTCTATTTTAGGACAAACGCAGAACACCTGCCTGCCCTCTTTGACCGTTTGCTCAACAAATTTCAGCATGCCGTCATACTTTCTTTCAGGTACGACGAAAGTTGCAACGGGAAGTCTGTTTTTAGGCTTATCGGTAATTTCGGTAACGTCTAAATCCCCGTAAAAAATTAACGAAAGAGTACGTGGAATAGGCGTAGCGCTCATAACCAAAACGTCGGGTATAATGCCCTTTGCAACGAGCGAGCTTCTCTGCTCAACTCCAAAACGGTGCTGCTCGTCACAAACGCACATAGAAAGATTATAAAATTCTACGTCGCCCTGAATTACTGCGTGCGTGCCAACTACGATTTTAGCTCTGCCCTCTTTAATATCTTTTTTTATCTCTCGCTTTTGCTGCGCCTTAGTAGAGCCACTTAAAAATACACTTTCAAAATCGGGAAAAAGCCTTTGGATTATCTTGAAATTTTGTTCTGCCAAAATCTCGGTAGGAGCAAGCATTACTGCCTGATATCCGCTTTTAACGGCAATATAAATAGCGCATAGCGCAACTGCCGTTTTACCGCTACCTACGTCACCTTGAAGCAGTCTGTTCATAGATTTCGCGCCCGTTAAGTCAGTATAAATCTCGTTGACTGCTTTCTTTTGCCCATCGGTAAACTCAAAGCCGAATCTTTTTATGAAATCCCTGATATCCTGAGCCTTGCAGGCGTAATTGTTGATTCTTATTTGTTGACGGTCGCCCTTAATCAGCTTAAACGCCGAAATTAAGGTAAAATATTCCTCTATTGCAATTCTCTCGGCACCCAGCCTTTGGCTTACGAAATCCTTTGGAGCATGCACGTCAAAATAAGATTTTTTTAGCGATTGCAGGTTATATTTTTGTTGAATTTTATACGGGATGACAGACTCTACGTCAAGCTGTGAAAGCGCATTTAAAGCAATATCTCTCATACCGCGTTGACTTAAGTTACCCTTGAGAGGGTAAACAGGCACGATTCCCTTTAAACGAGTGTTGTTATCAACCTCCTCAAACGTGGGATTTGTGAGTGTTATTCCACCGAAATCGCATCTGACTCTGCCGTAAAAAAGGTATTCCACACCCGGCTTTAGCTTGCTTAAAACGTACTGCGAGTTAAACCAGATTGCAGTAAATCCGCGCATTCCCTGCTCTACTGCAACCCTGACACACTTGAGCCTTCTTGACGTGGTAAAAACTCTCGGCGCAGTCATAATGACACCGCTTGTCAGCACCATTTCGT
Source organism: Clostridia bacterium (assembly GCA_017504655.1). Taxonomy (GTDB): domain Bacteria; phylum Bacillota; class Clostridia; order Christensenellales; family Borkfalkiaceae; genus UBA10281. The sequence goes on along the minus strand of JAFVQT010000028.1, from coordinate 83,311 downwards.
TGTTGTAGCATCGGTTAAGCGGAACGACGTTTGTTAAATCGAGGTAGTTTTTGGGGAAATGCCTTATTAATTTTTCGGGCGTGTCTATGCCAAGCTTTAATAAATCACTTGCTCTTTTGTCGCTTATGCCTTTAATTTCGGTTATTTTCATACGCTACCTCCTTTTTATATTTTACACTGATTTATATAAAAGCGGAAAACCGATCAGATTTTCCGCTTTTATATCGCTTTTATGTTTTAATTATTTACTACTCCAGAGAAACGACGTAATAATAAATCGGCTGTCCACCCAAGAAAAGCTCAACATCTAAATCGGGATACTTTTCCTGTAGCATTTCTTGAAGATTGATTGCTTCTTCCTCTGAAACGTCAGCACCGTAATAAAGGTTTATAAGGCTGTGCGACGGGTGATGAAGCTTTTCAACGAGGTCACAGGTAACCTTTGCAACGTCTTTGCCCTTTGCAAGAATCTTCTTATTGTCAAGACCGATTATATCACCTTGAACAAGCGAGAATCCGTCCACCTTAGTGTTTCTTACCGCATAGGTAACCTGACCTGCAGCAACGTTATCCACTGCGTGTATCATATTACTGAGATTTTCATCTGCAGTTTCGTCCGGATTAAAGGCAAGCGCAGCCGAAATACCTTGAGGAATATTCTTAGTAGGAACAACGTAAATCTTCTTATTTTCTACTAAAGACTTAGATTGCTCTGCGGCGAGAATTATATTCTTGTTGTTGGGGAAAATAAATACGTTTTCTGCATTTATTCTTGCAACGGCGTCTGCTATATCTTGCGCAGAAGGGTTCATCGTTTGACCGCCCTCAATTACTCTGTCTACGTTAATATCCTTGAAAATTTCTGCAAAACCGCTACCCGAGCATATTGAAAGCATACCGATTTCTTTTTTCTCAGCCTCATACTTTTTGATAAGCTCACGGTTTTGCTCAAGCATATTTTCAATTTTAACCTTGTCAACCTCACCAAGTTGTAAAGCCTTTGTAATCGCCTGACCGGGGTTGTTGGTATGAACGTGTACCTTTACAAATTCAAGGTCACCTATACAAATAACGCTATCGCCTATACTCATAAGGTATTCTCTGAGCCTATCGATATCGGCAAGAGTCGTTCTTCTTTTTAAGTTGATAATAAAAAATTCCGTACAGTAGCCAAATTCTATAGTGCCGAGATTCATAATATCGGCATGCTCCATAGCAGAATCTACTTTAACCTCGGGTTGTTCTACAGTTGCACCCTCGATTTCTTCACCGATAAGCCCCTTGTACATACCCTTGTATATCGTCAAAAGACCCATACCGCCCGAGTCTACTACGCCTGCCTTTTTAAGCACGGGAAGAAGAGTTGGGGTAAGGTCGACAGCCTCTTGACCCTTTTTAATGATTTCTTGCATAAAGGACTCCATATCCTTTACCTTACCGCAAACTGACATTGCGTGCTCTGAAATCATACGGCAAACTGTTAAAATAGTACCTTCCTTTGGCTTTGAAACCGCGCTGTAGGCAACGTCGGTAGCATTTTTTAAAGCCTTAGCAAAGGTTTTAGTATCAAAATCGGTTTTATCCTTTAAAACAGCGCACATACCTCTGAAAATTTGAGAGGTTATAACGCCGGAGTTACCTCTTGCGCCCTTTAATGCACCTCTTGAAACAGAGTCTGCTAAATCGTACAAGCTATTTGACTTGCAAGCCTTGAGTTCTTTTATTGCCGACTGCATCGTCAGGCTCATATTAGTACCCGTGTCACCGTCTGGGACAGGGAAAACGTTTAACGTATCTATTTGCTCTCTGTTAACCTCGAGCAATTTTGAGGCGGCTGTAACCATTTTAGCAAAGGTTGCGCCGTTTATATTTTTTTGCATAAATTTCCTCCGAATTATATGTGGAAATAGAGGCTTAAGTTATAAGCCCCGCGAATAATCAAAGTTTAACGCCGATAATATTTACGTTAACGGTATTAACAATCATACCCGTAAACTGCTCGACCTTGTATTTAACTGAACTCTTTAAAGATTCGGCAACAGCAGATATAGAAACGCCGAACTTTATAATTACGTAAATATCAATAAAAATTCTATCGCCGTTTGTAACGACCTTTACCCCTTTGCCGCTTGAATCACGTTTGAAAAGCAACGAAAAGCTGTCGGAAAGTCGTCTTGAAACCATTTCGACAACGCCGTAACACTCGAGCGCGGCGTGGGCAGCTACTTTAGCAATAGCTTCGTCAGATATAGAAATTTTACCGTAAATGTTTGAAGTTGTTACTGGCATGGCTTTCTCCTTTCCTCATTATTATACTATATTTTGATTTCTTTTACAAGGGTTTTTCTCTATTTTTTATCCGCAACTTAATTTTTATGTGTTTTTTCGATAAATGGGCTCAATTTTGTTGCAATTAAATTTAAATTGTGGTATATTATCTATGCTTTAATTTTACTAAACCATTTGGAGGTGCATTATGTCGAGAGTTTGTAGCGTTTGCGGAAAAGGAAAGTTGTCCGGCAACAAAGTTAGCCACAGTAACCGTAAGACCCCTCGTTTATACAGTGCGAACGTTCAGAAAGTAAGAGTTGTTAAAGACGGCGTAGTTTCTTCTGAATATGTTTGCGCTCGTTGCCTTAAGAGCAATAAAGTAGAAAGAGCGTAAGCTTAATTTTAAAATTGCTTTTTAAAGGCGGAACTTTTGTTCCGCCTTTTTGTCGTATTGTTATTTGGAGATTTTTTAGTATGATTTTACGTAAAGCCGAGCCTGAAGACCTTGCTCAAATTGACAAAATATACACGTTAGCAAAGAAATTTATGCGTGAAAACGGCAATCCGAACCAATGGAAGGGCGACTACCCCAACGCTGTTGACGCAAAAGAGGATATCGATAACGGCATTGGCTACGTATGCGAAGACGGAGGCGAGGTAGTGGCTGTTTTTGCATTTAAAAAAGGTATAGAGCCTACGTATAATAAGATTTTTGAAGGCTCTTGGAAGAACAGCTTACCCTATGCTTTTATGCATAGAATAGCCGTTTTATACCACGGTAAAGGCATAATAGACTTTTGCTTTAACGAGTGCTTTAGACGCTTTCCAAACCTGAAAATAGATACGCATAGAGATAATATTCCTATGCAAAAGGTATTAAGGCGCAACGGCTTTGAGTACTGTGGAATAATTTATCTTGAAAACGGCGAAGAGCGTTTAGCTTTTCAAAGGGGAGCGTGACGCTCCACCCTATTTTTTGCGTGACGCTCCACCCCATTTCTCGTGACGCTCCACCCCATTTCTCGTGACGCTCCACCCTATTTCTCGTGATGCTCCACCCTATTTCTCGTGATGCTCCACCCTATTTCTCGTGACGCTCCACCCTATTTTTTGCGTGACGCTCCACCATATTTTCTTATATTTTAATAGACCTACAACACAAAATGTGAGCGAAAAATTTTCGCTCACCTTTTTTGTTTGAGAAAACATAATTAACTTCTGCTATTTTTTCATAAAATATGCATTCCTAGTTAATAACTAAATAAACGACAAATATATAATTTGATCTTTTAATGAATTATTCCTCTTCAACTTTAATAAAACCACACTTTCTGCATTTATAATGCTTTTTATATTTTATCTTCTTATCATAAAAAACTGTAGTTGCCCCACCAATGCGCAATGCTTTATCAGGTATTTCCTCTTCACGTTCCTCAGTTTTAAATAAATCCCACTCGGATTTTGCTCCACATGCAGGACAAGTTGCTTTTCTTTTGATCTCATCAATGTCTACACCCAAATATTCTTTTAAAAAGAAATCTTTTTTCTCTTCCCCCTCAAGCGACTTAAATTTTTCTTTTTTCGCTTTTTCTTTAGCTTTTTCTTCTTTAATTGTACTAACAAAAATTGCTATAAAGCCTCCTAGTGCCAGCAAAAATACAACACCTAAAACATAGGCCTCCGCTGAAAAAGCTGCAACTGTGAATATAACTAAAACAATTAATATTATTAGACCACCCATAATAATCCCCTTTTTTATTTTATTATACGATACAAATTTGTATATGTCAACTATTTTGATACATTTTTGTATATAATAATTTCATGGAAATAAACTTTAAAAACAATAAAATTGCAGAATTAAGAAAAGAAAAAGGCTTATCTCAACGCCAACTCGCCAAAGAATTAGATACAAGCCAAGCAAATGTATCACGGTGGGAACAAGGCTTGAACGAGCCAAGCATTGTTGAATGCTGGAAAATTGCTGATTTTTTTGACGTTAGTATTGACGTTGTTTGTGGTAGAAAAGAATATTAAAAGTTTATTTGCAATGTACCATATGGATATGACTTATATGATTATTAAAGAAAGATTAGTAGAAGAAATTAAAAATTGTGGGCTTACGACAGTAGAAATCGCTAAGAAAATAGGCGTTTCTCCAGAAATGGTAACACAGTATTGCACCACAAAAAAATTACCCAAGTTAGACACTTTTGCTAAATTATGCAGGGAACTTGATTTAGATGCAAATTATATTTTAGGTTTAACAGATTAAAAAGGTGAGCGAAAAATTTTCGCTCACCTTTTTATTTTACCTGCAAATATACTATACAATCTAATTTTTAAATCCGAAAGAATTTTTATCTGGTAAGTTGTAGAAAATCTTCTATAACAATTGACTCTTTTAAGCTTGTTTCTTCATTTTCGTACGTTATTACCATATCATAGACACCAACTTCGTTAACCACATTTAAACTTTCATGATATCTATACCCTCTTTCTATTTCCATACCTGGCACTATAACAAATTTCGTTACTACAGTAGTTGCAAGCCAATCTTCACAATTTATTACTGAACTATCATTAACAAATGAAACGGTAGCCCCATCCAAATAGCCATCGGGACTAGTATAACTAAACTCCTCCCCAAGATACGTCATTTTAACGTTTATTGTAAAGTATGGAGAGCTATAATAAGATGATTTAAACACATACGGGAAATTTATTGAAGCATCATTTATTGTTATTTCTACTTTAAACAAATCACAAGCTGCAGTGAGGTTTCTTTCTTTAAATTCGTAATTAGACGTGTTTAAAACTGGCGCATCAAACAAATTGGTTGCTAATTCGTAATATTTTTCGTCTAATATTCCATCATGCAAATCGCTAACAACAGGCTTAACACCATTAGCATTATAAATCGAAATTACACCTTCTTCATTTTCTTTAAAATAATCTATATTATTATAATCGGTTATTTCAATACTATATTTAGACTTAGTATCTATCACACTAATAAAAGACGTGCAATAATATGAAGTAATTCTATTAGCAAAAGTATTTAGTGCGGTTAATATTTCAATATAACCATCTTTATTTGTGTCTGTTATTGCAACGTGATTGACACAGTGAGAATTTTCATTATTCATATCAAAAGGAGATATTTGATACACCGTATCTTTATGTTTTACAAAATAATACGATGATTTTTCATAACTAACTACAAAAACATCTAACTCGTACTTATAATAAACATCTTCATTTGTAAAATTATATATCTCGTAAGCCCCCAATGATGACAAATCCCTGTTGTGCTCTATAATATATGATTCATAAGCTATGATCAATTCTTCATTGTGCATATCACTTTTTTGTGATGGGCAAAAAGTAAAGTTGTCTTGTGGAATTTCAAATTTCTCATTTTCATTAGATGTAATATTACACCCTAACAAAACAAACATAAAAACTAATCCTATTGCTAAAGATATAATCTTTTTCATATTTTACCCTCCTTATCAATTAAAAGTCGACTTATAGATTCATTCTAAATAATGGTTTTTAAGTTATCAACAAGTTTATTATACCAAAAAAACACACTCCATTTCAAGTTGTTTTGCAAAGATTTTAAATAAACGCCACTACAACAAAGAAAATGCCCAAAGGCTTTGCCTTTTAGCATTCTTTGTTTTTAAAAACTTTAGACACAAGTTAGGCAAGGCTCGATAACGTTTTAAGAATACTTGTGCAACGTGAATATTCTTTCTTGTTTAAAAACTTTAGAAGCGAGTAATACAAGGCTCGTGAGTTTGAGAGGATTTGGTAGACCTCTTTGGTCACCAAAGTCTTGAAAACGAAACAGTAAACGCAGTAGTACGACGCTTATAAAGTAAAAAACTTTAGACACAAGTTAGGCAAGGCTCGACAACGTTTTAAGAATACTTGTGCAATGTGAATATTCTTTCTTGTTTAAAAACTTTAGAAGCGAGTAATACAAGGCTCGTGAGTTTGAAAGGATTTGGTAGAGCAACGTGACGTTGCATCCAATTAGGACTCCCAAAAATATTTATGAAATAAGAATTTTTGGGAAGAGGAGCAAACAACCAAAAGGTCTTGCAAATTGCACTTGCAATTTGTTGACAAAAGGTCGATTTGCGACGAGGTCACCAAAGTCTTGAAAACGAAACAGTAAACGCAGTAGTACGACGCTTATAAAGTAAAAAAGACCCAAAGGCAACGCCTTTGAGTCTTTTTGTTTTTAAAATTAAGATTAAGCCTTGATCGTAGCAACAACGCCTGAACCTACAGTTCTACCACCTTCACGGATAGCGAAACGGAGACCTTCTTCACAAGCGATAGGAGTGATAAGAGTTACGTCGATGGTAACGTGGTCACCAGGCATAACCATTTCTACGCCTTCTGGAAGCTTAATAGTTCCGGTAACGTCGGTAGTTCTGAAGTAGAATTGAGGACGATAGTTGTTGAAGAATGGAGTATGACGTCCACCTTCTTCTTTGGTAAGAACGTAAACTTGGCCGCTGAACTCAGTGTGAGCCTTTACAGAGCCTGGCTTAACGATAACTTGACCACGCTTAATGCTGTTTCTATCGATACCTCTAAGAAGAGCACCTACGTTGTCACCAGCTTGAGCTTCGTCAAGAAGCTTTCTGAACATTTCAAGACCGGTAATAACTGAAGTAGTAGGCTTCTCTTGAAGACCAACGATTTCAACAGGATCACCAACGTGACCAACACCTCTTTCTACTCTACCGGTAGCAACGGTACCACGACCAGAAATGGTGAATACGTCTTCTACAGGAAGAAGGAAAGGCTTAGCATCGTCTCTTTCAGGAGTTGGGATGTAAGAGTCAACAGCATCCATAAGGTCAAGGATAGGTTGGCAAGCAGGATCGTCTGCGTTACCAGCAGCTGCAGCTTCAAGAGCCTTAAGAGCAGAACCCTTAACGATAGGAGTATCGTCGCCTGGGAATCCGTACTCGTCAAGAAGACCTCTAACTTCCATTTCAACGAGCTCAAGGAGTTCTTCGTCGTCAACAAGGTCAGCCTTGTTAAGGAATACGATAATATAAGGAACACCTACTTGACGAGCAAGAAGGATGTGCTCTCTGGTTTGAGGCATTGGACCGTCGGTAGCAGCAACTACTAAGATTGCGCCGTCCATTTGAGCGGCACCGGTAATCATGTTCTTAACGTAGTCAGCGTGTCCTGGGCAGTCAACGTGAGCGTAGTGTCTGCTAGCAGTTTGATACTCAACGTGAGCGGTGTTAATCGTAATACCTCTTGCCTTCTCTTCTGGTGCCTTATCGATTTGATCATATCTCATAGCTTCAGCACCACCCTTAGCAGCCATAACCATAGTGATTGCAGCAGTTAAGGTAGTCTTACCATGGTCAACGTGACCAATGGTACCAATGTTTACGTGTGGCTTACTTCTCTCGAATTTAGATTTTGCCATTGTGGTTTTCCTCCAGATAAATTTTGTTTTTGTTTTTTATTTTTTATTTGTTTTGTATTAAAATACTGCCGTTGCCGTTTAGAAAACGGCAGTAAAATAATCGTTTAATCGGCTTATAGCCTTATATAATATAATTAGTCGTCGTTTTTAACAGCTCTTTGTCCGATAATCTTTTCAGAGATTGACTTAGGACATTCGTCAAAGTGATCGAACTGCATTGTGAATTGACCACGACCTTGAGTTCTTGAACGAAGCTCAGTTGCGTAACCGAACATTTCCGAAAGAGGAATGTAAGAATCGATTACCTTAGAACCGTTTCTGTCTTCAGTACCTAAAATTGTACCGCGACGGGAAGATACGTTACCCATAAGGTCACCGAAGTAATCTTCTGGGGTTACGATTTCTACCTTCATGATAGGCTCTAAAAGTACTGGGTTTGCCTTCTTCATACCGTCCTTGAATGCAAGTGAACCTGCAATCTTGAACGCCATTTCAGAAGAGTCAACCTCGTGGTAAGAACCGTCTTTTACAGTTGCCTTAAAGTCTACCATTTCGTAGCCTGCAAGGAAACCGTTTTTAGATGCTTCTTCAATACCCTTTCTGATAGGCTCGATATATTCCTTAGGAATAGATCCACCTACGGTTACGTCTTCAAATACAAATCCCGAACCCGGCTCTAAAGGCTCAAAGGTAACCTTACAGTGACCGTATTGTCCTTTACCGCCTGACTGTCTCTTGTACATACCTTCAGCATCAACAGTCTTTCTGAACGTTTCTTTGTAAGAAACTTGAGGTCTACCTACGGTAGCTTCTACTTTGAATTCACGAAGAAGTCTGTCTACGATAATTTCGAGGTGGAGCTCACCCATACCTGCGATGATGGTTTGTCCGGTTTCTTTATCGGTATAGAACTTGAAGGTTGGGTCTTCTTCAGCGAGCTTTAAAAGAGCTAAGGTCATCTTTTCTTGTCCTGCTTTAGTCTTAGGCTCGATAGCAACTTGAATAACAGGCTCAGGGAATTCCATCTTTTCTAAGATGATTGGGTGATCCTGATCGCAAAGCGTATCACCCGTAGTGGTATCCTTTAAGCCTACCATTGCGCAAATATCACCCGAATAAATCTCTTCGATTTCTTCTCTGTGGTTTGCGTGCATCATAAGGATACGGCCAACTCTTTCCTTTTTACCCTTAGTAGAATTATAAACGTAAGAGCCTGACGTAAGGGTTCCCGAATATGCTCTAAAGTAAGCAAGCTTACCAACAAATGGGTCAGCAACCATCTTGAATGCAAGACCTGCGAAATGCTCTTCGTCTGAAGTCTTTCTTTCTTCCTCTGCGTCGGTATCGGGGTTAACGCCCTTTACGTTGTCAACGTCGATAGGACTTGGAAGATAATCGATAATTGCATCGAGAAGGTGTTGAACACCTCTGTTTTTATAAGAAGAACCGCAAAGTACGGGAGTGATTGCCATTGCAAGCGTAGCTTTTCTGATTGCGCCCTTCATTTCTTCAACGGAAATTTCACCCGTTTCAAAGAACTTCTCAATTAAAGCGTCATCTTGCTCTGCACATGCTTCCATAAGGTTCATTCTTGCAAGCTCTGCTGCTTCTTTATAATCGTCGGGAATATCACATATCGTGAAATCCTTACCGAGATCGTCATGATAGACAATAGCGTTATTTTCAACAAGGTCGATAATACCGCAGAAGGTATCCTCTTTACCGATAGGAAGACAGATAGGCATTGCGTTTGTCTTAAGTCTTTCCTTCATCATGTTGATAGCGTTATCGAAGTTTGCTCCGTTGATATCCATCTTGTTTACGTATGCAATACGGGGAACGTGATACTTATCAGCCTGTCTCCAAACGGTTTCAGATTGAGGCTCAACACCGCCCTTTGCACAGAAGGTAGCTACAGCACCGTCTAATACTCTGAGAGATCTTTCAACCTCTACGGTGAAGTCAACGTGACCCGGGGTATCGATGATGTTTATTCTGTTACCTTTCCATATACAAGTGGTTGCAGCTGAACAAATGGTAATACCTCTTTCCTTTTCTTGCTCCATCCAGTCCATAGTTGCAGAACCGTCGTGAGTTTCACCGAGCTTATGAGTCTTACCGGTGTAGAAAAGAATTCTTTCGGTAGTAGTAGTCTTACCGGCGTCGATATGCGCCATAATACCAATATTTCTAGTATGTTGTAAGTCAAATTGTCTTGGCATAACCTTCTCCTATTACCAACGATAGTGAGCAAATGCTTTATTTGCTTCAGCCATTCTATGCGTGTCTTCCTTTTTCTTAACAGCGCCGCCGGTATTGTTGTATGCGTCCATGAGCTCGCTTGCAAGCTTACCGCTCATTTCTCTGTCGCTTCTCTTTCTTGCGCTTGCTACGATCCAACGAATTGCAAGAGTTTGTCTTCTCTCAGGTCTGATTTCAATGGGAACTTGATAGTTTGAACCACCAACTCTTCTCGCTTTTACTTCGAGAAGGGGCATTACGTTGTTCATAGCTTGATTGAATATATCCATCGGTTCAGCACCAAGCTTTTCCTGTGCTTTAGCTAATGCGTCGTAAACGATGGTTTGCGCCGTACCCTTTTTACCGTCAAGCATTACTTGGTTGATAAGCTTAGTAAGTACTTTGTTACCGTAAATAGGATCGGGCAATACGTCTCTTTTAGGAACGTTACCTCTTCTTGGCATTTTAAATGTCCTCCTTTAAATTTTTGATAGGGTTTTAAAACCCGGTACAGCTATCGCTCTTAAACCGTCACCACGGGAGCGAACCTTCCGACGTTCAAAACGTCGTACTGCCTACTTTTCGGGCGTTTCAGAATTTCCGCCATAAGTAGGAATGATTTGTGAATAAACTTGTTGCAAAAAGCTAATTATTTAGGACGCTTTGCGCCGTATTTACTTCTTGCCTGTCTTCTCTTTGCTACGCCTGCAGTATCGAGTGCGCCACGGATGATGTGATATCTAACACCGGGCAAATCTCTTACTCTGCCGCCGCGAATGAGAACCGAGCTGTGCTCTTGAAGGTTGTGTCCCTCACCCGGGATATACACTGTACCTTCTTGCTTGTTGGTAAGACGTACTCTCGCAATCTTACGTAAAGCTGAGTTAGGCTTTTTGGGAGAAGTAGTAGTAACCGAAAGACATACGCCTCTTTTTTGAGGACATCTGTTCATGATTGGAGACTTGCTCTTTTCCTTTGCCGTAACTCTTCCCTGCTTGATGAGCTGGTTAATGGTTGGCATTTCGTTACCTCCTTATTTTAATGGAATATTCTGAAAACGGACCCTAACCCGTTTAAAGAAAGCTGGTTTAAAAAGGTTGTTTTTGCAAAAGGGCGTAATATTCCCTTAGCATACTTATACCATTTTCCCGTACATTTTAACACTTTTAAAGGTGTTCGTCAACCGTTTTTCACACCTTTACTACTCTTTTATTAAACATTTTTACATTTTTTATTCAAAATACTATTGTTTTTACTTTATATATGTTAATAATAAGTGCTTATTTGACCCTCTGCCCCTCAGAGAAAACCTATCATACGCAATAATAAAAACGGCGCAGCGATTAACTCGCCACGCCGTAATTTTACTCTTTACTGCTCTGTTTTTACGTCTACAGCAATGTCTAAAACCTCTTGAGGAATTTCAAAGGAAATTAAAATCTTACCGTAAGATAAGGTAAGCCTTATAGAATTCTCAACCTCTACCGTTATTATATTGGTATCAAGACCGGTTTCGGGATTGATATACGATGCCTGAACTCTGTTGCTGCTGCTAAGCTCGACTGGTCTGCCGTAAGCATCCGTTCTGAACGTAAAGCCTACGATCAACGCCTGCAAAGAGAGGTTAGTCTCTTCTGCTATTGCAACATAGTCTATGGGCTCAAGCTCGGTAACCTCGCCGGTAGATGCATCTCCGTCCGGAGCAACAGTATTAAAGCATGCGTTCAAAACACCGTTTACAAGATCACCTAAGGTGATGTCTAAAAGCTCGGTTCTTACTTCGCCCAAAAGGGTAAGCGCAGTTGCGTCGGGTTTACCCGAGATTTGCTTAGCCAAGTCGTCTATAGTTATCATCTGAGCGCGTACGTAGATGTAATCGTATAATCCTTCGCCCTCTTCGGGATCGGTTAAGTAATCGCTAAGCTCAGGGAATTCACTCTTGATCAAAGCTATAATATCTGCGGTAGACATGCCTGTTTTCTCTTGCAATAATCCGCATAAAGCCTCGAGGTCAATCTGGAATACGGCACTCTCGTCAAATTCGACGCCGGCTTCTTCTGCATCTGCCCTCGCGTTATCCATAATAGTTTGGTTAAGCGAAGCTACAGCTTGGTCTATAACGGCTGCTACTGTTGGATTTGCCTGAAGTATAGCCATAAACGACTCTTCAAACTCTATAACTGCATCGGGGTCTTCAACGTCTACTCCGTATACGTTTTCAAGTAAGAAGCTGTACATATCGTCATCCTTGTTTGCCAAAACAAAGCTTAAAGCACCGTTTGCGTACTCTGCGAGGTTAAAGCTCATAGGAATATCAACGTTAGCGGTTTCCTGCTCGCTTAAAATAATTTCAAGCTGCTGTACAGCCTTCATTACCTCGCCATAGGCTGCCAAAGCCTCTTCGTCTGCGGCTATCATTTGGTTAAGCTCGTTAATAAGCTCGTTGAAGGTAGCAGCTTCAAGCTTGTTCCATTCTTCAACAACACCTTGCTGGCTATAGCTGGTTACACCAAATACAGCGAGCCCGTCTACATAATAAACGGTCACGGTTGCTATAGGATACATCTGTTCCTGAGTCTCTGCCATCTGAACAAACGTTGCAATCACGTCGTAACCGCTGAGAGTTCTCTTTACGTATGCCGTAGCCTGAGTTTGTGTAGCAAACTTAACCTGATTTGCCGTTGACGACGAATCCATAGTAAAGCTTACGGTTATGTAATCGTTATCCAAAACGGGAGCCAAGAGGTCGAGCGCGTCACCCAGATTAACCTCTCCGTTTTCGCCCGCGCCAACGATTGGCACCTCCTCAGGCACCGAAACGCTCTCTACGACAGATTCGGATTCAGATTCACTTGTAGATTCACTCGTTCCGCCACCGTTGTTGCAGCTTATTGCAAACATTGCAACGGCCATAGCTAAGATAACGAGCAATAATTTTGAAAAAATACCTTTCATTTTATTCCTCCAATTAATTAGTGTACCCATTATATCACCGTTGCGGTGAAAAATCAATAGGAAATTCTAAAATTCTACAAAAAACCCCGAGGCGTTGCGCCTCGGGGTAAACCGTTTAGGTTAATTTTGCATTAACATGCAGGATTTGCCATATCAACAGCCTGAGCTAAAACGTCTGAAGGAATTGCAAACGAAATTGACGGCTTGGTGTATGAGAAGGTCAACTTAACCGTTCCGTTCTCAGAAACGGTGTAGTTGGTTCCGCCGTAAGCTAAAGCCATGTTGCCGGCTACGGTGTAAGACAATAAGGTAGGTCTGCCCTTAGCATCCGGAGTGAACTTAAGATTTAAAGACATACTGCCGATTGAAATATTCATAGACTCGATGAGTGAAATGTAATCAACCGGAACGTAAACCTCAGAATAATCACCGCCGTAACCTACGTAGGTATACGCGTCGTAGTAAGAATCGTAATCGTAATATCCTTCACCCGGGGTGTATACGTATTGCCACTGACCGTCACTTGAATAACCCATATAGGACAAATAAGCATTTATACCCTCGTTTACAATATCGCCGAGCGTTGCGCTTTGCATTTCAAGCTTAGCCTCCTCGCAAAGCTCCTGGAATGAATCATATCCCATTTCTTCTAAGGCGGTGCTTAAGCTTTGAGTATTTAAAAGAGCGTATACGTAGTCGTAAAGGGTTACGCCTGCTTCCGGAGCAGGAAGAGCTAAGTCCGGATTTACCACTATAACGTATTCTTGAGTAGCAGGGTTATAAACCTCTTCTCCGTACATATATTCGTTGAACATCTGAACGATTTCTGCAGTAGTCAAGCCTGTAAGTGACTGAATCTCATCTACGATAGCCTTGAGAGAGATTTGGCTGTCTGCAGGCAATTTGGAATTTACCAATGCTACCAATCTGTCGAGAACGGTTGCAAGGGAAGGATTTTCCTGACCGATTGCCAATACGCTGTTTTCAAAAGCGATAACGGCTTGTGAATCGGTTGCATCAACGCCTAAAACGTACGTTAACGCCCAATCGTACATATTCATATTCTTGTTAGCAACGATATGACCGACTACTTGGTCGTATATAGCCTTGTAGTCGATAGTTTCATCCACTGCCTCAAGCTTATTACCTTCTTCCTGGATAGTTGCTATAACCTGTTCGACAACAGGCATAATCTGTTCGTACTGTGCCTTCAACTCCGGTTGCTGAGCAATCATCATGTTAACCTGAGTAAGTAAATCGTTAACGTTGCCGACCGTAATCTTTGAATACTGCATAGGTTCACCGCTGTAGGAAACTCCAAAAGCAGCTGTTCCGTCAACGAACCAAAGCTTTGCAGACATTTCGTCGTTATATCCGGACTCGGAAACCTGAGCGGAAAATTCAGCTACTGCATCGTAGCCCTTACCGGTCATTTTGATGTAAGCAACGCCGTCTACAGCCATTGTTACCGTTTCAGAGTTTACGGTTGCGTTGATATCAGCGTCTAATCTGATAGTAGTATATGCATTACCGAGAACGGGTGCCAATAAATCCAATGCCGAAGAAACGTCAACGCCGTCTGCGGGAATAACAGGATTGGTAATTTCCGGAAGGCTTTCTTCAACTACAGGCTTTTTACTCTCCTCTGTGCTTTCACCCTTTTTCTTCTTACATCCTACAACGGAAAATGCAAGAATAAAAGCCATTGCAACAAGTAAAAACGTGTTTAAAAACTTTTTCATTTCTTTCTCCTTTTCTAAGAATTTATATTTTTCGGATTTCTCCGCTTCTTAGCGACAAGCATTATATCACATAATTTTTACAAAATCAAGACCTTTTATAAAATTATTTTCCAAAACGTCTTCGTATTTTTATATCAAATTATCTAAAACCTCTTGCGGAATTTCAAAAACGAGGTCGGTTTTACTGTAATTTATACTTGCATCGACTGAAATATTTTCGCTTATCAAAACTGCTTCATTATTTTTTGTCATCGCATATTTTACGCTCGCGGAAGCTAATATTCTGCTCGGTCTGCCTTCGGCGTCCACATCTGCATTGAAGCTCATTGAAATATCGGTGAACACGATTTGCTTTACCAAAAGGTTTTCAACGTACGCACCTATCACAAGCTCTCCGTTTTCGTCGGTCATACCCGCGAAGTATTTGCTGACAAAATAATTGATGGCGTACTCCGTTTCTATACCCTTGCTCTCTTCAATAGCCTCGCTTACGTACTCGACGAAGGTCTTTTCTGTCTTTAAAACGTTAGTCGCAAAGGCGTTCAGCGAGATTACTCTTAAATAGCTCCTCAAATAGTCGTAAAAGGTTTCTCCCTCTTCAACAGCTCTTAAATTATCCGCAACGGACGGCATACGATCTCTTAAAAGCTCAACCAGCTCCTCGGTAGAGATGCCGGACGTCTGCTGAAAGGCATTCAAATATTCCTTTATATTTATTTTATTCTCGCCGACGAGATTTGTGTTTATATACTCCTCTATTCTGTCGATAAAAACAGCCACGGACGGATTGCCCGAGCAAAAAGCCAAGATATCCTCTTTTATTTTTGCGTTAGCCTCCACGTCTGACACGTCAATACCCATAAGCCCGCCCACAACAAAGTCGTAAATGCTTTTTGTCCTGTATTCACTTAACAGCTTTATAAGCCCGTTTGCAGTTTGGGTGTAGTTTAAATTAATAGCAGTATTCTCAAACCCCTTGAATTTATGAACGATTGGCTTTAATACGTGATAAATAATTTTCGTTTCAAGCTGAGCGTTTATTTGCTTATTCCACAAGCTCACCCTGTCCGTCCAATACATGTCGGAGGTTTTGATAAAGCTGAACTCCTCTCCGTTTTCCGAAATGCCTCTATACTCTTTACCGCCTATGAAGTAAATCTTTGCTATGCTACCCGTAGCCTCTTGCACTACAGTTACGATTGCATCGTAGCCCTTTTCAGTCCTTTTTGCATTGACGGTAACCCCGTAATCTTGCCCCTCGTAATTTACTTTAGCCTCTGCGTTGATATAATTATTGTCGAGTATTTTGCTGAAAACGGATAATTCGTCACTTAAATTAACTGTATCGGCAGGCTCGATTTCCTGCATTTCAACAAGTGGCTCGTCAGGCTCCGACTGAGCGGGATTAACGTTACAGCCCACCGCATAAAGCACAAGCGCAAAAGCCAATAAAACAATAAAAATCCTCTTCATAAAACCTCCTTAATGGTTTTACTATAGCATTATTATAGCATATAAGACGCATTTGTCAACCCTTTAAAAATTTTTACGCTATTAATCGGCAATAATTAAGGGTCTTGCCGACCGCAAGACCCTAATCTTTAAATTATGGAAAGGTTTTTAAGCAAAGCAATTGCAGGACCCTTATAGTTATCCTTTGCAACCGTTTTTTCTGACAGACGGATAGAATTTAAAACCTCGCTGAGCTTTCCGCTCATTGAAATGCCCGTTACGGGAATTTTCTTCTCTCCGTCAAAGTAATATGCAAGACGAATTTCTCCGCCTATGTAATCGTTGTAAAGGTCAAGCTGTAAGCCTGAGAGTGAAACGCACTCAAAATAAGGCTCTTTTGAAACCTCTTCTTCGCTAAGCGTTCCCTTTGCAAGACTAACGCATCTTAAATCACCCGTTACTTCTTCGCCCAAATACGAGCCGAATCTGTGCGAGCCGTAATAAGCGGTTGCAACGCCGTTTTCTATAACATTTTTATCCTTTAAGGTTACGCCGTCACCGTCGAAAACGGCAGAAAATCTGCTACCCTCTATTTCGTGACACATAGTAACGCTTATTGGGTCGCCCGTCCTGTCCTTTTGAACTGCATCACCCTTAGAAAATACGTTTGCGTGCGAATATACGGTTACAAAATTCAAGCTGTCGGTTATTTCGCCTATAAGATTAGAAATTTCTCTCGCGTGTAAAACGACGTTTGCCGTACACGGCTCGTGCAAAGCAGCAATTTTTCTATCTCTTACCTCTCTCATTCTCTCATCGATTTCCGCAGTGATTTCGTCCGCGTTGAAATCTGTAAAATGATAAGCCTCGTAAAGCTCAACGGACTCTCCGTCTTCTGTCCAGGTAGGAATTGCCTCTATCATAGCGCGATAGCGAACCTGAGATTTATCAACCCCCCTGCTGTTAACGACGGATATCTTCTCTTTGTAAATGAATATCTCCAAGGCGTTAATAGAGCCGTTTTCGTAAGAATCCGCCCTTTCAACCGCATTTGCAATGCTTTTGGCAAGCTCGCTTACCTCGTAATCCTTAAAGTTAGAAGCAATTACAACGTCGAGCTTATCGCCCGTAGGTATATCGTACGGCTTGTTTTTAACGAGCCTTGCTCTTTTTGATGCCGAAGCTATCTTTTTTGCCACCTCTTCTTCAGTCATCGACGCATAAACCGAGAAGGAAGAATCGCCCTTTACTCCGTCGCCGTCTACGTAAACGGTAACGGTTGCATCCTCCGTAGAGGTTGCTCTTACCGTTTCGAGCTTACCGCGAACGTAAAACGTTTCGTAGCTTTCAGATACTACCGAATTTACCTTAAAATCAGTTATTTCCCTGTTTTCCTTTAATAATTTTACAATATCAATCATGCGAGTTTCACCTTAACCTTTAAACACGGTCCGCCGTCGGACACCTTAACCCATTCCTTATATCCCTTTCCGCAGCTGCCTGCGCCTATCACCTCAAAATCGTCCGAAATCATTGTGATAGATTTTAAAAGCTCGGGAACACTTCCGCTCATTACTACGGGAGAAACGTAATTTTCGGTAAGCTTACCGTCAACTATCTCAATACCGTATTCCGCGGTACACTGTATCTGCCAGTTTTTAGGATCTTCCATACCGTTGTTGGTTTCAAAAAGCATATAGCCGTGCTTTATAGACCTTATCATATCCTCAAGCTTGTCGCTACCCTTTTCAAAAAACGTATTGGTCATACGGGAATACGCCTTTCTCTTATACGACTCTCTTCTGCCGTTGCCCGTTGGCTCAGTGCCTAAAACGGATGCGGAAACGAGGTCTGAAATACCGGTTACGAGTATTCCGTCTTTAATAATTTGAGTATCGTGCGCTAAAACTCCGTCGTCATCAAAGAAATAAGATGCGGCAGAAAGGGTTGCGCCCGCTCCGTCACGCATGTTGGTAATCGGCGAGGCAACGTATTTGCCCACGAATTCCTTTGCTAAGGCTCTCTCCTTTACAAACTGATCCATTTCTACGCCGTGTCCAAACGCCTCGTGAGCGATAAGCCCGGTTATAGAACTGTCCGTAATAACATCGTAGACACCGGGAACGATAGGCGTTGCCTTTGCTAAATGGCGAGCCTTATCTATGAGCTTATCGACCTTTTTAGGGAGATTTTCCAATACATCGCTTAAAAGATAGTAGTGTCTGCCCTCTCTCGGCTGAACCATCTTTCCGTCGAAATAGGTTGCCATACAGATGCCGTTTACCCAACCGTAATGTTGGTCCAGCTCTCTGTTTTTAGATATAAAGATTTTAGAAACCGTATAAGGCTGAAGCATTACAGCAGCATTTACAACCTTTTCGTCCTTTGCTAAAATCTCGTCCTTCAGCTTAACGCAAAAGCCTAAAAGCTCGTCGTCCGAATAGCTTCCGAAATCACTTTCTCTTATAAACGACCTTGTAAGCGGCTCGTCCTTAACGGCAGTTCCTTCGACCGTTTCTATGCCGTCAGCCAATTTGACCTCGCTTAAAATCCTGTCCGCCAGGGCTTTTACGTCACCGCTGATTTCACTTAAGGAATACTCGTAAAACGCCTTGCCGTCATGCATTTTTACCACGAAGCCACACTCACCCGAGCCATCTCTGACCGACTGCGCGTTTTTGTTTGCCATATAAACGGTTGCGGAAACGTCCGTACCTAAAACGCTTACGTAACCAAACTTTTTGCCAAGATGGGAAACGAGCTCTTTAAGCTCTGCCCTCTTAGACTCCAAATACTTAGAAAAAGGCATAAAATCCTCCTTGATTTTGATAGCAAAGATTATACACCTTTAGATTTTATTTGTCAATTTTGAAAAGGCCGTTTGACATATTTTCATTGTTTTAACACTAAAATAGCCTAAAACGGTTTACAATATATAAAATTTATGATATAATGCTAAGCAATTATTTGCCAAACGGCGAATAAAATTACTATAGGAGAATAATATGGACACAGACCAACCCCCTCCCGATGCGAACTTAATTGGCGGATATTTAATTGCCATAACGGTTCTCATCTTACTTTCGGCGTTCTTTTCGGCTACCGAAACCGCCTTTACCTCTGTCAACAAGGCAAGGCTTAAAATGCTTGCTGAGGATGGCAAAAAATCGGCTAATAAAGCCATTGCTCTTACCGAAAATTACGATAGACTTTTGTTTACCCTCTTGATTGGTAACAACATAGTCAATATCGCTATGACAACGATTGCAGGTCTTTTGTTTGCAACACTTATATCGCAAGCAAGCCTTGCCGCAACGGTAACAACTGCGGCAACAACCGTTCTCGTGCTTATATTCGGCGAGATTACACCAAAGACAATTGCAAAAGAGGTCCCTGAAAAATTTGCTTGCTTTGCAAGCGGCTTGATAAGCTTTTTAGTTGTAATACTCTTCCCTCTGAACATGTTCTTTACCGGCTGGAAGCTAATTCTTACCAAAGTGTTTAAATTCAAGAGCGTTGACGTTATCACTGAAGAAGAGCTTTTAACCTACGTAGAGGAAGCGAGTGAGGACGGCACGTTAGACGAGAGCGAAACCGAGCTTATTTCGGGCGCAATTGAGTTTAACGACGTTGAAGTCGGCGATATTTTAGTTCCGAGAGTAAACGTCATTGCCGTTGAAATGGACACGCCTATGGAGGAAATTAAGGACGTCTTTTTACAAAACGGATTCTCAAGAGTTCCCGTTTACAAAAACTCTATCGATACAATTATCGGTATGATACACGAAAAAGACTTCTTTAACGCTTACTTAAAGGGTACTAAAAACATAAAAGGCATTATAACCTCTATGGCGATAGCTACCGAGCATATGAAGATATCAGTTTTACTCCGTACTCTTCAAAAGCAAAAGGTTCATATGGCTACGGTTCTCGACGAGTATGGCGGAACGCTTGGTATAGTTACCTTAGAGGATATTTTAGAAGAGCTTGTAGGCGAGATTTGGGATGAGCATGACGAGGTCGTAAACTACTTTACTAAGGTTGACGATACCACTTATCTCGTAGACGGCAATGCAGAGCTTTCTGATTTTTGCGAGCTTTTTGAGCAGGAAGAGGACGAGGAATGGGATTCTAACACCGTTTCCGGTTGGGTTATCGAGCAGTTTGGCGAAATCCCCTCTATCGGCGCAACCTTTAATTTCAGAAATCTTGAAATTACGGTTATCAAGAGAAATCTCAGAAAGGTTCTTGAAATCAAGGTTATAATCAAGTCCGAAGAAGAAACGGAAGAAAAGGACGAAGACTGATTAAATACCAAAACCCTCGCGATAAGCTGATTATCGCAAGGGTTTTATTTTTTTGTTTAAATTTTTCTTTTATGGGTATAATTTTACCAAACCCCTTTTTAGGGACGTAAGGAGTACAATATGAATCCGTTTAAAGAAAAAGTAAACGCGCAAGAAGATTACTTGCAAAGCTTTAAAGACCTATACCCCAAGGCCTATGACAAAAACCAGGTTGACCCCTATACCAAAACGAGGATTATTCTCGCGGCAGGTGCAGAGTGGGAGGCAAATTGGTTTTCTCATCAAATGCACCGCAATATCTCCAATACAGATTTGAGAAGGGATATTGCTCTTACCCGTTTTTTGGAAAAACAGCAACAGCAAAAGCTCGTAAACTTAAAGCCCGTAAACGAAACCGTGCTTGAAACGACCATTACTTACGAGCAGTTAGCTGTTGACCTGACGGCGGAGATGGCGCAAAAGGAAAGTGATTTTTACGTTAAAAAAGCACTTGACTTTGCTCTGCTTGAGGATTTTGACCACCTTTACAGATATTCTAACCTATTGGATATGGATTACGGTGTGCACGCCGAAAGGCTGGTTGGCGGTTACACCGAAATAACCCCTGCAAGACCTACCGTTTCTCATCACAGACACCCAATCGACAACGTTAAAAGATGCATTAACGGCAAAAAGGCATCAACTCAGACGGTTTTAAACACCATGATTATAACCGCCGCAGAACAGCAAACAATGAACTATTATATGAACCAATCTGCCTTTTATATAAACGATTTGGGCAGAAAGCTGTTTGAGGAAATCTGTCTTGTCGAGGAAGAGCACGTAACACAATACGGTGCGCTAATCGACACCTCGCCCGACTGGCTTGAATGCAATCTTTGGCACGAATATACAGAGTGCTTTGTGTACTGGTCCAACTATATGACCGAAACCGATAAAAACATTAAAAAGATTTGGGAGCATTTCTTTGAAATGGAGCTTTCTCATCTGCACGGCGCAGTAGAGCTTTTAAAGAAATATTCTAAAAAGGACTATCAAGAGGTTATTTTAGACCCGGAATTCCCCGAGCCTTTATCTCTTCACTCCAATATTGATTACGTTAAGGATATAATTGCAAACACCGTACAGTACACGGGCGATTCAGAGGATTATAAGGACGTTTGCAACTTAGAGCAAAACGCAAGGTTCTTCACCTATAACCCCAAGATAAATTGTCCCGTTAAGGACATGGCTTCGCATAGGGTGATTGAGGATTATATTAAAAAGAATGGCAATGACTACCGATTTGAAACAGCAGAAAACCCGATAGAGGCTCTCAGATGCAGGACAAAAGACAACACCGAGGTTGGCTTTAATCCCGATGCTGCAAAATCGACAAAATTTAAACAAAATTGAATTTGAAACATGCAAAATCCCCTTGATAATCGACTTATCAAGGGGCTTTCTTATTTACACTACTTTTTTAACCAAAAATTCATTTTGTCCAAAAATATACGCGTAACCGTCTATTAAAACCATTCTTACAAAATACGAATCAGTGTTTATAGGAACGTTTAACACAACCGTAAGACTCTCACCGTTAAAGCTGAGAAGAAGATACTCACAATCTCCGCTTACGTGGTGCCAAGTGCCTAAGCCTATCATTTTCTTCTCTCTGTCAATATAGTACGACTTATAGCTGGATGAATGCCCTACGTTTTGCTCGTATTTACATACGGATACTACTCCGTCCTGCTCCTCTGCGTAAATTTCAATTTTTAAATCCTGTCCGTTTTCGCCGACTCCAACACCGAGCAAGTACCCCTCTCCAAAGTTAACCAAGGAGGTGGAAAAGCCTGCTATAGTGCCGGTATCCTTAATTTTTATATCTTTTAAGTCTGTCAAATCAAAGAAGAACACCGGGTCGCTTACGTATACTGAGGTACACACGTAAACCGTGTTTTTTTCAAACCTTACAGACCTCACGCTTTCGCCCTCAGGGGCAAACCTTTCTACGCTTGCGACTATCTGCATATCGGTTAAATTCACAACGAATAAGCTTGCGTTTATTTTAGAAGAAATAAAGGAATTGTATCTTCCGTCGCTATAATACTCGCTTTGAGTCGTAGTCGTAACAACCCTTAAATTACCGTCAAACTCATCCATGCTGTATTGGTCGTTCACGTGGCCGTCTACAACTACCGACTTTTCAACTTCAAAACCCTCACCCGTATATCCTATCGGAATTATCTCTGTTTTATCTACGTGTAACGAAGTGTTTTTTGTCTTTACGTACTCTAAGGAAAAACTTCTGCCGACGTATACGAAATCGTGAGAAACGTATACGGCTTGCGTGTAAGACAAAAACGCCATAAAATCATCTACTTCTAAACTCTTTTCATCAATTTTACAAAGCACCGTATAACTAGAACTCGTCAATACGTCAGGGGCAACTATATCTTCCATAGGAATATACGTCGTTTCTCCTCCAACGGTAATTCTAGGAATATAATCTTCTTGACAATTAAAATCTACTCCAGACCAAACGGTATAAGAACCTACGATAAGCAAATCTCCATTTACAAGTCTGCTCGTATTGTATGCCGAATTTAAAGTTATTCTTCCTATTTCAGTTATATTTTGTGGGTTTTCAACACTTAACGACACTACGTCTAAAAATCTTTGGTTTGAACCCTTTTTAGAATATGGAACAATTACGCTAAGTCTTTTAGCGTCCTCAGACAAAAACATTTCGCCTTCTGTCTCAAGGTATTCAGCATAAACTTCTATCTTATAGCTTGTAATAAGCGCAGAATTTTCTTTTTCAAGCGAATAGACGTTTACCGTGTTTCTGTTTAAATAAAAGGCGTATTTATCAGTTCTTTTTATTAGGTCTGCCTCTATAATTCCATCGACCTGGTTGTCGGTAGTTTCTACGTATTCCCCATTCTCCGGCGCACCGATATCACCCATTGACGCCTTGAATGGGAAAAATCCGCCGTTTATAAGCTTTTGAAAATTATTTTTGTACCTGGGTTTTTTAAACTGCACTTGATTTATCTTTTGTATAACCGAATAATACCTGCTTGACGAAAACTCCGCAACGCTTGGCGGTGACGTGTTATACGGAATAAACAGCCACAAATTCAAGGCTATAAAAAGTGAGCACGCGACGGCAATAAAGCCGTAGCGCATCCATCTGCGCTTTTGCCATTTTTGTTTTTTATTTTCCTTGAAAATATTTTTCGCATTATTTGGGCTTGCTTCCTCGACGTACCTGTCGTCAATTTGCCCTATTACATCCAACGTCTTTTTTATTTTCATATTGATACCCCTTCGCTTTGCAAATATTCTTTTAATTTTTGACGCAGTCTGAAAAGAGTCACCTTTACACTGTTTTTGTTTAGTCCATAGCTATCTGCAATCTCTTTGATCGAGCTTGCGTAATAATACCTTCTCACAAAAATTACTCTCTCGGTTTTTTCAAGCCTTGCCAAAAATATGTTTAACAGCTCTTTAAGCGCGATTTCGTCTGTTATATCACCGTCAGAGGAAGGCAACATCTCTTCAACCTCGCTAAAAAGCAACTCTGTCCTTTTATCTCTTTTTTGCGCATTGTTATAAAACAATCGACTTATAGACAGGTTTCTCGCTATTTTGCCGAGATACGTTGCTAAATTTTGAGGGTTTTGGGGCGGAATAGTATCCCAAGCCTTTTTATAGGTGTCGCTTACACATTCTTCAGCGTCTTGACGTGACCTTAGTATATTATAAGATATACTGCTTAAATATTTTGAATACTTGTTTTGCGTTTCTAAAAGAGCCGTTTCGTTTCTTTTTAAATACAGCTCTATAATTTTAAAGTCTTCCACGTCGCACCTCCTCTGTGATTTTTTAGCGCTGAAAGGTCCTTTCACCTATATACACGCATTTTGCAATTAAAAGGTTACAATTTTAATAAAATTATAAAAAATTTTTTTACTTTACAATAAAAAGCATAAATAACAGCCGTTTACAAAAAACGCACCCAAAAGCTCGTGTTTTAGGTGCGTTTATTAAGCCATAGCTTTGATATTATCGTTATTATCCGCAACGCAGATTATTCCGCACCGTACGGATTTATGCGTCTATGACATACGGATTATTCCCACTCGCTTAAATTAGCTATACCCCGTGAATTAGGTCTTTCCACACGGTTTTTCGGGGGATTTGACCGCCTTTTTCCGCTTCGTCCATGGAGTCTGCGAAAAAACGGTATCAACGATACCACCCGGAAAGCACGGCTATCCTACGATATCCATTATACCATAAAATCAGAATAAATACAAGATGTTAGAAAAAATTGAATGGTGTTTTCTATATTTGTTTGCGAAGTGTTAGTTTAACTACTTGAAAAAAGTTCAAAAGTATGATACAATATACTATGTGACGCGAGGTATTGCCTCAAAATGTTTCGTAAATCTGAAACAATAAGCGTTTATCCAATATGAAAGGAGGGTTGTATATAAAAAACATGTGGAAATATAAAGAAAAACCTGCACCCATTGTAGAATTTTTAGGATGGACATTATTTGTATCTCTATTGGTGCAATTAACATTGTTCCTTTTAGAGCCGTGGTCGATTTCCTATATGGAAAACGGAAAACTCACACTCGGTTATGCGATATATGCCGTTATCGGTATGTTCTTCTCGACGCCTACGCCATTTATTGCGTTGTTGATTACCTTGCGAAGAACTGAAAATATCTCTATAAAAGAATATTTCAAGAGAATTATTCATACTTCTAAACCGCTGACGACAATTATTATTACAGGATTGTTTTGTGTAGGTGCGTTAATATTTGCGCTTTGCTGTGGTGTTCCAAACGGCTCTCCGTGGTATATGATGCCACTCGGATTTATCATAATGTTACCACTTGTAGGTATAGCGGAGGAGGTTGGATGGAGAGGATTTTTGCAACCCGAGCTTGAAAAGAAATTGCCGTTCCCAATTGCAACTTCTATTACCGCTGTCATTTGGTATGTATGGCATTTGCCGATTTGGGCTATGCCATCGTCAAATCACTACGGCGATAGCTTGATAGGATTTGCAATTACGATATTCGTTTGGGCTTTTGTAAGTGCTGCAATTTACAAAGCAACCAAGAGCGTTGTCGCTTGTGCTTCATACCACTCGTTTATAAATTCTATTGGAGCTATATACGATTGGAATGCGTTATTCGATACGTATCCGAAATCTAATGGAATGTTGCTTTATTTCGGTATGATTTTTGTTATTGCAATCGTTATATGGGTTGTAGCGGATAAGAAGGAAAAAACATCAAAGATCGAAAAATCATAATCGCATTGTAGATCTTAGATACATTCAATAAATATATGCCCTCGTGCCAAAAAGAGCCGTAAAAGAGCGAGGCATTTCTATCAGAAAGCCACGGCTCAAACGAACTGTGGTTTTTCGACACATGTTACGCAAAAAATGCAAAAAGTGGCCCTGAATAATGCTTCGGGGCCACTTAAAAGCCTTATTTTTTCTTTAATGTAGTAACCGATGAAACAAACATACGACACGGCAAAGAAAGATAATGCTTTTGGCGAATTCCTTGGATTTGTTTCTTAATACACTATCTGACATAATAAAACTCCAAAAAAGCATTTTTAGTTTAGAGTTATGAATTTGGCTTGCCAAATGTTATGAGCTTGCTATGCAAGCGTTATGATATGATTGCCTTGTAACTTCAAACTGTGCCGAAGGCACATCATAACTACGCGAAGCGTATCATAACTGATAACTTGCCGCAGGCAATCATAGTTGAGTTTTGCATAGCAAAACTCACTCCCACTCAATCGTACCGGTAGGCTTTGGGGTAATGTCGTATAAAACTCTGTTTATTCCCTCTACCTCGCTTGTGATACGGGCGGTAATTTTATGAAGCACTGCATATGGGATTTCTTCGATAGACGCGCTCATTGCGTCTTTAGTGTTAACTGCACGAAGTATTGCAGGCCAGCCCTCGTAACGGCTATCGTCTTTTACGCCAACGCTCTTTACGTCGGGTATAATAACAAAATATTGCCATACTTTTTCTGCTAAACCACACTTGTCGAATTCTTCACGTAAAATTGCATCAGCCTCTCTTAGAGCGTGAAGTCTGTCACGGGTGATTGCGCCTAAGCATCTTACGCCAAGCCCCGGACCCGGGAAGGGTTGACGGTATACCATACCGTGAGGAAGACCGAGAGCCTCTCCAACTACTCTTACCTCGTCTTTGAAAAGGAGCTTAATAGGCTCAACGAGCTCAAATTGAAGGTCATCGGGAAGACCACCAACGTTGTGGTGAGATTTTACTGCCTTTTTGCCTTCTGCTTGCTTAACACTCTCTAAAATGTCAGGATAAATTGTTCCTTGAGCAAGGAATTCAACACCTTCTAACTTACGAGCTTCATCGGCAAAAACGTTTATAAATTCTTTACCGATAATTTTTCTCTTTGTTTCCGGATCTGAAACGTTAGCAAGAAGATTTAAAAATCTATCAGTTGCATCAACGTATACAAGGTTTGCGTCAAGCTGGTTGCGGAAAACCTCAACTACGTTTTCAGATTCGTTCTTTCTCATAAGACCGTGGTTTACGTGTACGCTTATAAGTTGTTTGCCGATAGCCTTAATTAAAAGTGCAGCAACAACAGACGAGTCAACGCCACCAGAAAGAGCGAGGAGAACTTTTTTATCTCCTACTTGTTCTCTAATTTCTTTTACTTGTTCGGCGATAAATGCATCGGCAAGTTCTTTTGTGGTTATCCTTTGCATATCGTCAGGACGCATATTAGATTGCATATAATATATCCTCCGAATAAAAATATCTTTAAATTTTGTTAATAAACGACTTATAGGCTTACTTTATTTTATTTGTAGTATCCTTTTGTATTACGTCGTGAGCACCACCTTCAACGATACTCGTTGCAGAAACGAGGGTGAGAACAGCCTTTTCTTGAAGTTCCGGAATAGAAAGTGCACCACAGTTACACATGGTTGAACGAACCTTTGCAAGAGACATTGCAACGTTGTCTTTGAGTGAACCTGCATATGGAACGTAAGAATCTACGCCTTCTTCAAAAGAAAGTTTCTTATCGCCACCGAGGTCGTATCTTTGCCAGTTTCTTGCTCTTGCAGAGCCTTCGCCCCAATACTCTTTATAGTAAGTTCCACCAATAGAAACCTTGTTAGACGGGCTTTCGTCGAATCTTGCAAAGTATCTACCAAGCATTACGAAATCAGCACCCATTGCAAGCGATAAAGTAATATGATGGTCGTAAACTATACCACCGTCTGAACATACCGGAATATAAACACCGGTTTCTTCAAAATATCTATCACGCTCTGCACATACTTCGATAAGTGCAGTTGCTTGTCCACGGCCGATACCCTTAGTTTCACGTGTGATACAAATAGAGCCTCCGCCGATACCGACCTTTATAAAATCTGCACCGCAATCTGCCAAAAATCTAAAGCCTGCTGCGTCTACAACGTTACCTGCACCGATTTTAACGTTGTCACCGTAATGCTCTCTAACCCAAGCAATAGTTCTCTTTTGCCATTCTGAAAAGCCCTCTGAGGAGTCGATACAAAGCACGTCTACGCCCGCCTCTAAAAGAGCGGGAATTCTCTCCGCATAATCTCTCGTATTGATGCCTGCGCCTACAACGTAACGTTTAGAAGAATCTAAAAGTTCATTTGGGTTTTGCTTGTGTGTATCATAGTCTTTTCTAAATACAAAATAGCAAAGTTTTTGGTCTTTAGAAACGATAGGAAGGGAGTTTAATTTATGATCCCAAATAATGTCGTTTGCCTCCTTTAAAGAGGTTCCCTCGGGAGCAGTGATAAGATTTTCAAACGGAGTCATAAAATCCTCTACCAAGGTGTCGGGGCTCATTCTTGAAACTCTGTAATCTCTGCTGGTTACAATACCAACGAGTTTACCGTCAGCAGTACCATCTTCAGTTACAGCGATAGTAGAGTGACCGGTTGCCTCTTTTAATGCTACAACTTCTGCTAAGGTTGTGTCTGGGCGAACGTTAGAATCGCTCTTTACAAAGCCTGCTTTATGAGTCTTTGCTCTTTTTACCATTGCTGCTTGGTCTTCAATAGATTGTGAACCATAAATGAAAGATACACCACCTTCCGTAGCAAGAGCAACTGCAAGTCTATCTCCCGATACAGACTGCATTATAGCAGAAACCATAGGAATATTCATTTCTATTGCTGGTTTTTCACCTTTCTTATACTTAACAAGAGGGGTTTTTAAACTTACGTTTGCAGGAATACACTCTGCAGAAGAATAACCGGGAATAAGCAAATATTCGTTAAAGGTATGTGACGGTTCATTGATAAATTTTGCCATGTGAATTTTCTCCTTTTAATGTAATCAAAACAAGCAAAGAGACAAGTACCTTAAAAAGGCACTTGTCTTTTTAGTCTTTAGAACAAGCCCGAAATCTTACCGCTGGAATCTACGTCAATCCTTTCGGCAGCAGGAACCTTTGGAAGACCCGGCATAGTCATTATATCACCCGTCAAGACAACGATAAAGCCTGCGCCTGCAGAAACCTTTACGTTTCTTACGGTAACAACGAACCCCTCGGGCGCACCAATCTTTACAGGGTCGTCCGAGAAGCTGTATTGAGTTTTAGCCATACAAACGGGAATTTTATCGTAACCAAGCTCCTTTAAGGTTGCAATTTGCTTTTTAGCAATTGGCGTGAAGTTTACGCCTACACCACCGTAAACCTTAGTTACAACGTTTTCGATTTTCTTTTCGATTGTTTCATCAAGCTCGTAGCTGAAGGTGAAATCCTTAGGTTCTTCGCAAAGCTTAACAACGGCCTCAGCCATAGCCTTACCGCCCTCGCCACCGTCAGCCCAAACAGTCGATAACACTACGTTTACGCCGAGAGTCTTGCATTTTTCGATAACAAGATTGATTTCTGCATCCGTATCGGTTGGGAATCTGTTAACGGCAACCACGCATGGAAGCTTGTATACGTTTTTAATGTTAGATACGTGACGGAGAAGGTTTGGAATACCCTTTTCAAGAGCCTCGAGATTTTCGTTATTAAGCTCGGTTTTAAGCATTCCGCCGTGCATCTTTAATGCTCTGACCGTAGCAACCATAACTACTGCATCAGGGGTAAGACCTGCGTATCTGCACTTGATATCAAGGAATTTTTCTGCACCAAGGTCAGCACCAAAGCCCGCCTCGGTAATGGCGTAGTCGCCAAATTCCATAGCCATCTTAGTAGCTATAACGGAGTTACAGCCGTGCGCAATATTAGCAAAAGGTCCACCGTGAACAAACGCAGGAGTACCCTCTAACGTCTGAACGAGGTTTGGCTTTAAAGCATCCTTTAAAAGAGCAGCCATCGCACCAACGGCGTTAAGCTGACCTGCCGTTACCGGCTTTTCGTCATAGGTATATCCTACTACGATTCTTGAAAGTCTTGCCTTTAAGTCATCGATATCGCTTGCGAGGCAGAATACTGCCATAATTTCTGATGCTACGGTAATATCGTAGCCGTCCTCACGGGGAACACCGTTTACTCTTCCGCCAAGACCGTCGGTTACGAAACGAAGCTGACGGTCGTTCATGTCAACGCATCTTCTCCAAGTAATTCTTCTTGGGTCGATGTTTAACTTATTGCCTTGATAAATATGATTGTCAAGCATTGCAGCCAAAAGGTTATTTGCTGCGCCGATTGCGTGGAAGTCACCGGTAAAGTGAAGGTTAATATCCTCCATAGGAACAACCTGCGCGTATCCACCGCCTGCCGCACCGCCTTTAACACCGAAAACAGGGCCTAAAGAGGGCTCGCGAAGTGCTACGACAGAGTTTTTGCCGATTTTTCTGAGTCCGTCGGCAAGGCCTATGGTCGTGGTGGTTTTACCTTCGCCCGCGGGAGTTGGGGTGATTGCGGTAACAAGCACGAGCTTGCCGTTTTTTCTTCCGGTTGTACCGAGAACGTTATAGTCAATTTTAGCCTTATATTTACCGTACGGTTCAAGGTAATCGTCGTGAATACCCACTACCTTTGCAATTTCGGTAATAGGCTTCATTGGGGTTGCCTGAGCAATTTCAATATCGCTTAAATATGCCATTTGTATTTTCTCCTAAATTTATTATGTTAATTAGCTCTTATATTTTTATCGCGCTTACTTTTTAAAGTACGATACTGCACTTTCAAACATCTTCATATCATACTCGCCGATAACGTTTTTATAAAGATTTCTTCCTATTCTTTCGCTGTGTCCCATCTTGCCGAACACTCTGCCGTCAGGAGAGGTTATACCCTCGATTGCATAAACCGAATCGTTAGGATTAAACCTTATATCCGAGGTTGCGTTTCCGTTAAAATCAACGTATTGAGTTGCAATCTGACCGTTTGCAGCCAAAAGACGTACCGTCTTTTCATCGGCTAAGAATCTACCCTCGCCGTGAGAAATGGGAACTGTGAAAACGTCGCCCACGTTAGTTGCCGAAAGCCATGGGGATTTGTTAGATGCAATTCTTATTCTGACGAGCTTTGATTGGTGACGGGAAATAGTGTTGTAAGTAAGCGTAGGATTGCTTTCGTTTGGCTCTACTATCTTGCCGAAAGGCACTAAGCCGAGCTTAACGAGAGCTTGGAATCCGTTGCAAATACCTGCCATAAGACCGTCTCTTCTGCCGAGCAATCTCTCTATTTCCTCTTTTACCTGAGCATTTCTGAAGAAAGCCATTATAAACTTACCCGAACCGTCCGGCTCGTCGCCACCCGAGAATCCACCCGGAACGAATACCATTTGAGAGGTAGCGAGCTTTTGAGAAAACTCCTCTACACTTCTTTGAATTCCGTCTTGAGTTAAGTTGTTTATTACAAAAATTTCAGCTTTCGCGCCCGCATCCTCCATTACCTTTGCAGTATCAAACTCACAGTTTGTACCCGGGAATACGGGGATAAGCACCTTGGGCCTTGCAACCTTAATTGCAGGAGCAACTCTCTCTTTTGCCTCGTACGAGAAATTTTCTAAAATCTTACCGCCGTTTTCTTTGACGGGAAATACGCTTTCAAGCTTTTGCTCGTAAGCTTTGCTAAGCTCTGCAAGGCTAACCGATTGTCCGCCCTTTATAATATTTGCATCAGCCTTTACAGTACCTAAAAGCTCAGCATCTAAATTATCGCTCGCTTCAATTATAAACGCGCCGTAGTTGTAGCCGAACACCTTTTCATTTGAAATGTCCTCGTACTCAAAGCCCAAGCCGTTGCCTAAGCACATTTTTAAAACGCCCTCTGCAACGCCACCGTAGGTAGGAGTCCAACAAGAAAGAACCTTGCCTGCTCTCATCCAAGACGTGAGCTTGTTGAAGTTTGCAATAACGCTATCTGCAACGGGAAGTCCGTTTTCGTCAATTTCGGGAGATACAAGATATACCTTGCTACCCGCTTTTTTGAAATCGTTTGAAATAACGTCGTCGGTTTTACCCGTAGTGACGGCAAACGACACGAGTGTCGGCGGAACGTCTAAATCCTCAAACGAACCGCTCATAGAATCCTTTCCGCCGATTGCGCCTATGCCGTAATCGAGCTGAGCCTTGAATGCACCGAGAAGTGCAGAAAGAGGCTTACCCCATCTTGCGCCGTCTTTATTTGGCTTTTCAAAATACTCCTGGAAGGTTAAGTAAACGTCTTTAAATTCCGCACCCGTAGCAACCATCTTTGCAACGCTTTCTACTACTGCAAGATATGCGCTGTGATATGGGCTCTTTTCTGCGATAAATGGGTTGTAGCCCCACGCCATATATGAACAGTCGTCTGTGTGCTTTTTCTCCATAGAGATTTTATGCACCATAGCTTGAATTGGAGTAAGTTGATTTTTACCACCGAAAGGCATCAAAACTGTGCCTGCGCCGATGGTCGAGTCAAATCTCTCCGAAAGCCCTCTCGTAGAACAAACGTTAAGGTCGCCTGCTAGCGCCTTGTAGCCGTCAACAAAGCTTTCGGGAATTGGCTTTTTAAAGCACTCGGGCTTTTTAGGAGCTATATCTATATGCTTTTCTGCACCGTTTGAATTTAAGAATTCTCTTGAAATATCTACTATGGTTTTACCGTTCCAATGCATTCTGAGTCTTGGTTCTTCGGTAACCTTAGCAACAACCGTAGCCTCCAAGTTTTCAGTTAAGGCAAGCTCCATAAATCTCTCTACGTCCTTTGCCTCAACCACTACTGCCATACGCTCCTGAGATTCGCTTATAGCAAGCTCAGTACCGTCTAAGCCCTCGTATTTTTTAGGAACTGCGTTAAGGTTGATATCTAATCCGTCCGCAAGCTCGCCTACCGCTACAGATACACCGCCTGCGCCAAAGTCGTTACAACGCTTGATAAGCTTGCTTGCCTCCTCGTTTCTGAAAAGCCTTTGAAGCTTTCTCTCTTCAGGTGCGTTACCCTTTTGAACCTCTGCACCGCAGGTTTCAAGCGATTGAACGGTATGCTTTTTAGACGAGCCCGTTGCACCGCCGCATCCGTCTCTGCCCGTTCTTCCGCCAAGAAGAATAACGATATCTCCGTCTTCCGGTCTTTCTCTTCTAACGTTTTCTTGAGGAGCTGCTGCAATAACTGCACCGATTTCCATACGCTTTGCAGCGTAGCCGTCGTGATAAAGCTCGTTTACCATACCGGTTGCAAGACCGATTTGGTTACCGTATGACGAATAGCCTGCAGCTGCTGTCTGAACGATTTTTCTTTGAGGGAGCTTGCCCTTGATGGTTTCATCAATAGGCTTTAAAGGATTGGCTGCGCCTGTAACACGCATAGCCGCGTATACGTACGACCTGCCCGAAAGTGGGTCACGTATTGCTCCTCCTATACAGGTTGCTGCGCCACCGAACGGCTCTATCTCCGTTGGGTGGTTGTGAGTTTCGTTTTTGAAAAGTAAAAGCCAAGGCTCTTTTTTGCCATCTGCTTCAACCTCAATTTTTACAGTACAAGCGTTTATTTCTTCAGACTCGTCAAGCTTGTCTAATTTGCCGTGCTTTTTAAGATATTTAACCGCAAGAGTAGCAACGTCCATAAGGTTTACGGGCTTTGTTCTGCCAAGCTCCTTTCTCGCGTTTAAATATTCGTTATAGGTCTTTTCCAAAAGCTCGTCCTCGAACTTAACGCTATCGATAGTCGTTAAGAATGTCGTGTGTCTGCAGTGGTCAGACCAATAGGTGTCAATCATTTTAATTTCGGTAATGGTTGGATTTCTCTTTTCCGAAATAAAGTATTTCTGACAGAATTTAATATCGTCTATATCCATAGCCAAGCCGTTTTTCTTGATAAACTCGGCAAGGCCGTTTTCGTCTAATTCAATAAAGCCGTCTAAAACAGCAACCGTTTCGGGAATGTCGTAAACGGCAACCAACGTTTCGGGCTTTTGCATAGATGCCTCTCTTGCCTCAACGGGATTGATAACGTATTTTTTTATCTCTTCAACGTCTGCCGAAGAAAGCTCACCACCTAAAACGTAAACCTTTGCAGAACGGATAATAGGTCTTTCGCCAAGCGATGCAATTTGAATACACTGCGCGGCGCTGTCTGCCCTTTGGTCAAATTGACCGGGAAGATATTCTACTGCAAATACTGCGTCACCCTTAAAATCGGGATTTGCGGTTACAGCGTCTAACTGAGGCTCGGAAAATACGGTATTTACCGACTGATTAAAAACCTCTTCCGATATACGCTCGGCATCGTAACGGTTTAAAATTCTTACACTTTTTAAGCCCTTGATGCCAACTAAATTGGTAAGCTCGTTTAAAAGAGCATTTGCCTCGTGCGCAAGCCCGTCCTTCTTTTCAACGAATATTCTGTATACCATTATTTGTCCTCCGTAAGAGCCTTGAGAGCCCTTTGCCCTATATCCTTGCGGTAAAATGCGTTTGCGAATGAAATTTTTTCAACCTTTTTGTACGCCGAAGAAATTGCAGTTTGCAAATCGTTCTCCACCGCCGTAACTCCAAGCACTCTGCCACCGCTCGTAACGAGCTTTTCGCCCTTTAAGCTTGCACCCGCAACGTAAAC
Source organism: Clostridia bacterium (assembly GCA_017504655.1). Lineage (GTDB taxonomy): Bacteria > Bacillota > Clostridia > Christensenellales > Borkfalkiaceae > UBA10281. The sequence goes on along the minus strand of JAFVQT010000028.1, from coordinate 48,803 downwards.
GGACGACTCTACCTCGCTTGGAATATCTATCTCGTAGCCCTTGCCGTAAGCCGACGGATATCCGTCCGACGCCATTATTATACAGCAAGCACTCTTTTTGCTGAATTTAACCTCAACCTCGGAAAGTCTTTCTTCGGTTACGGCTTGCATAACCGTTAATAAATCACTTTCCAAAAGCGGAAGCACTACCTGTGTTTCGGGATCCCCGAAACGGCAGTTATACTCTATAACCTTAGGTCCGTCGGAAGTTATCATAAGTCCGAAATACAAGCAACCCTTAAAGGTTCTTCCCTCGGCGTTCATAGCGTTTACGGTAGGAAGGAAAATCTTTTCCTCACAAATCCTTGCTATGTCCTCGGTATAATACGGATTGGGGGCAACCGTTCCCATACCGCCCGTATTTAAGCCCTCGTCACCGTCCTTTGCTCTTTTATGGTCCATTGAAGAAACCATCGGAACAACGGTTTTGCCGTCTGTAAAGGCAAGCACGGAAACCTCAGGTCCGGTCAAAAACTCCTCTATAACAACGTTATCGCCACTTGCGCCGAAAACCTTATCACTCATCATAGACTTAACCGCATCTATTGCTTCGGCGTAGGTTTTAGCAATGATTACGCCTTTACCAAGCGCTAATCCGTCTGCCTTTATAACGATTGGGAATTTCTGAGTCTTTAAATATTCTATAGCTTTATCCTCGTCGCCGAATATCTCGTAGGTCGCCGTAGGGATATTGTACTTTTTCATAAGCTCCTTTGAAAAAGCCTTGCTACCCTCGATTATCGCAGCCGATTTACTCGGCCCAAAGCACGGTATACCCTTTGCGTTTAAAGCGTCAACCGCACCCAAAACAAGTGGGTCATCGGGTGTTACCACCGCATAATCGATTTTATTTTCTACTGCAAATTCTACAATTTTATCAATATCCTTTGCGCCGATATTTACACACTCGGCATCGGAGGATATTCCACCGTTGCCGGGAGCTGCGTAAATTTTTTCTATTTTATTATTCTTTTTTAAAGCTTTTATAACGGCGTGCTCTCTGCCGCCACCGCCAATTACGAGTATTTTCAATGCTTTTCTCCTTTAAGCGTATATGGGGAATTTTTTACAAAGCTCGGCAACCTCTTGAGTAACCCTTTCTCTGTTGCCCTCGAAATCCTCTGCAATGAGCTTGAGCCATCTTGCGATAAGCTTCATCTCGGGCTCTTTAAAGCCTCTTGAGGTAACTGCAGGAGTACCTATTCTTAAGCCACTCGTTACAAACGGAGATTGAGGGTCGTTTGGAATAGTGTTTTTGTTTGCCGTTATGTGTACCTCGTCAAGCATCTTTTCGTAGTCCTTGCCTGTAACACCAAAATTGCGAAGGTCAACAAGCATAAGGTGATTGTCCGTACCGCCCGAAACTATTCTGAAGCCCTCCTCCTTCATAGCCTCGCAAAGGGCAGCCGCATTTTTTACTATTTGCTTTTGATATTCCTTAAATTCCTCGGTTAAAGCCTCGCCAAAGGCAACTGCCTTTGCTGCGATTATGTGCATTAAAGGTCCGCCCTGAGTGCCGGGGAAAACTGCTTTATCTATTTGCTTTGCAAACTTTTCCTTGCAAAGGATAAGACCGCCTCTTGGTCCTCTCAACGTCTTATGAGTCGTAGTCGTTACAACGTCTGCATAAGGAACTGGACTTGGATGAAGCCCTGCCGCCACAAGACCTGCAATATGCGCCATATCTACCATATAGTAGGCGCCGACCTCGTCTGCAATCTCTCTTATCTTTGCAAAGTCGATTGTTCTTGAATATGCGCTTGCGCCTGCAATAATGAGCTTGGGCTTATTTTCAATTGCTACCCTTCTCATTTCTTCGTAGTCTAAAACCTCACTGTCGCCGTTTACCTCATAAGGAACAATATTGAAATATTTACCTGAAATATTAACGGGGGAGCCGTGAGTCAAGTGACCGCCGTGCGCTAAGCTTAAGCCCATAATGGTGTCGCCCGGATTTAAAAAAGCAAAGCATACTGCAAGGTTTGCGCTTGCACCCGAGTGCGGCTGAACGTTTGCATGCTCAGCGCCAAAAAGCTTTTTAGCTCTTTCTCTTGCGATATTTTCAACGACGTCTACACATTGACAGCCACCGTAATATCTATGCGCGGGGAATCCTTCTGCATACTTGTTTGTAAGTACCGTTCCCGCAGCTAAAAGCACGCCTTTTGAAACGATATTTTCCGATGCAATAAGCTCAATGTTATCTCTTTGTCTTTTAAGCTCTGCCATGCAGGCTTCGTGGACTTCTTTATCAAAGCATTCGAGTTCTTCAAAAAAATTCATATTAATTCTCCCGTGGAATATTTGTAAAATCTATCATTTTCCCTTTGAGTTGGCATTGTTATCAAACGATTTACCCTTAAAACTGTCTTTTAAGGGTGAATAAATATGGAGCGTGACGGCAACGTGACGTTGGGAGCGTGACGCTCCACCCTAGTGTTTTAATACTTATTTCAAGCGTGTTTTAAAAGTGGAGAAACGAGCTAGCCAAGGCTCGCAAGGAATTTACGGATGGGATAGACCTTTTCGGTCATCCCAGTCGGAAATTATCTTGCAGTAACGTAGGATAGCGACGTTTATACGCCTTTAAATTAAAGGTGGAGAAACGAGCTATCCAAGGCTCGTGAGTTTTTGCTGTTTAAAGCGATTTCATTGAGCCTTAGATGCAAGCAAAAGAAGGCTCGCTTTGTTTTACAAGACACGATAGACCTCTGTGGTCATCGGGGTTTGAAAAACAAAGCAGAAACACACTTTTGTGAAGTATATAAGGGTCAATGATGGAATAAACGCATCCCGGTAAATGCCATTACCATATCGTGGTCATCAGCCGCTTTGATAACTAAATCGTCACGGACTGAGCCACCGGGCTCGGCTATGTAGGATACACCGCTGCGGAATGCTCTTTCGATATTATCTGAGAATGGGAAGAACGCATCAGAGCCAAGAGAAACGCCGGTTATCGTCTTGAGATAAGCTGCTTTTTCTTCTCTCGTGAATTCTTCGGGCTTTACGGCAAAATACTGTTGCCACTTGCCCTCTGCCAATACCTCGTCGCAGTCGTCAGAAAGATAAATGTCGATTATGTTGTTCTTTTCAGGTCTGCCTACACCCTCAGCAAATTGAAGACCTAAAACCTTGTCATGCATGCGAAGATGCCAAAGGTCTGCCTTTTGAGCTGCAAGTCTTGTGCAGTGAATTCTCGACTGCTGACCTGCACCTACACCGATTGCCTGTCCGTCGGTTGCAAAGCATACCGAGTTGGATTGAGTATATTTTAATGTGATAAGCGAAATTATAAGGTCGATAGCCTTATCCTCGGGTAAATTCTTGTTTGCCGTTACGATATTTTTAAGAAGGTCGTGATCGATTTTAAAATTGTTTCTGCCTTGCTCAAAGGTTATACCGTAAACCTGCTTGGTTTCAATTTCGGCAGGAATAAAATCCGGATCAATTTTAACTACGTTGTAAGTACCCTTTCTCTTTGCGCAAAGAATTTCTAAAGCCTCTTTGGTGTAGGCAGGAGCAATAACACCGTCTGAAACCTCACGCGCGATAATCTTTGCAGTTGTTACGTCACACTCATCTGAAAGAGCTATCCAGTCGCCAAAGGAAGACATTCTGTCAGTTCCTCTTGCCCTTGCGTATGCACAGGCAAGCGGAGAATCGTCCAAGCCCTCGATATCGTCTACAAAGCAAGACTTTTTAAGCTTGTCGGATAAAACCTTGCCTACTGCGGCAGAGGTTGGTGAAACGTGCTTAAAGCTTGTTGCGCATACCATGCCCGTTGCAGCCTTAAGCTCTTTTACAAGCTGCCACGAGTTGAATGCATCAAGGAAATTGATATAACCGGGTCTGCCGTTTAAAATTTCTACGGGAAGCTCGCTTCCGTCTGCCATATATATTCTCGACGGCTTTTGATTTGGGTTACAGCCGTATTTAAGTGCAAATTCTTTCATCTTTTCTCTCCTTATTTGTTTTTATTTACTATTCTGGTTTGAGTTTCACCACTTGCGATATCGATATATCTTACAAAGAGAGAAACCTTGTTGTCTTCGTTAAGATTTGTCCATATAAGGTCGGTAAGCTCGTCAATTGATACGTCGGGAAGCTCTAAGGTCTTTGGTTCACCCTCGAATGAAGGAAGCGGATTACCGTCACAGTTATAGGTATGTATAAACTTTGCTCTGCCTGCTTTGGGGCTTGAGTAAGCGTAGGTAAATCTTTCGCAAGAGCTATCGTCCCCCTCGGCACTCTTTAAGATAGACATTGCAAAATTCATATCTCCACCCTCACGGCGGATAATACCCGAAATTCTCGGGGTGAAGTTTGGCTTGTCATCTTCAAATTCACGCGTTCTGAGAGCCTGCTCAAAGGTCATTTGTCTGTCCATAAGCCCGTAAATAGTGTCCGTTTGGTCACCGTTTGTAACTATCGTTTTGTTACCGAGCACTCTTACGGGATAGTAAATTATTAAATGAGGATCTACCATCTTAGATTCGTCGAAAGCCTTAGTGCGCATTGCCTCGCCCTCGGCTACGAAAATACGGTTACGGCTGTTTACACTTCTTCCCATAATGAAATATGCAGTTACTGCCTTTTTACCGTCTGCGCTTTTACCGATTATAATTCCTCTGCCGTGATAAGCAAGCGAGTTGAGCTCGTTTGCAATGGTTGAAACCTTCATTTTATTCTCCTTTTAAGTATACTTTATCGTTTTTTACAGTTATTTTATCTTCGCAGAAAAGCCTTACCGCTTGGGGAAGAATTTTCCACTCAGCCTCCTCCATGATGCGCTTTTGTAAAATCTCCGGCGTATCGCCGTCCTTTACCTCTACCGCCTTTTGTAAAATGATGGGACCCGCATCGCATTCGGGAGTTACGAAATGCACCGTTGCGCCCGATATTTTAACACCCTTTTCAAGTGCTGCTTCGTGGACTTTAAGCCCATAATAGCCTTTTCCACAAAAGGACGGAATAAGCGCAGGATGCACATTTATTATTTTGTTTGGAAATTTATTATACACTTGCTCGTCGATAATGGTTAAAAAGCCTGCCAAAACTACTAAGTCAATATTATTTGACACCAAAGCGTCTACAAGGGCTTTTGAGTAATCTGCAATACTTGCATAGTCCTTTCGCGCTACGACTATAGACGGAATTGAGTTTTGCTCTGCTCTTTGCAAAGCGTAAACGTCGGGCTTAGATGCAAGCACCAAAGAAATCTTACCGTTTCCTATCTCTCCTTTTTTTTCAGCATCGATAAGCGCTTGAAGATTTGTTCCGCCACCCGAAACGAGCACTGCTATTTTTAACATAAGATAACGCCTTCGTCTTGGCTTGCAACGATTTCACCTATAACGTAAGCGTCTTCGCCGTGCGCCTTTAATATTTCGATAGCCTTGTCAGCATCCTCTTTAGCAACGACAGCACACATACCAACGCCCATATTAAAGGTGTTGAACATATCTCTTTCGTCGATATTGCCGACCTTTTGCAAAAGCTTGAAGATAGGAAGAATTCTGACGTCCTCTTTTTTGATCTTTACGCCAAGCCCTGCAGGGATTGAGCGTGGCATATTTTCATAGAATCCGCCACCCGTAATATGCGAAACGCCTTTTACCTTAACCTGCTCGAAAAGTGCAAGCATAGGCTTTACGTAGATTTTGGTTGGGGTAAGTAAGGTTTCACCCAAGGACTTACCGCCAAGCTCCTCTACAGGAGTTTTAAGGTCGCAATTTTCAACGTCGAAAACCTTTCTTACAAGCGAGAATCCGTTAGAGTGTACGCCCGAGGAAGGAAGAGCTATCATAACGTCGCCCTCTTTCATAGAGTTTTTATCTATAACCTTGTCGCGGTCAACTACGCCAACTGAAAAGCCTGCCAAATCGTATTCGTCGATAGGATAAAAACCGGGCATTTCGGCTGTTTCGCCACCGATAAGCCTGCTACCCGACTGAACGCAGCCCTCTGCAACGCCTGCTACTATATCTGCAATTTTTTCGGGAACGTTCTTTCCGCAAGCGATATAGTCAAGGAAGAAAAGGGGCTTTGCTCCACAGCAAATAACGTCGTTTACGCACATCGCTACACAGTCGATACCGACGGTATCGTGCTTATCCATAAGAAAAGCGATTTTAAGCTTAGTGCCAACACCGTCCGTTCCCGAAACGAGTACCGGATTTTTCATACCCGTAATATCAAGAGGGAAAAGACCGCCAAAGCCACCGATATCGGCATCCGCACCGTCAACGATAGTTCTGGCAACGTGTTTTTTCATAAGTTCAACTGCCTTGTAGCCGGCTGTAATATCAACGCCCGCTGCTGCATAACTGTCAGATTTAGAATTTTTATGCATAATATTTTCTCCTTGATTTACTCTTTGCCGTTCCAGCAATACGTGCAAAGCTTACACGGCTCTAAGCCGATTGATTTTATAAGTCCTTCTAAAGACTGAAATTCGAGTGATGCAAAGTTGAATTTTTTGCAAATAGCATCTCTCATCTTTCTACCGCGCTCGGTTTCGGCGTTACTGTATTCTTCTAAATGATTAAAACCTTCTTCACCCTCAAGCTCTAAAATAGTGCGCCTTGTTATAAGCTCCAAATCGCTCGTGGCTCTTGTGAAATTAAGGTATTTACAACCGTACATAATAGGTGGGCAAGCAGACCTCATATGGACTGACTTTGCTCCGTGCGAATAAAGGAAATCTACAGTTTCTTTAAGCTGAGTGCCTCTTACTATAGAGTCGTCAACGAAAAGTAAATTTTTATCCGCAATAAGGTCGTGTACGGGGATTTGTTTCATCTTTGCAATTTTACTGCGCTGAAGCTGATTTGCAGGAGTAAAACTACGCGCCCACGTAGGAGTGTATTTAATGTAAGGTCTTGCGAAAGGAACTTTGCTTGCATTTGCATAACCTATCGCGTGAGGTGTGCCCGAATCGGGAACGCCACCAACGTAGTCTAAATCTTGCGCCCTACCCTTTTCTTTGTCGTATTGCGCTAAAATTTCACCGTTTTTATATCTCATTATCTCAACGTTGATTCCCTCGTAGGTAGAGGTTGGGAATCCGTAATAAGACCACAAAAATGCGCAAACCCTCATTTCCTTTTGAGGTGGAGCAAGCTGAACTATTCCGTCGTCGGGCGAAATTTCAACTATTTCGGCAGGTCCTAACTCACGCACGTTGGTAAAGCCTAACTTTGTATTTGCAAACGACTCGAACGTAACGCTATATCCGTCCTCCCCTTTACCGATTATAATGGGTATTCTACCCAACTTATCTCTAGCGGCAACGAGGTGCCCGTTTTCTTTAAGCATTAAAATAGAAAGCGTGCCTTTAACCTTATCCTGAGCGTATTTAATACCCTCGGCAAAGGTGCTTTTACGGTTTATAAGCGCGGCGACAAGCTCGGTTGAGTTTACTCTACCTGCCGTCATTGCGTCAAAGTGTCCGCCGTCTGATAAAATCTCTTCTATCAGCTCGCTTGCATTGTTTATAATGCCTATTGTCGAAATAGCGTATGCACCGCTTCTTGAACGGATAAGCATAGGCTGAGGATCGGTATCACTTATACAGCCGATACCGGCAGAGCCTCTCATCTCGTTTAGGTCGTCTTCAAACTTAGTACGAAAGGGTGAATTTTCTATATTATGTATTTTTCTTTGCAGACCTATTTTTTCGTCGTACGCAGCCAAGCCACCCCTTCTCGTGCCGAGATGCGAATGGTAGTCTACGCCGAAAAACACGTCTACAAGACATTCTTTTTTAGAGGTTATTCCAAAAAAACCGCCCATTGTTCCTCCTAACAGTCTACGTAATTAAGTATGCCTCTATATAAAATCAAAGCTTTTCGAAGAATAATTTAGAAAGAGTCATCGGGTCGATATACTGACCGTCTTTATAGACTCTCATATTGCCTGATGCGATTTCGTCAATAAGCATTACCTTGCCGTCTTTATCATAACCGAACTCAAACTTAATATCGTAAAGAATAAGTCCTTTTTCTTTAAGGTCGTCTGCTACGATACGAGTGATTTTTTGAGTCATAGACTTGATATCGTCGTATTGCTCTGCTGTCATAACACCGAGGTCTACCAAGCCGTCTTTAGTTACGAGTGGGTCGCCCTTAGCGTCGTTTTTGAAAGTAGTTTCTACGTATTCGGGAAGGTCTGCGCCCTCTTCGATATAATCACTGTATCTTCTGTAAAAGCTACCAACTGCCTTATGACGGCAAATTACTTCAAGACCTTTACCGAATGCCTTTGCAGGAAGAACCTCCATAGTAGTATCTTCAAGGTTAGCGCTTACGTAGTGAGTTTTAATGCCTGCCGCATTAACCTTTTCAAAGAAATAGATTGACATACGGAGATTTACGTCGCCTACTCCGTCAATGGTAAGACCTACCGAATTTTCACCCGGATCAAATACGCCGTCTTTACCCGTGCAATCGTCTTTAAATTTAAGAAGGTAATTTCCGTTATCGAGTGCGAATACGTCTTTGGTTTTACCGGTGTAAACAAGAGTCTTTGTCATTTTTGTTTCTCCTTTATATTGTAAAATTTTTATTTTTGATTTTGTACGCTAAACGAGTTTTTATCGTTAAGCGTTATATTTTGCTGAAATTTCAGCATCTTTTGCAAGCACCTTTTGAGCATCTGCAATTCTCTTTGCATCGAGCTTTTTAGCAAGCTCCCCGTCTTCTACAGCAAAGATTTGAGCGCAAATTAAAGCGGCGTTAGCAGCCCCGTTTATAGCAACCGTCGCTACGGGGATACCCGTAGGCATTTGAACGGTTGACAAAAGAGCGTCAACGCCGTCTAAATTAGAAGATTTACAAGGAATACCTATAACAGGTAAAGTAGTTCTCGCAGCGAGTGCACCTGCAAGGTGTGCAGCCATACCGGCAGCCGCAATAATTGCGCCAAATCCGTTAGCTCTAGCGTTTGCTGCAAAATCACCTGCCTCGGCCGGTGTTCTGTGAGCTGAATATACGTGCACCTCAAACGGAATACCAAGCGAAGAAAGAGTGCTCATTGCTTTTTCTACGATTGGAAGGTCGCTATCGCTACCCATTACGATTCCTACTTTTTTCATAATGATAAAATCTCCTAGTTGAAATTTTTTTAAGTTTAATTTATTTGCAATAATTAGTATACCTGCAATTTAAAGTGCGTTTTAAATTCTTAGATGCGAGCTAGCCAAGGCTCGTGAGCTTGAAAAGACTTGGTAGACCTTGTTGGTCAGCAACGTGACGTTGCATCCGTGTATTTAGCCTAACTCTTACAAAGTGAGATTTAAAGGATTAGATACGAGCACACCAAGGCTCGTGAAAAAAGACGGACACAATAGACCTCTGTGGTCATTGTGGTCGGGTTTTTGAAACAGTAAACGCAGGTGTGCGAAGTATATAAGCCTTTAAATTAAAGAATTAGATGCGAGCACACCAAGGCTCGTGAGCTTGAAAAGACTTGGTAGACCTTGTTGGTCAGGAGCGTGACGCTCCACCCTTGCTTAGCCGTACTCTTATTGAGCAAGTTTTAAATTCTTAGATGCGAGCTATCCAAGGCTCGTGAGCTTGAGAAGACTTGGTTGACCTTGCTGGTCACCAAGGTTTTGAAAGCGAAACAGTTAACGCAGGATAGCGAAGTAGATAAGTCTTTAAAGTTTTAAATTCTTAGATGCGAGGTAGGCTAGGCTCGCAAGGAATTTACGGATGGGATAGACCTTTGTGGTCATCCCAGTCGGAAATTATCTTGCAGAAACGACGCATACCGAAGTATATAAGAATTTAAAAAGGGCGCACTAATTCTATAGAATAAGTGCGCCCAGACGGTCGGCTATTAGGATTTCTCCTTTTGGTTTTCCGTTTCACCGTGTTAATCACGTAATCCGTCAGTCGCAGAAAACCATTAAGTTGATATAATAATAGCATATTTTTTAAAACGTTGTCAAGCGTGAAACGACATATTTTTCATTTTTATTATAAAATAATAAGCGTAATATTTTTACCGTAAAAAAACTATAAAATCTGGGGATATCTTAAGCCTATTTATCTAATCTTCAATATCGTCTTCAATTTTATACGAAGGCGTTGAAAGAAAAAAGCCTACGGAAACAAACGTAACTATTAAATTCCCGACAATTTCAGACATTGCTTCGCCAAACGTAATCTTCTTTTTTACCGTTTTGGTAACCACGGTTTTATTTATACCCATATAATCGTCTTCTTCACCCCATTCAACCGCAACGTTTTCATACCCTCTTATTATGGCAGGAATATCGTGAAAAATAAGTCGTCCAGGGCTCCATATCAGCCCAAGCAAAGCGCACACCCCTGCGATTTCGATAATTATTTTTTGTATTTTTAACTTGGTTTCTTTTCTCATTGTATCGCCTTTTTGTTTTTTAATTACTTTTCTTCTTTTTTAGAGTTTTCTTTTAATTTATCTGCCCAATCTCTTCTTATCGTCCCCGCTGCTCTACATGCAGAAATAGTTTCACTCATTTCTTCGTAAAAAAGAGTAGTATCTTCTTTTACTCGATAACTTGTAGCGCACTCTCTTCTTATGCCCATACTCTCTGCCGTTTGAGCGACGTCGATATTTGCAGCAACGAACAAAAACTCCCAACCGAACTCTTCTTCTTGGCGACGTATCATTTCTTTTATTTGGCTAAAAGTGTATTTTCTACTAGCATTTTCCATTCCGTCGGTGGTGATAACGAAAAGTGTTTTTTGTGGCACGTCTTCTCTTCTAATATACTTATGTATATTACGTATATGTTTTATAGCGTCGCCTACAGCATCTAAAAGGGCTGTTCCTCCACCCACGCAATAATCATTTTCGGTAAGTGGTAAAACACTTTGAAGTTTCTCTCTATCGTGTAAAACGGTTGAACAATTTGAAAACGTTACAGTTGAAACGTAAACGTCCCCGTCTTGCGCTTTTTGTTTTTCTATCATAGAATTGAACCCACCTATCGTATCTTTTTCCATACCTGCCATAGAACCACTTCTATCCAAAATAAATACGAGTTCTGTAGTCTTTGGCGACTTGTTCTCTTCCTCCTTGATACCACCACAAAAACAATTGTCTTTTACATTTTTCTTTTCCATAACGTTACTCCTTAAAAAAAATATGGTCGCAAGCACCAGCTTACAACCATATTATAAAGGATTATTTTTTTGTTTTGGTCAATCAACGGTTTACTTACACGCCAAGGCATACTTGGTCGAATTTAAACAAGGTTTCGTTGATTATGAAAATATCGTAAACTCTATTTTTCAAAAAGTATTCGATTATTATATCGAACTTGTTACTGTGCGAAAGAGTAAAACCTACGGTTGCCAACAAACTTTGAGTTTCTGCAAACGTAAGTCCTAACGCAATAGCAAAGGCTATAACCGTGTTTTTGCTAGGCTTATAGTCTTTTTCGTTCATTATCTTCCACCAAGTTTGCTTGCTTACGTTTGCTTTTTTGTAGCACTCTACGTCAGTCATATTTTTAACGTCGATAAGCTTTAACAAGGTAACGGCAAAATTGTCGTCCATACGTTCTATCATAGACTCAAGAGTAAGCTCAATGCTTTTTTCACATCTCTCATCTAATTCTAAATATTTAGGATGGATAGACATACTCATGCAAACGTCAGGCCATCCCCTCGTTTTTTGCATACTTACGCGTCTATCCACGTAATTATCGTCTATGTAGCGTTGAACTTTATTAAAAATTATACTGCTTATTTGGTAAGAGGCTTTATCAAAAACGACTAGATAAACAGTCATTTCATTATCGAATAAAAATTCTTTTATGGCATTGACTGCAACCCTTAAAGCCCTATCCCTTGGATAGCCGTAAGCCCCCGAAGAAATAAGCGGAAAAGCAACGGTTTCGCAACCGTTTTGTTTAGCTAAATCAAGCGAATTTTTATAACAAGACGTTAGTAGTTCTTTTTCGCCGTTTGCTCCACCTTCCCAAATAGGGCCTACGGTATGTATAACGTATTTACACGGCAGTTTATAGCCCTTGGTGATTTTAGCCTCGCCTGTTTTACAACCGCCAAGCGTTTTACACTCCTCTAAAAGCTCGCTACCTGCCGCCATATGAATTGCACCGTCGACACCACCTCCACCTAACAAAGAGTTGTTTGCAGCGTTGACGATTGCATCACATTCTATCTTGGTGATATCTTGTCTAATAATATGTAAAGGCACTAATCTTTTCCTTTATAAATCAAATTTTATGTTCGCTTTCGCAGTAGATACACTTGTATACGCCCTCTTTGTCGGTAGGCTCGAATTTATGGTCAAGCTCTTGCTCAACAGAGGTTATACACCTTGGATTTACACATCTTATTTTGTTTGTTACAACGTGGCTCTCGTCGTGAGTTGGTAAAACTCCGTTTTCGGCGTCTTCTAAAAGCGTTAAAATAAGAGCCATACGCATATACTTACCGTTTAAAACCTGCTTGAAATAGCAAGCTCTCTTATCGTCGTCTACCTTTACGCTAATTTCATTTACTCTTGGAAGTGGATGGAGTACGCAGGTATCTTCTTTTGCAAGTTGCATTTTTTCAGCCGTTAATACGTAGCTATCTTTAAGTCTTTCGTATTCGTCCGCATCAAAAAATCTCTCGCGTTGAATTCGAGTCATATATAAAATATCAAGGCTAGCTAGCGAGCCCTCTAAATCTCTCGTTTCAACGTATTCCATACCGTTCTTTTCGATTACACCCTCTCTAACGTACTTAGGAAGTTTGAGCTCATCGGGAGAAATCAATACGATTTTAATACCCGAGTATCTTGAAAGCGCGTTTATGAGTGAATGCACCGTTCTTCCGTACTTTAAATCACCGCAAAAGCCAACCGATAAGTCGTTTAAACGGCCTTTTTCTCTATAAATAGTCAGAAGGTCAGCAAGCGTTTGAGTGGGATGACAATGGCTTCCGTCCCCTGCGTTTATAAGAGGAATAGAGGCGTTTTTTGCAGCCACGTAAGGCGCGCCCTCTTTGGGGTGGCGCATTGCGATTATGTCTGCGTAACAACTTATAACCTTAGCCGTATCGGCAACGCTTTCTCCCTTTGCAGCGGAGGAGCTACTAGCCTCTGAAAAGCCTATTACGCTACCGCCAAGTTCAAGCATTGCAGCCTCAAAGGAAAGCCTTGTTCTTGTAGACGGCTCGAAAAAGAGGGTTGCAAGCTTTTTGCCCTTGCATTTTTCGGAATACTTTTTAGGGTTGTCTATAATGTCACAAGCCGTTTGAATAATCCCGTCAAGCTCTTCAACGGTCAAATCAACGGTATCGATTACACTTCTTTTCATATTAAGCCTTTGCTCCGTACACTTCAAGATACTTTTTAATTCTTGCAACGTTTTCTTCGTTTGCAGGGTCTTCTTCTAAATACTCGATAATATCGTATACGTCAACTACCGAATATACGGGGAAACCGAATTCTTCGCCGATTTCTGCCATTGCACCCTTTTCGCCTTGACCTTTTTCTTTACGGTCTACCATAACGAAAGTTGCAGCAACCTTTACACCCTCTAAGCCCTTCATAATTTCCATTGTTTCACGTATAGCAGTACCTGCGGTTATAACGTCTTCAACGATAACTACTTCTTCGCCTGCCGTGGGCTTGTAGCCAACGAATACTCCACCCTCACCGTGGTCTTTTGCCTCTTTTCTGTTAAAGAAGAACGGAACGTTAAGTCCACACTTAGAAAGAGCGATAGATGCAGAAACAGCAATGGAAATACCCTTGTATGCGGGGCCGTATAAAACTGCTTTCTTTTCGCCCATTTTATCTAAGTAGCTCTTTGCGTAAAATTCGCCGAGCTTTGCAATGTTTTCGCCTGTTTTAATTTCGCCTGCGTTAATAAAATAAGGGATTTTTCTTCCGCTTTTAGCCGTGAAATCGCCAAATTTTAATACGCCTGCATTTTGTAAAAACTGTATAAACTCTCTCTTATAGCTTTCCATATTTCATACTCCTATGTTTTCAATACAAACTCAGCGAGCCTTTAGCCGATAAATTCAGCTACGCATCTTTCATACGCAGCAACGGGATCCTCTGCTGCAGTAATAGGACGGCCGACTACTATGTAGTCCGAGCCTATTCTCTTTGCCTCGGCAGGGGTCATAACGCGCTTCTGGTCGCCTACGTCACCGTCTGCAAATCTTACGCCCGGTGTTACCGTCAAGAATTTTTCACCGCATCTTCCGTGCACCTTGCCTGCCTCAAGAGGCGAGCAAACAACTCCGTCAAGCCCTGCGATTTTAGCATTTTCCGCATAGTGCATTACAACCTCGTCAATAGGCTTTTCTATCAATAAATCGTTTCTCATGCTTTCTTCATCGGTTGAGGTAAGCTGTGTTACCGCTATCAAAAGAGGACGGGTGCCGTCTTCACGGGTGAGTCCCTCGATTGCAGCCTGCATCATGCGTACAGTTCCGCCTGCGTGAAGGTTAGTCATGTCAACGTCAAGATGGGAAAGAACTGCCATTGATTTTTTTACTGTGTTAGGAATATCGTGAAGCTTAAGGTCAAGGAATATTTTGTGCCCTCTTGCCTTAATCTCTCTGACGATAGACGGACCCTCTGCATAAAAAAGCTCCATGCCGATTTTAACAAACGGCTTTCTGCCTGTAAACTTGTCTAAAAAAGCCAAAGTTTTTTGCTTGCTGTCAAAATCGCAAGCGATGATAACGTCTTTACCCATTATTTAACGCCTCCTATAACGTCGCTTAATTTTTCTATTTTATATTTTGCCATAACGCCCGGCAAATCTTCAATGATTTGCTTACAAGCGTAAGGATTTACAAGATTTGCAGCGCCAACCTCTACTGCCGTTGCACCTGCAAGCATCATTTCTATTACGTCCTCTGCAGTAGAAACGCCACCCATACCGATTACGGGAATTTTAACAGCGTTTGCTACTTGATAAACCATACGTACTGCTACTGGGAAAATTGCAGGGCCTGAAAAACCACCCATCTTATTTGCTATAACGGGCTTTCTCGTCCTTAAATCAATTCTCATGCCAAGGAGAGTATTTATAAGACTTACACCGTCTGCGCCTGCATCCTCTACTGCCCTTGCAATCGCCGTAATATCCGTTACGTTGGGCGAAAGTTTTGCGATAACGGGCTTATTGACCGACTTTTTAACTGCATTTATAATTTCGTAAGCGCCTTTTTCAGACGAACCGAAGTTTACACCGCCCGCGTGCACGTTGGGACAGCTTATGTTTATTTCAAGCCAACCAACCTGCTCCTCTTTATCTAAAAGGCTTGCAGTATGCACGTATTCCTCAACAGAAAAACCGCCTACGTTTGCCATTACCTTTTTATTGAAGCATTTTTTAAGCCTTGGAAGCTCCTCGGAGATAACCTTGTCAACGCCCGGATTTTGTAGTCCAACTGCATTTATCATACCTGCGTAGCACTCTGCAATTCTCGGTGTGGGGTTACCAAAGCGCGCGTCTTTAGTCGTTCCCTTAAAAGAGAAGGTGCCCAGGCAGTTTATATCGTAAAACTCTGCAAATTCATAGCCGTAGCCAAACGTTCCACTTGCAGGAATTATGGGGTTGTCAATTTCTATGCCACAAAGGTTTATTTTCATTTCTCCCATATAATTTCCTCCTTGCAAAGCACGGGGCCGTCTTTACATATTCTCTTGTTGCCGTATAACGTTTTGCACGAACAGCCCATACAAGCGCCAAAGCCACAGCCCATTCTTTCTTCAAAGCTAAACTGTCCGCTAGTTTTACTTGCGTTGTAAACAGCTTTAAGCATAGGCTCTGGACCGCACGTATAGAAATACGTGTAGTCTTTTCCTTGCATTGCGTTAGTTACAAAGCCCTTTACACCGTACGAGCCGTCTACCGTAGTTACGGTAACGTCCGCACCGAGCTTTTTAAACTCTTCTTCGTAAAAAACCTCTTCTTTAGTGTTAAAACCAAGAATGACCGAAACGCGCTTACCCCCCTCTATAAGTCGTTTAGCGCACAAATACATAGGGGGAACACCAACACCACCACCGATAAGTAAGGGGTTATCTCCACTTGTTGAAAGGTCGTAGCCGTTGCCGAGCTCGGTTAAAATATCAATCTTTTGTCCTACTTGCATTTCGGACATTTTTGCAGTGCCTTTACCTACTACCTTGTAAACCAGAGTAAGCTCGTCGCCTGCCAAATCGCATACCGAAATAGGACGGCGAAGATATAATCCGTCTATTAAAAGATTGACAAACTGACCGCACTTAATACCCGAAACGTCGCCTTTCAATTTCATTTCAAACACGGTTTCGGTAAGACGGCGAGTTGCCGAAATTTCAAAAATTATCTGTTTCATTTTTCACCGTCATTAAGAATCTATAGTAGAAATACAAAGCGTCGTTTCCTCTAAAACATCGAGAAGAACCTGTACTGTATCAAGCGACGTGAAGATGGTTACGTTTGATTCGGTTGCATATTTTCTTATTTGATATCCGTCTGATGCAGACGAAGGCGAGCCTACGTTGCTGGTATTGATAACGTATGCAATGTGACCTTGACGGATAGAATCGAATATCTCATCGCTCTCTTCAATCTTTTTGAGAACGTGCGTTCTTATTCCGTTTTCCTTGAGGAATTTTGCAGTACCTGCGGTAGCCTCGATATTGAAGCCGAGATTGTAGAATCTGCGAATTAAAGGAAGAGCTTCTTCCTTATCCTTATCTGCAATGGTTGCAAATACCGTTCCGTAATTTTGAAGGTGCATGCCCGATGCCTGTAATGCTTTATAAAGCGCACGGTTAAGCTTGTCGTCGTAACCGATTGCTTCGCCTGTCGATTTCATTTCGGGCGAAAGATATGCATCTAGTCCCCTTATCTTATTGAACGAGAATACGGGAACCTTTACGTACCATCTCTGCTTTTCTTCGGGATAGATATCAAATATACCCTGCTCTTTTAAGGTCTTACCCATAATAACTTCGGTAGCTATATCAGCCAAGCTGTAGCCCGTTGCTTTTGAAAGGAACGGAACCGTTCTTGAAGAACGTGGGTTAACCTCGATTATAAATACCTTTTCGTCTTTATCTACGATAAACTGAATGTTATAAAGGCCTTTTATACCAATGCCTACGCCAAGCTTTTTAGCGTATTGCAAAATTATACCCTTTACCTTATTTGAGATACTGAAGGTTGGATACACGCTTATAGAGTCGCCCGAGTGAATACCCGTTCTTTCAACGAGCTCCATAATACCCGGAACAAAAACGTCCCTTCCGTCGCAAATAGCATCTATTTCAACCTCTTTACCGATAATGTATTTATCAACCAAAACCGGCTTGTCCTCGTCTATTTCAACGGCTGTTTTAAGGTAGTGGCGAAGCTGTTCTTCGTTTGAAACGATTTGCATTGCTCTTCCGCCCAAAACAAAGCTTGGTCTGACGAGCACGGGGTAACCGATTTTTGCTGCGGCAGCAACACCGTCTTCAATCTTTGTAACAGCTCTTCCCTCGGGTTGAGGTATACCGAGATCTTTTAAAAGCTTTTCAAATCTGTCACGGTTTTCAGCTTTATCTATAGCATCGCAATCCGTGCCGATAATTTTTACACCTCTGTTCATAAGTGGCTCTGCCAGATTGATTGCCGTTTGACCGCCAAGCGATGCAATTACACCCTCCGGCTTTTCAAATTCGACGATGTTCATAACGTCCTCCGGCGTTAAAGGCTCAAAGTAAAGCTTGTCTGCCGTGGTGTAGTCTGTAGAAACCGTTTCGGGATTATTATTTATAATAATCGCCTCATAGCCCGACTTTTTGATAGTTTGAACAGAGTGTACGGTAGAATAGTCGAATTCTACGCCTTGACCTATTCTTATAGGACCTGCACCTAATACTACGGCTTTTTGTTTATCCGTAAGTATAGATGCGTTTTCGCCGATATACGAAGAATAGAAATAAGGTATGTAAGCACCGCTGTAGAGAGTGTCTACCATTTTGAATATCGGTTTGATACCGTTTTCTCTTCTTAAATTATAAATATCAATTTCCTTTACACCCCAAAGCTTAGCAATGAACGGGTCTGAAAAGCCAAGCTTCTTTGCTGAATGAAGTGCCGTTATATCGCCCTTCTTTTCTTTTAAGATATTTTCCATATCAACGATGCGCTTAAAGCACTCTAAGAAAAGTTCTGTAATTTTAGTAACCTCGTGGAGCTTTTGGATAGACACTCCCCTTCTTAAAAGCTCGGTTACCGCAAATATATTATCCGACTTAAACTCTTTGAGATACTCTAAAAGCTCACCGTCGGTGTAGCTGTCAAATTTAGCAAGATACAAGTGGTTTACGCCAATTTCAAGTGAACGAACAGACTTAAGCATACACTCGTCAAGCGTAGAGCCTATACCCATAACCTCACCCGTTGCCTTCATCTGAGTGCCGAGCTGATTGGATGCAGACGTAAATTTGTCAAATGGGAATCTTGGGAATTTAGCAACGATATAATCAAGCCTTGGCTCGTGATCTGCGGTAGTGCCCGCAACCTGAATTTCGTCTAAGGTCATACCGACGGCTATCTTTGCAGTAACTCTTGCGATAGGATATCCACTCGCCTTGGATGCGAGAGCCGACGAACGCGAAACTCTTGGGTTTACCTCTATGAGGTAATATTCACTCGTGGTTGGATTAAGCGCAAACTGAACGTTACAGCCACCCTCGATTTTAAGCTCTCTTATAATCTTGATTGCGCTGTCGTTGAGCATCTTTAAATCCTTATCGCTTAAGGAAAGGATAGGAGCAACTACTACTGAGTCGCCCGTATGTACGCCAACCGGGTCAACGTTTTCCATACCGCAGATTGTGATTGCCTTATCTGCACCGTCACGCATAACCTCGAATTCTATCTCCTTATAGCCCTTTACGCTCTTTTCAATAAGAACCTGATGCACGGGAGAAAGCTTAAATGCGTTAAGACCTATTTCGATAAGCTCTTTTTCGTTATAAGCAAAGCCACCGCCCGTTCCGCCAAGGGTAAACGCAGGGCGAAGAACTACGGGGTAGCCTATTCTTTTGGCAGCCTCTTTAGCCTCTTCTAAGCTATACGTAATTTCGGAAGGAATAGTAGGCTCGCCGATAGATTGGCAAAGCTCTTTAAACATCTCTCTATCTTCAGCCCTTTCAATACTTTCACTGCTGGTACCCAAAAGCTCAACCCTGCACTCTTTTAACACACCCTTCTTTTCAAGCTGCATTGCAAGGTTAAGACCGGTCTGTCCGCCGATACCCGGCACGATAGCGTCAGGTCTTTCGTAGCGGAGAATTTTTGCTATATATTCAAGTGTCAACGGCTCCATATATACCTTGTCCGCAATGGTCGTATCGGTCATTATCGTAGCGGGATTTGAGTTTACGAGTACAACCTCGTAGCCCTCCTCCTTAAGAGCAAGGCACGCCTGTGTGCCCGCATAGTCAAACTCTGCTGCCTGACCTATTACGATAGGACCCGAGCCGATAATTAAAATCTTTTTTAAGTCTGTTCTCTTTGCCATGTGTATTCCTCCAAATTTATATCCGTAAAATTATTGTCTTTTATAAACTATCCTTCCGTCGCAAACGGTTAAAAGGTTTACGCCGAAAAGCCTTTGCCCCTCAAAGGGCGTCGCTCTGCCCTTTGATAAAAACTCCTCGGGGTTTACTGTGAATTCCTCATTTAAATTCCATACCGAAAAATCCTTGCCAAGAGGTATATTGAATCTCTTTCTTGGGTTTATGGCAAGTAAATCTATTAACTTTTCCAAGGTTATTATGCCTGTTTTTACAAGCCTCGTATAGCATACCGGAAACGCCGTTTCTATACCTACTATGCCAAACGCACTGCTTTGAAGCCCTTTTGACTTTTCCTCTTTAGAATGCGGTGCGTGGTCGGTTGCAATCATTTCTATGGTACCGTCCTTGATGCCCTCGATTAAAGCAAGCTTATCCTCCCTGCCACGGAGCGGTGGGTTCATTTTAAACCTGCCGTCCTCTTGCAAATCGCTATCGTCCATAACGAGGTAATGCGGAGCAGTTTCGCAAGAAACGTCAAGCCCCTCTTTTTTCGCCTTTCTTATAAGCTCGACGCTTTCCTTTGCGGAAATATGACAAACGTGATAAGAAACACCCGTCTTTTTAACAAGCTCTAAATCCCTTGCAATTTGCTCGTATTCGCTTGCCGAACAGATACCCCTATGCCCGTGAGCCTTAGCATACTCTCCGTCGTGAATATATCCACCCCTTAAAAGAGAATTTACTTCGCAATGGGCAACAATCATTTTGCCGAGAGATTTTGCTTTTAGCATAGCCTTTTTCATCATTTCATCCGACTGCACCCCGCGTCCGTCATCCGAAAAGGCTATTGCGATATCCTTCATACCTTCCATATCGGCAAGCTCCTCTCCCTTTTGCCCTACCGTGATAGAACCGTACGGATAAACGTGTATGCAAGAGGTCTTCTCTATTATTTTCGTTTGCTCTGAAATATGCTCTGCGCTATCCGGCACCGGGTTTAGGTTTGGCATTGTACAAACAGCAGTATAACCGCCCCTTGCCGATGCACTTGAGCCCGTTTCTATACTCTCTTTATAAAAAAAGCCCGGCTCACGAAAATGCACGTGCACGTCGCAAAAACCGGGAAAAATACATAAATTATCAATTTTAGAGGACAATGCGCCGAAATCAAAAGAAAAACCCTCAAAGGAGCTGAGAGCCCCCAAAGAGCTTTGTCTATTAACGGTAATCATATCCTTAATTGTCTTCATCCGTTCTCCTTAAAGTTAAAACTTTAAAACTGATTTTTATTATTATACCAAAACTAATTCTCATTGTCAATTATATATTTTATATATAAAATAAATTTTTTAAATTTAAACACTTGAATTCTCTACTTTTTATTCTTTATATGTTGACAACAGCTTATTTTAGTGCTATCATAGCACACAAAGGAGAATGATATGATTAAAAAATTAAAGATTGCACTTATATTCATATTGACCGTTATCTGCTGTGTCTGCTCGGCTTCGTGCACGACGCAAAGAAGCGGAGATTTTACAAGCGCGGATTTAACAGACTCTGAGTCTTACAAATTAACACCGTGTGAGGACGTTAGCGACGGCGAGCTTGCGGATGCTGCAGACAAGCTCCGCGAAAGGCTTAAGCATCTCGGTCTTAAGGATAACCAATACAAAATATCCGTAGCTGGCCGTGAAATTACAGCAGAGCTGCCAAAGGACCTCTGCAGTGAAACGGCACTTTCGTATCTTTTTTCACAGAGCGAACTTACCTTCAGAGCTTACGACAACACCACCTTATTAACTAATGGCAGTATCAAACACGCAAAAGCAGGAGAAGACCAGGACGGTAATCCTATCGTCGTTTTGGAATTTACGGCTGAGAGTCAAAAAACATTTGCATCGCTCACTGAAAAAGTAGCCTCTTACGAGGATTGCAGGCTCTACATCTACCTTGGCGACTTTCTGCTTTCAAAGCCTTACGTGTTCGGTAAAATTGACAGTTTAAATTACCACATCGTCAATATCGGCACAGCTCAAGATGCTAAAATAATAGCTACGGTAATTGAATGCGGTCCGCTTCCGATAGAATTAAAAATGATATAAACAGAAAATAAAAAATACCCCCGGCATATGCGTGTTATCCTTAACGGAGAACACGCATAACTAAGTTTGCCCTTGCGGGCAAGAGAAGTTATCTTCGATAGTGAAGTTCACTTCGTGAGTGAAGTTTCGCCTAACGGCGAAGTTCATGGGCAAACTTAACTTCACTTGTGCATAGCACAAACTTCACTGAAACAGGATTCCCCGAAGCGAAGCATGAGCTTTGGGGGTTCGCGGTACAACTTCACTTTTGCGACAGCAAAAACTTCACTGACAGAAATAAGAGCAAACATACAAGATTTTTTGTCTTGCGTGTTTGCTCTTTCTGTTTGTAATAAGGGTTTGGGCTTAGCCCAAATCTGCGTTTGACCAGTCAAATGCGATGCTCGCACTTAGCTGTATTTTCAAATTTCTCCGCTAAGAACATCACCCTTAGCTGGGTTCTTTTTATAAGTAATAAAGCTTTATAATCTGCCAACTGTGCTGATCTTAAAAGTCGGCAAAATATACGGCATTCAAGCTAAAGCTTACAGCTTGGAATAGCCGTGACTGTTAACCAAGGCATCTATCTTTCTGCCTTGACGGCACATCGGACATTGATGCGCGGGATAGCTTGCGTATTCCTTTAAGTCGTTTGGGTCGAAAACAGAATGCACCTCATAGCCCAAGCAATCGTCTACCGTAGCAAAAATTGCACTTACGCCTGCAACGCTGCCGCCGTAATACTTTACAGCCTCTATTGCCGCGCCCGCAGTATATCCCGTAGTAACAGATGCGGCAAGAATAAGAACGTTTTTGCCCTTTACCGCGGGGATTATGTTATCTCTGAGTAAAAGCTGACTGCCCGAGGTATGCTCCGGAGTTATAACGTAAACGGTATTGTGGGCGTTTACACTCATAAATCCGCCTTTTGTAAGCTCGTCTGCAAGACATGTACCTACAACCTGCATACCGTCCAAGCATAAAACGGTATCAACCATAGTGTTTGCTCTGTAATAAGACACCAACGCAGATGCTATTGCCTTTGCCTCGGAAAGTCTGGTTTTTTGCATTGTAACGTCTATATAGTAATTTATATGGCTGTGGCTGGTTGCAAAGTGACCTTCGGCTACGCGAAGTGTAAGATTTGAGTTTTTAACAGCTACTTTTTTTACGTTTTCAACAGGCATAGAATAACCCCTTTTTCTTTATGCTACCACATTTAATTGCATTTTGTCAAGTTTTTGTAGTTACTACTGACTTTATATATAAAAATGCTGCGCCATTTTACGCGTCGCATTTTTGTCAACTTTCAAACTGACTGTTATACATGGTGTAATAAAAGCCTTTGCTTGCCAAAAGCTCGCTGTGCGAGCCTTGCTCAATCACGTTTCCGTCCTTCATAACGAGTATTTTATCTGCGTTTTTTATAGTTGACAGTCTGTGGGCAACTATGAAAGAGGTTTTACCCTTTGTAAGCTCGTTAAAGGCACTTTGTATTTTCAGCTCAGTTCTCGTATCGATAGACGAGGTCGCCTCGTCTAAAATAAGCATAGGGGGCAAACAAAGCATAACCCTTGCAATACAAATAAGCTGTTTTTGACCTTGCGAAAGGGAGCTATCATCTATAACCGTGTCGTAGCCCTGTGGCAATCTTTTTATAAATCCGTGGGCGTGCGAGCGTTTAGCCGCAGCAACAATCTCATCCCTCGTGGCTTGCTTTTTGCCAATGCTGATATTGTCTGCAACGCTTGCCTTTCTTATCCAGGTATCCTGCAAAACCATACCGTAAGATGTTCTCAGCTCCTTTCTTGACAGCTCTGTTATATCCCTTCCGTCAACCGCTATTTTACCCTCGTTTACCTCGTAAAACCTCATCAATAGGTTGATTAACGTGGTTTTTCCGCATCCTGTAGGTCCTACTATGGCAATCTTTTGACCGCCTTTTACGCCTAAGTTAAAATCCTTAATCAGCGGCTTATCCGCCTGATATGAAAAATCTACGTTTTTAATGTCTACATTGCCTTTTACCTGACCGCCAAAGCCCTGAACAACTGAACATTCCTCCTCTTTACTGTCAATTACGTCAAACATTCTTGAAGCGCAAGCCGTCGCACCGGACAGCTCGGTCATAACCGAAGAAATCTCGTTAAACGGCTTTGTATATCTGTTTGCATAGCTGAGAAGTGCTAAGATCGAGCCTGCGGTAACTGAAAATATTCCGCCACTGCCGTTTAGCGCAAGCAACGCGCCCAAAAGTGCAACCGAGGAATAAACCAAGGAGTTTACAAATCTTGTTGTAGGATTTGTTAGCGAAGAAAAGAATACCGCTTTAAATGAGGTCTTTTTATACTCTGCATTTACCTCGTCAAAGCTTTGAACAAAGCTATTCTCTTGCGAGTAAGCCTTAACGGTAGACAAGTTGCCAAGAGTTTCCTCTATCATGGCAGTTTGCTTGCCGGATATTTCCGACTGACCTTTAAAAAATTTGTACGTCTTGCCGGTAATAAATTTTGCGGTAAATAGCGAAACGGGGGTAATAAAAGCGACGACTCCCGCAATAATGGGATTCATCATCACCATAAACACAAGCGTACCTACGATGGTCAAAACACCCGTAAACAGCTTGGAAAAACCTAAGAGTAAGCCGTCTGCAAGCTTGTCCGCATCGCCGATTTCAACGCCTAAGAGGTCGCCGACCGGCCTTTTATCTATATAAGATAAGGGTACCCTTTGTAGCTTTTTAAAGGTGTCCTCTCTTAGTCTTTTTACCACACCGTTTGAAATTACGGTGCATAAAAACTCGGTCAGCCATTGCATTAAACCTGCAATTAAGACGCATATAGCCACACTTATGCCTATTTTCAGCACACCGTTTAGGTCTACGTTATCCTTGCCGATTATAAGGTCTGTAGCCCTGCCGAAAAGTATTGGCAGATAAAGCTGAAGCACGACGTATATACCGGCAGTTAAAATAGAAAGTATAAAAGCAAGGCGGTATTTACCAACGTATTTCCAAAGTCTTTTCAAAATTCCCTTTTTCATACGCCACCTCCCTTGCTTTGGGAGTCCTCTATCTCCCGGTATGTCTCGCACGTTTCATATAACTCACCGTGCGTGCCCACACCGACGATTTCTCCATCCTCTAAAACGATAATTTTGTCCGCGTCCTTTACCGATGCGGTGCGCTGAGAAACTATAATCAGCGTTTGATTAAGGTCCTGATTTTTTAAAGCCCTCCGCAAATTTAAGTCGGTGACGTAATCAAGCGCAGACGAGGAGTCGTCCAACACGAGTATTTCGGGCTTTGCAACTATTGCCCTTGCAAGCGAAAGTCTTTGGCGCTGTCCGCCCGAAAAATTTCTTCCACCCTGCTCTACTGAAGAATCCAAGCCCTTTTCCTTTGCCATTAACACGTCATCAGCTTGGGCTATCCTTACAGCTTGAAGCATTTCCTCGTCGGTAGCGCCCTGCCTGCCCATCAAAAGATTGCTTTTTACTGTGCCCTTAAACAGCACAGGTCTTTGCAAGGCTATTGCAACGTACCTTCTTTTTTCACTATCGCTAAAGCCGGAAATATCCCTTCCGTCAACGTATACAGCACCGCTTTTTGCAGTGTAAAGCCCTGCAAGAAGGTTGACGAGAGTTGACTTACCGCTACCCGTACCGCCTATAATACCTACCGTTTGTCCTTTTTCTACAGATACGTTTATATCCGTTAAAACCTCGCCTCCCCCATAGGACGCGCACACGTTTTTAAACCTTATAAAGGGTTGACTGCTCTCATCTTCCTTAGGAGAATTTTCTTCTTCCTCAATTTCGAGAGTTTTACTGATTCTCTTACCCGAGGCAATTGCCTTAGATATGCTGACAACCAGGTTTGCGAACTTGACAAGCTCGATTAAAATTTGCGATAAATAGTCGTATAAGGCGATTATCGCACCTTGAGTGAGTATTCCGAGGCTGACCTTTACACCGCCAAAGTACAGCAAGGCAACTATGGCTAAGTTTACCATGCAAAAGGTAAGCGGGTTTAAAAGCGAGGATATTTTGCCCGTTGAATTTTGAAATTTTTCAAGAGCATTTATTCTTTTTCTGTAGTCCTCAATCTCTGCGTCTTCAACGCCAAACGCCCTTATTACTCTGACGCCCGTTAAGTTCTCTCTCGCTACCAAAGTAGCGCCGTCGAGCATTCCCTGAGATTTAGAAAACTTTGGCATCGTAAGCATCATTATAACTGCTACCGTAAGCGCAAGCATAAGTATCGTCACACCGAAAATAAGTGCAATTTTTACGTTTATAATAAGCGCAGCTATAAACGCTCCGATAACCACGAACGGCGAACGGAGAAGAAGTCTTAGCGCAAGGTTTACACCGCTTTGCACCTTGCCTATATCACTGGTCATGGCAGTTATCATACGTGACGTGCCAACCTCGTCGGTTTTTGCAAGTGGCAAGCCAACAATCTTTTTATACAGCGCACTTCTCAAATCAGAGGAATACCCTACTGCCGCCTTTGCCGAAAAATACTGACCGCAGACAGAAAACGTAAGGCCTAACGCGCCGAGTCCTATCATTATTAAAACGTCTGTTATTATCACGCTGCTGCTTGCACCGTTTATTCCTCTATCTATAATATCAGCTACCAAAATCGGAATAAACAATTCCATCAGTGCTTCGGCAAGCTTTAAAAGAGGAGCTAAAAAGCACTCTTTTTTGTACGCCGAAAAATATGAAAAAATCTTCTTCATCTATCTGTCAACCCTTTACGAGCCTTTTTGCCCTTTCCTTCAGCTCGTTAGCCTTGGATGTGTCAACTCCGTCAAAATATTTATAGATATCCTCAAAGCCGACCCTCGTTATAAGCGAGATAAAGCTCTCGTTTGCAATCATACCCGAGGTAAGAGCAACAAACTCCTGACTACGTCCGAGCGATTTTTCACCAAAGCTCAAAACATTTGATATTTTGACTAAAGCCCTTTCTGCGTATGCAAGGCATTCCCTTTTATATTCCTCACCTGCCTTTTGACAATCCGAACCCTCAAAAATGTCAATAATCGGCTTATAAGCAGACTTTTTGTATCTGTTCCACTTGTTTGAGTTTAGATTTTTTATAAGGGTCTCCGTTTCGCTCAAAAGAATTTTAGCGTCCTTTTGAGATTTTACAATAACCCCGTCCATATACTCTACAGCCTCTAACTTTTCCGATGCCTTTTCGGCAATCTTTACCGCTTTAGCTCTTAAAATTTCCGCTAAGGCGTATCTAACCTCAAAGTTATCTCTGCTAAGATCGGTCCTTTCTACCTCTCCGTTCTCTATTCTTTCACCGCTTTTAAGCTCTTCAAAACGGTTGTATATTTTATAAAACCTTATATATTCCGCTGCAGCCTGAGGGTGCTGAACGTATTGAGAAACAAATTGCTCGGTGACCGAAATTGAAAGCCTTTCATACTCTCTGATAGCGGTGGATAAATCCTCCCAGCCTCTTGGCGTTACAAAGTAAAAGCCGTTTGCAGACCTCTCCGCCTTGAACAAATATTCGTTGTGAAGAGATAAAAAGGATATTACCGAATCGTGAATACCGCTGTTGTATGCATAGGTTTTGAATGCATCGTAATCAGGCTCTACCACAATCTTTTTTACACGGTCAAGCGTAACCATATCAAGCTCGTTTACAGACTTGTTATATTCCTCGGGATTGCCCGCCGCCGTCAAAATCCATCCGTCGGGAATTTTATGAGGGCCGAATTTCTTTCTTTGCAAAAGCTCGAGCATTGCAGGTGCAAGCGTTTCCGAAACACAGTTTATCTCGTCGATAAAAAGTATTCCCTCTTTTTTGCCCTGCTTTTCGATAGCCTCGTAGACGGAGGCAACTATTTCGCTCATAGTATATTCGGTAACGGAATACGTTCTTCCTCCATACTCCTTCTGGGCAATAAACGGAAGCCCTATTGCCGACTGACGGGTATGGTGAGTTATCGT
This sequence comes from Clostridia bacterium, assembly GCA_017504655.1. Taxonomy (GTDB): domain Bacteria; phylum Bacillota; class Clostridia; order Christensenellales; family Borkfalkiaceae; genus UBA10281. Next base: position 21,165 of record JAFVQT010000028.1, on the reverse strand, counting down.
ATAGCCTATATAGCCTATTTTAAGCTCGTCGGCAATCTTGCTCATAATAGCCGTTTTTCCTATACCGGGTGCGCCTATTAAAAAGACGGGGCGCTGTCTTTCCTCGGGTATTACGTAATCGCCGTTTTCATCCTTCTCAAGATAAATTCTTATTGCAGATTTTATTTCGTTTTTAGCCTCTAAAATATTCATAACTATTCCTCTATATTAATTCTGTAAGCAAAGTGTGGGATACTTACTCCCTCGTTTTCACCTAAAATGACAAAGCACGTTTTATACGGTGGCACCTCTCTTGGATATATACCGACGCCATCTGTCATATATATCAGCCCTTCAATCTTTTCTCCCCCTCTTTTAAGATGGGTAAGATACTCAAATACCGGTCTAAAATCCGTACCTCCGCCACCGTCCAAGCGGTAATCGGTGAGCATAGCCGCGAATTCCTCAGAAGATGTTATAACGTCCTCTCGGTGAATTTTTAAGTCGCACTGAATAATTCTGAGCCTGAATTTTTTAGACTCCGTTTCCATGCTTTTTATTATCGCAAAGGTTTCTTTCAAAAGCCTCTTTACCGGCTCGCCGTCAGTGCTTCCCGAGGTGTCTATTGCAATCGCAACGTCCGAATAATCTCTTCTGTCGCTATACTCAAGATGCTCAACCAAGGGCACGTTTTTGTAAAGCTGTAAGCCCAAGCAATAATATATATAATCAAACTCATCGTCGCTGGAGTAAATTTTTTCGCGTCTTCTTAAAAATGCCTTTAAAAAGGATTTGTAATTTTTTTCTTCGCCAACGCTTACCGATATTATTCTTTTAAGGCATGGGTTAAGCTTGCCTATTTGCGGTATCAGGTTTCTCGCAACAGCACCCCACTCCGATTTAAGCCCTTCTATATCGTCATCCGTTAAGCCACCGAACGCCACGTTTATTCCGTCAGCCGAGTCCTCACCGCCGTCACACGCTTGCCTATGCGCCCAAAGCCCGTGACTGCAGACCTTAAACGACGCGTGCAGTTTTTCAATTTGCTCTGTCTCAAGCCCCTTGCAGTACTCAAGGCAAAGCTCGTCATTTATACTGCCAAATCGGTCGATAATCGACTTATATAGCGATTTTCTTATATCCTTATCTCTTCTTTCGCCACTGAAACAATCCAGATCGTCAAGAACGTACCCTACTGCTACGTCAGTTGCAAAATCATATCGGACAACGTCCTCCACCCGTTTAAACGGATGCAAAAACAGAGTGTGCATAAGCGTATGCAATATTACGGTGTATACGTCCTTGACACCCTTTTCTGCTACGCCCTTTACAATTTCGTCACCGCTAAGATAAACGGTTTTGCCGTTTGTCTGAGCCTTGCAGTTTGCTTCAGCCCTTTCAAACTTCATTAATCCAAGGGGATACGAAAGATAGACAAGCTCGGAGCTGAGCTCCTTTAAGGAGTGATCTAAAATTTCGTTGAAGAGCTGCTCTATCTTATCCATAATCTCTTCTCCCTTATGATGTCAGCATCCTGCTTCAGCTCCTCGCTGAGAATATCGTAGACCTCTTCTGAAGAGCTGACGGCAGCTGCTGCTATTTTCTTAATTTGCTTAAACTTCTCGTCTAAATAATAGTAGTTTCTTCCGTCGCGCTTGCAAGCGAGCAATGCCTGCTCCTCTGTTAAATCAATCTTTATGCCGTTTAACAGCGCACCGTCGCTAAGCTTTACTACGTAGCTTTTTAAACAAGCCGTAACAAAGTCCTCTTTCTTTAAATAGTCGGTACCGACAAGATTTTTAAGTATACTGCCGTCTGCAACCGCAACCGACGTTACAAGCTCCTCGTCGTTTATATATTTACTTAAGTTTTCTTTAAATCTGGCTATTGCCGTTGGAGATTTTCTTCTTAGTGACCTTAAAAGATATATCCTTTCGGTTTTTGCGTCAACCTCTTTAGCACCTGCTCCGTGCGTTGCCTTTAATAGTATCGGCAAAACCCTTATCCTTCTGTTTTCGGATGCAAATTTTATTTCAGCTAAAATTGCCTTATGCGAAAATTTGCACTTTTCAAGAAGAAGCGTTACAATTTCCACGTCCTGTAAAAGGACGTATTTTCTTAAAAGCTCAGCCTTATTTACTACTGCTCCCTCGCCACAGCTAAGACAAAGTAAAGCCTTATCTCTGTCTAAGGTCAAAAGGTCTATGCTTTGCCCTGCAAAAGCAAATTTAAGCCCCCTCTTTGCAATCTGCTCAAACACACCTAAGGGAGTTGCGTTTGTAAGGGCTGTAATTCTTATTTTGCCGTTTAACGTGCCTACTGCCTTTTCAAACACTCTTCTGCTTTTAAACGCGCTGTCGGAAGCAAAAATTATAGCAGTACGATCCTTGTTTACCGCCGTCAGCACGATATCCTCTAAGGAGCGTATTCTCTCGGAAAAATATCTAAGTGCCTTGGGATTCCTCTCTACCGCTGCCCTTGCTATCTCCTCGTCGTCCAAAAGCTCTTCGCTCAGCATACCTATCGTATCACCGCCACGCCTTGCTATTGCAAGAGCAACCCTTTTGCTCTTTCTTGCCTCACCCCTTGCAAATGCAAAGCTTGCGCAAAAATTTTCAACGGCACACAAAACCACCTCTTCGTTTTCTTGCATTTCGCTATGTAGAAATCTAAGAGCTCGTCCGTTTGACTTAACGCACGCCAACGCGACGTCTACGTCTTTTTTCAAGCTGTCGTTTGCATACTGAACAATTTCGGGGTTGCGCCTTACCAAGGCTACCGTAAGATCCTTGTCTGCCTGCAATTGGCCGTCCTCAAGATACTTTTCGGTCAAATAATTAAGTTGTCTTACGCTGAGTTTACCGATATCTTCCATTTAATTGAATCACCGCAAGAAGCTTTAGCCTGTAAATAGTCTAACCTCTTATAAATTTTTTGTTATCTATTATTATAACAAATCCTCGCATAACTTTCTACTGTTTTTATACAACTTTTTAAAAAATATGCAAATTTTCGGACACAAAAAAACGCGAACAACCTTTGCTCGCGTTTAATTTTATTTGTTTTTCTTATCTAACTGCCTCAACACCGTGTCAAAATAATCAGGTAACGGAGCGTTAAAGGTCATTCTCTCGCCCGTTGTAGGATGTGTAAGCTCAAGCCTCTCAGCATGCAAAAGCTGTCCCTTAAGCCCAAACTTATCATTCTTGGTATTATACACGGGGTCACCGACGATGGGATAACCCAAATGCTTGCAATGAACTCTTATCTGATGAGTTCTGCCTGTTTCAAGCTTAAATCTGCAAAGGGTATACGCACCGTAACGCTTTACCACCTCGTAATGAGTTACAGCCCTTCTTCCGTCGTGGGTAACTGCCATCATCGTGCGGTTTTTCTGACTTCTGCCGATAAACGTATTCACCGTACCGCTGTCGCTTTTCATAACCCCGTCTACCAAAGCAAGGTAAATTCTTGCGCACGTTTTATCCTTGATTTGCTCCGAAAGTGACAAATGCGCCCTATCGTTTTTTGCAACCACCAAAAGCCCGGAGGTATCCTTGTCTATTCTATGCACGATACCCGGTCTTAACACTCCGTTAATACCGCTTAAGCTATCTAAATGATATAAAAGCGCGTTTACCAAGGTTGAGCCGTGCACTCCATTGCCCGTGTGAACGGTAAGCCCTTGCGGTTTATTGATAACCGCAATATCCCCATCCTGATAAACTATATCTATAGGTATATTTTCCGCCTCGGCAGAAAGCCTTACCGCATCCGGAATTTCAATTTGAACGGTACTGCCCACCTTTAGGGGTTCGCCCGCTTTTTTGACGGGTCTTGCATCAATCTGAACCCTTCCGTCTTCGCAAAGCTTTTTTATTGCAGAACGGGTTTTTTGAGTTTTACCGGCTAAAAAGACATCGAGCCTTTGCTCATTTTCTACCGTAAAACGTAATATTTCCATCAGCTTATCGCCTCTGCGTCGCTTTCCTGCTCTACAGCTTCCGGCTGGGACTCTTCTGCCTCTTTATCCGTAACAGACTGTCCGCCCTCTGATTTCTTTTTAAATCTGAAAACCGCGTCCTTATCAATAAACAACAGGTCTACAATAAGCATTATCGCGCCTATAACCAAAGCCATATCCGCAACGTTGAATATATACGGGAAATATTCCTTGCCACCGATTTTGATTATAACGTGAATCATATCTCTTACGTAAGCACCGTCTGAGAAATTTAAAATTCTGTCTATGAAATTACCGAATGCCCCTGCTAAAATAAGGGCAACCGTAACGTTTCTCCACTTGTTTCTGTTTTTTGAAAGACCCAAATAAATGAAAATACCTATCAAAATCACAGAGGTTGAAATTAAGAACACGTATTCACGGCTGACTAAGCCGTCGAAAATCCCCATCATACCGTCACGGTTTTCGTAATAGGTAAACTCTAAAAATCCGTCTATAACGGTTTTAAACGTTACTCCGTCAACCCCGCCCGCTCTGTAGCTTGCCAAAAGCTTAGTCACCTGGTCTGCAAGGAGTGCGAATATAAAAATGACAACGTACCACATAAATTACTCCAATAGCCTATTAATTTTACATAAACGACGCGCTACAAGCCGTTTATTTACCTTTTAACTTAATTTTTCGCCCTTTCTGATTTTTTCTAACATATCGTGCTTGAGCTCATACAGCTCGTCCGACAAGTCGACCTTATAAATCTGAGGCTGGTCTATACGCTTGTACTCGTCCCAAAAGCTACTTATTTCAGCCTGAGCGTATTTTGCTATATCCTTTACGGACGGCATATCCGCAACCGGCTTTCCTTTGCTGACAACGCAAATCGGAAGCTCTCTTACGGTATAGTCTGTATAAGTCGTCTTTTTCCACCTTTCAATAGGATGATACAAGGTCAACGGCTTTGTAAAATCAATTTGCTCACCCCTGAGTGCGATGAGGTCTGCCTCTGCCTTGCCCGTTCTTTTATCGTAAATACGGTAAAAGGTTTTAAAGCCCGGATTAGTAATTTTTGCCGAGTTGTCCGAAACCTTTATTTTAGGAATAACACGTCCGTCTTCCACAACGCCCGCAAGCTTATAAACACCGCCAAGCGACGGCATATCGGCACTCGTTATAAGCTTAGTTCCTATACCCCACGTATCTATCTTTGCGCCTTGGAGCTTTAAGCTTTGAACAAGCCTTTCGTCTAAATCACCCGATGCGCAAATTTTCACGTAGTCGTAGCCGGCATCGTCAAGCATCTGCCTTGCCTTTTTAGTAAGGTAAGCAAGGTCGCCCGAGTCTATTCTAATACCCACGGGACGCTTGCCCTCTTTTACCATCTCGTCAAATACCTTTATAGCGTTTGGAATACCGCTATTTAATGTATCGTAAGTATCGACTAACAATATAACAGCGTCGGGGTAAACGTTGGCATAAGCCTTAAACGCCTCGTATTCGCTTGGGAAATTCATTACCCAGCTGTGCGCATGTGTACCTGCAACCTTAACGTCGAACATCTTGCCCGCAAGCACGTTCGAGGTAGAATTACAGCCGCCTATTATAGATGCTCTCGTTCCGTAAATGCCGGCATCCGGCCCTTGCGCTCTTCTAAGCCCGAACTCCATAACGGTATCGCCCTTTGCAGAGTCGCAAATTTTAGCCGCCTTGCTGGCGATAAGCGTTTGATGATTTAAAATATTCAAAAGAGCCGTTTCTATAAGCTGAGCTTCCATTACAGGTGCTTTTACAGTTAAAATAGGCTCGCCGGGAAATACTACCGTACCCTCGGGCACAGCGTATATGTCACCCGTAAATTTTAAATTAGCCAAATAGCTTAAAAACTCCTCACTAAAGAGATTGAGCCCCCTTAAATACTCAATTTCTTCCTTTCCGAATTTGAGATTTAAAACGTAATCTATAGCTTGCTCAAGCCCTGCGAAAAGCGAGTAGGTTATTAAATTGTTGCGTCTGAAAAACACGTCAAATACGGCTATCTCGTCTGTTTTACCCTCTGCAAAATAACCGTTCATCATCGTCAGCTCATATAAGTCTGTAAGTAAGGTAAGATTTCTTTTTTCCATATCAATCCTCTTTAGAATAATCCTTAAGCTCGGGAAGAGGCTGAGCCTCTTTTATTGCGTCTTGCGCCTTTTTCTCTGATAAAACCTCCGAATAAGGCTTAAAACCGACATTTTCATCCGTTCTCTCTACCGTGAGGCTGTCAGATTTTACAAGCATCAGTAAAAGCAAACCTAAAATGAGCATTGAAAGTGCTATCAGCAGTATAAAATACCATTTTATTACACCTATCAAGACTATAACCGTGCCAACCACTATCAAAATATAGCCTGTTGCAAGCTCGTAGCCACCCTTCAGCACTAAGCCGTAAAGCGCAAATATACCTCCTATGCCGAAAGCAAAAATTGCAAAGCCGAGCTTAAAGGGATTTGCAGGTAAAACGTCACAAATTGCCAAAACAAAAAAGACGACCGCAGAAATAACCACTGCCATTGCAAGAACTATCGAGCCCTTTAAAAGCCTTTGTTTTGTTTCTTTCATTGCAAGCCTCCTAAATTTCTCTATTCCATAGAGAACTCGTTAGTTATTATAGCACACTGACGGTGAAATTACAACAGATATATTTGCTTTTTGTTGCAATTTTACAAAATTAACACTAAAAAAGCATATCTTAATCTTAAGGCAACCGACTTTTCTGAAAGAAAGAAGAAATAAAATCCCTGCGAAAAAAATAATAAAAGCACCTGAAAGGTGCTTTGTTAAACATGCTATTTACTTTGCTTCAGCCCATTTGAGCTCTAAACGATTTCCGTCAGTAAATCTGTATCAGAATGTAAATTTCCCTCAAATTCCTCATCCAAATCAAAGCAATCCACGTTATCCTTTGCGGCAAGCTTGCAAATTGACACCTCGTAAGCGGTCATCACCCTCGTTTCCGTTTCGGATAGCTTTTTAGTGTACTCTCTGCTTTGAATTCTGCCTGCCAAGGCAATTCTCTCGCCGACTGCAAGATTCTTAACGAATTTAGCATTTCTTCCCCATGCGATACAGGGTATATAATCGGATTTATTATACGCTCTGTTAACCGCAATCAGCACGTCTGAAATTTCACGCGAAAAGGGTGTTGTTCTGTAAACGGGTGGCTTGCAGATGTAACCCGATAAGACTATGTTGTTTGGATTTCTCACACCGTTATCCTTGACTACCTCTCTTACAAACACCGTCAGCATAAGCTTGCTTTTACCGTCTACAAGCTTATTATAGCTGCGGAATTGACCTATTGCGCAAACGGTTGCGCCCCTTTTAAGTCCGTTGCTTTCGATAAGCCTTTCCGAAACGGTAACGGGCAATACGTCCTCTTGACCTGACAGTCTTTTTACCGAAACGTCCATTTCATAAAAGCCCTCTCCGTATACCTCGTGTGAAAATCTCGCATCGCTCGATACCGTACCCTTTAAAAATACTCTGTTGTTTTGCTTTTCTTCGTTAATCATTTATCTCTCCTTAGGTTTTTATTTGCATACCGCTGTGATCAACGGTATAGTTTTCCTTATAAATAAGTGCGCCTATAGGTTCAAAAACAAACCCTTTTTCTTGCAAAGCCGAAAAAATCAACGGTAGGGAATCTGCAGTATGCAAGCCGTTATTATGGCATAGAATAATGCTCCCCTCCTTTGCTTTTTTTAAAACTCTGGCAGCGATTTCGTCTGCGGATAAATCCTTCCAATCCAAGCTGTCCACGCTCCATTGAATTGTATAAAGCCCCATTTCCCTTGCCGTGGATACAAGCAGGTCGTTATAATCTCCGTACGGCGGACGGAAAAGCTCTACGGTCTTACCCGTAATTTTTTCAATAGCATCCTTCGAGCTTGACAGCTCACCTTCAATCTCTTGTTTACTCATCTTAGACATATCCGGATGAGTTTTTGAATGAGTACCGATTTCGTGCCCCCTTTCAAATATCTTCTTTACGCAATCGGGGTTCTTTTCAACCCAAAACTGAGTCATAAAAAAGGTACACTTAACCTTGTAAAAATCAAGTGTGTCGAGTATCTTATCGGTATATTCCGTACCCCAAGCGCAGTCAAAGGAAATAGCAAGCCTTTTCTCGTCTGTATCCACACAGTAAATTGGCAAATCTCTCTTACCGGACGAAAAGGTGTATACGGTATATGCACCCGTTGCTTTTAATGCGATTGCGCATATAACGGCAATGCTCAAGGCTAAAATCACAGCTAAAGGCTTTTTAATTTTTATCACTTGTCTTCACCCCATAATATTAACATTTTTTACCTGCTAAAAAACGGCTTATTTACGTGTATTAAGTCGTATTTTGGCGATTTTGCTTAATCATTTTTATTCACCTATATTCAGGCATATTCCACGTTTGAAAAAATTGTTGAAAATGTTGCTTAAAATGATTGACAATATTTTTCATTATATATATAATATGCTCACTGGTTTAATTTTATTAAACTTTTTGTTTAAACTCTCTAAATGCTTACGGATAGCCCGTGATTTTACTTTTTATAAGAGTATAAAATGTGGCAAAGCCGTTGTTTTAGGGGGATTTTATTTTCTAAGGAGGGCGTTATGCAAATAGGTAAAAAGATACGAGCTTTAAGGTATCAATACGGCTTAACGCAAGAGGAGCTTGCAAATAGGTGTGAGCTTACGAAAGGTTACATAAGCCAGCTAGAAAACGACCTAACAAGTCCGTCTATAGCAACGTTAATTGACATTTTGTCTGCGCTGGGTACAAATTTAAAAGAGTTTTTTGCCGAGGAGCAAGAGGAAAAAATCGTCTTTTCTCACGATGACTTTATTGAGAAAAACACAGATGATTTTACCCTTTCGTGGCTTGTGACAAACGCACAAAAGAATATGATGGAGCCCATTTCGGTAGAGCTTAAACCACATGGCAAAACTGAAAACGACTTCCCTCACGAGGGTGAAGAATTCGGATACGTCTTATCGGGTACGGTTATAGTACACGTAGGCAGTAAAAAATACAAATGTCAAAAGGGCGAGAGCTTTTACTTTACAGCAAGCAAAAGTCATTTCGTGGAAAACACGGGTGACAGACCTGCAAAATTTATTTGGGTAAGCACCCCACCTACCTTTTAAACGTAAGGAGAAGTACGATGGATAATAATGAAAAGATTATAGAGCTTAAGGGCGTAGAAAAAATCTTCGACGGTCAAACTGCCGTTGAAAAAATGGATTTATATATAAGAAAGGGCGAATTCGTAACCCTTTTAGGCCCATCGGGTTGTGGAAAATCTACTACACTTAGAATGATTGCGGGCTTTGAAATGCCAACCAGCGGTCAGATACTGTTAAACGGAAAGGATATAACTAACGTGCCACCGTATGAGCGTCCAATTAATACGGTTTTCCAACGCTATGCGCTTTTCCCCCACCTAAACGTTTACGACAATATCGCATACGGTCTTAAATTAAAGAGATTTAAAAACACGTACGTCGACAAAAAGGGCAAGCAAAGAGTAAGAGTCGAAAGGCTCTCTAAAGAGGTTATAGACGCAAAGGTTTCGAGAGTATTAAAGCTCGTTGACCTTGAAGAGTTTGAAAAAAGAGACGTCACTACTCTTTCGGGCGGTCAACAGCAGCGTATTGCAATAGCTAGAGCTATTGTAAACGAGCCTGAAATTCTCCTTTTGGACGAGCCACTCGGCGCGCTTGACCTTAAAATGAGAAAGGATATGCAGCTTGAGCTTAAGGAAATGCATCAAAAGCTCGGTATAACCTTTATATACGTAACGCACGATCAAGAGGAGGCTCTTACGATGAGTGATACCATCGTCGTTATGAAGGACGGAGATATTCAGCAAATCGGCACACCTAAGGATATTTATAACGAGCCTAAAAACTCCTTCGTTGCAGACTTTATCGGCGAGAGCAACATTTTCTCCGGCACTATGGTAGGCGACAAAAAGGTAAGATTTATTAATAAGGTCTTCGACTGCGTAGACGATTTTCCAATAAACGAAAAGGTAGACGTCGTAGTCCGCCCCGAGGACGTATTTTTGGCTGACGAGGGCAAGGGCATGGTAGACGGAGTTATCATCTCTTCGATTTTTAAAGGCGTTCACTACGAAATGACCTTTAAGGTTGGCAAAACCGAGGTCGTTATTCAAGACACCATTGAAAGAAAAGAGGGAGAAAGATGCTCTATACATATTCGCCCCGACGATATCCACATAATGGCTAAGGAGTTTGACTGCAACCGTTACGACGGATATATTACAAAGAGAAATACAGTTTGCTTTGCAGACGGAGAGTTTGAGTGTGACGTTACCCAGCTTTACGAGCACTCTCACCTTGACGACGAGGGCTATCTCGTATTGGAAAACGGTGAGCAGATAGACCTTACCGACGTTGACGTTAAGGTTGAGGTAGGGCTTAAGGATATTGAAATTATCGACAACGACGAGGACGGTGATGCTTGCGGAACTATAATCTCTATAGTTTATAAGGGCGACCACTATCAAATAATAATACGTACCGACGAAGAGGAAGAGGATTTCGTCGTCGACACCGAATACGTATGGAACGAAAACGACAGAGTTTCGGTAAAAATCCCCAAAGACAAGATTAAACTTAAATTAAAGGCGGTAAACCAGAAATGACAGCTCTTAAATTTTCGAGAAAGCATCTCGGAATACCGTACGGTCTGTTTATGGCACTGTTCGTTGTTTTCCCCTTGCTTTTAATTATCTATTACGCATTTACCGACCCTTTGACCGGCAAGCTAAGCCTTATAAACTTTATAGACTTTTTTACGAGCAACGCCAACCTGACGGCTATGTTTATAAGCCTTGCGCTTGCTATATTAACTACGGCTATATGCCTTTTAATAGCTTATCCCACGGCCTATATACTTGCCAGAACGGATATGAATAAAAACGGAATTATGCTCCTTTTGTTCATACTCCCAATGTGGATTAACTTCGTTTTAAGAACTGCCGCAATGAAGGAATTGCTCTTTTCGATCGGCATGTTCAAATCAAATAAAACGAGCTTTATAAACACGCTTATCGGTATGGTATACGATTATCTTCCGTTTGCAGTGCTTCCCATCTACACGGTATTACAAAAATTAGACAAAAATATTTTAGAGGCATCCTCAGATCTCGGCGCAAGTGGCAGTCAAACCCTTTTTAAGGTTACTATCCCACTTTCTATGCCCGGAATAGTAAGCGCAATCACGATGATTTTGCTCCCTACCATGACAAGCTACGTAGTATCCGATACCTTGGGTAACGGAAACGTAACGATTATAGGTAAGCTCATCGAAAACCAGTTTAGCACGATGTATAACTGGAACGCCGGCTCTGCTATTGCAATGATTCTTCTCGTATTCATATTTGCGACTATGCTTATCTCGGGCAAATTCTCCGAGGAGGGCTCGCAAGATGCAAGAGGAGGCGGATTATGGTAAAGAAATTTATCCAAAGAGGCTATATTTGGCTTGTAATCGCCTTTCTGTACGCCCCAATCATTCTTCTTGCAGTATATAGCTTTAACAATTCACAAGTAGTTGGGCAATGGTCTAATGAGTGGTCCTTTGACCTTTATAAACAGCTTTTTACAAGCAACGAGCTTATGACTACCGTTGCAAACACCTTGATTCTTGCTTTTGTATCAAGCATACTGTCTACCGTGCTCGGCACGATGGGTGCAATAGGTATGTTCTATTCAAGAAAAAGAGTCAGAAACGCAATGAATACGGTAACTCAAATACCCGTTATAAACGCTGAAATAGTAACAGCTATTTCGACCGCTCTTATATGCACCATGTTTGCTTTTGGAAGAACCTACGTTTCTCTACTTATAGGTCACGTAATACTCACCTTCCCATTTGTCGTGCTAAACGTAACGCCAAAGCTAAAGCAAATGGATAAAAACCTTTACGAGGCTGCGTTAGACCTTGGCGCAACCCCTACTCAGGCACTTTTCAAGGTAATTATTCCTCAGGTGCTTCCGGGCATATTCTCAGGTTTTTTAATTGCTATTACACTTTCTTTAGACGATTATATAATAACCACGTTTACAAAGCCCGCAACCTTCAATACTATATCTACCTTTGTTTTCGATGCGTACGCCAAGGGCGGAAGAAGCGCAGACGTTCCTGCTCTCAGAGCCCTGTCAACCATAATCTTTGCAGTTATTATAATAATGCTTATAGTTAAAAATGTGCTTGCAAATAACGGAGCAAAAAAAGGAGGTAAAAGATAATGAAAAAGTTATTTTCCCTCTTTTTATGCGGAATTTTAATGCTTACAATTCTCCCGCTCACCTCTTGCAAAAAAGAAGATTCGCTCGTTTTAAACGTTTATAACTGGGAAGATTATATAGCATGTGACGAGGAAGTTTACGATATGGTTGCTGAATTTGAAAGCTGGTATAAAGCAACCTACGGCAAAACGGTTAAGGTAAACTACTCTACCTTTGGCACTAACGAAAACATGTACAACGAGCTTAAGCTTACCCAAAAGAAAGACGGAACTTATAGCTATGACCTCGTTTGCCCATCTGAATATATGATTCAAAAGATGATATTAGAGGGCATGTGCGAAAAGTTTGACCACTCTAAAATGGTAAACTATAACAACAACCTTGCTCCTTATATAGAAAACTTATTCGAGGAAAACGGTTGGTATGATTACGCAACCTGCTACAACTGGGGAACAATGGGCTTTACCTACAATCCCGAAAAAGTAGCGTACGATGACGTTTCAAGCTGGTCGGTTGTAACCAACCCCAAATACAAATATAAGTTTTCTATTAAAGACAGTGTCAGGGACAGCTATGTTTTAGCTCTCGGCTATATTAACAGAGAAAAGCTTTTAGCCCTTGACCCAAACTCTGAAAACTACAACAAAGAGGTCGGCAGCCTGTTAAACGATTTTTCTGACCAAACGATTGAAAATGCAAGAGTATTTTTAAGTGAAGTAAGACAAAATCTGTACGGCTTTGAGGTAGATAGCGGTAAGCAGGATATGGCAACCGGCAAGCTTTGGATAAACTTTGCCTGGAGCGGTGACGCTGTTTACGCAATGGATATTGCCGAGGAAGAAGGCACCTACCTTGAATACGTCGTACCGGTAGAAGGTAGTAACCTTTTCTTTGACGGCTGGGTTATGCCAAAGGGTGCAAATAAAGAGCTTGCTCAAATCTTCCTTGAATTTATGTATCGTGAAGATAACGCCATTGAAAACCTCGATTATATTTGCTACTCTTCACCAATGGTAGGCGAAGACGTGTTCACTTACGTTTGCTCGAGCTACGGTTTAACAACTTTAATACCTTGCAATGAAGAAACCGAGTATCAAGATGCAAACGGAAATTACTACGAAGAGGTGTATATTTGCAACGACCCGAATTTTCAAGAAAATTTAGTGCAAAATGGCGATTTATTAGCTTATAGACTGACTTATTTGGATAATGACGGAAATATCGCGTGCGAGGAAACGGAGATTTTTACACACAGTGTAAAGCATTTCTTCGGTGATAAAATAGAGGGGGACGGCATAATTTATACCGACTCTCTAAACCGTCAGCTTGTTGCAATGTACCCAACCCCCGAAACTATGAACAGGTGCGTAGTTATGGAACACGTTGAAACCCAGACCCTTAAAAAGCTCAATAATATGTGGGACTCTGTAAAGGTCGGATATATGAAATATTCTACTATGCTTATCATAATAATTGCGGCAGTAGCTCTCATCGCATTGGTAATTGTCTTAATCCTCTTGAAGAAGAAGGGCAAAACGCTGAGGCTTCGCAAAAAGAACATCGGCAAGCTTGTAAACAGCGAAAGAATTAAATAAAATTTTTATAAGTCAGATAAACAAAGAATCGCTAAAGGGTTACTTTAGCGATTCTTTGTTTTTTTATTAAATTGTTTATTCTTCCCATTTTAAGGTTGGGGCATTTTCCCCATCCAAATTCCAAATTTTTACATTCCAGAACAACTCATCAAAAAGTGTTTCCTCAGAAAACAGTTCACTAGTTTCTTTCCCTAAAATCCCTGAAAATGATTCAGCATACTCAATAGCAATTTCCCCTTGCATAATAACACTTGCTAAATCGTATAACGATTTTTCATACCATCCGCCAGATTCTGTTTTACCTGCAAAAACATTTATACAAGAAGCTGATGTGTAATAAATTTCTGCAGATGATACACACGCATTGATTGTACTATTTGTAGCTGCATATCCTAGAAAGCCACCTATATTATTTACTGTTGCAACATTAATTTTTGCAACTGAATAACAAGAAGTTATCGTTTTGCATGAATTCCCAACAAAACCGCCTATACATGTAGCTGTTTGGCAAGTAGTAATTTCAGCTTGCGAATAACAATCTTTTATCATTTCTTGATTATTTTGAACAAATCCACCTATATGTTTTTCAGTAGCAGAAGTACAATTTTCTGTTATTGTTCCTCTTGAAAAGCTTTTAGCAATTTGCCCGCCCTCTGAATTAATTCTTACAAAACCACCTATACACAACGTAAAGGTTGAATAACCATCCATAGTACCTGTTGTAGCAATAGAATAATCAACACCACACTCGTCTATCAACCCTGTATTCTGTGCCACGAAACCACCTATATTAGTATAACCATTTGAATGACCATTACCCCAGCTATAACGCCCGCCTGTAAATTTAGAATGAGTTGCTATTTTTACATTTGCATAGCAACCTATAACGCTTCCTCCTTCGTTTACACCCAACATTCCGCCGATATGAGAATACGAAGAATAATAGCAATCATAATAACCTGTCTGGTAACAGTGTCCTACATGGTTTACGTGCAATTCTCCACTTATTGAACATTCTTTTACCGTTCCATAATTAAGACCAACGAAACCTCCTATTACGTACGTAGCTGAACCACCATTTGATGTGCGACTTGCTACATACGAAGAAACGTAGTTTTCAAGTGTGCAGTTTTCAACCACTCCATTGTTTAAACCTACTATAGTTCCAGACCATAACGTGTCTCCACTATATGTTTCATTTAAAACGATATCTTCAAAAACTATGTTTTTTATTATACCGTTATTCGTTGCTATAAAGCCAGAAATTCCAGCATCTGTTGTAATAGTAAAATATTCAATTTTATATCCGTTTCCATCTAATTCTCCAGAAAACTCAACAATTGGAGTCCAAGCTTCACCCATCAAATTAATATCACAGCCAAGCCTGAAATAACCATTCGGCTTGTTTGCTATTTCTTTTAAGCTATCCGCAGTATATATTACTATAATTTTTTCATATTTAGGATATAAAATTGTACCGTCTTCAATTTCATAATCAAAATTAAAACGATTGGTAAGCTCAGCATCCAAATACCAACCAGAAAGCTTGTAATCTTCTTTTTCCGGATCTGACGGTCTTTGTGGAGCAACACCTTTTTCAACGTTCTCCGAGAACGTTATATTTCCACCTTCATCTGCATAGTTTACTTTGTATGCTTCTGCTAAAAATCCGTATATCGTTGTATCTTCAAATATTGGTGTTTCAAAATCAAACTCAAATTCCATAGCCTCATCTTGGCACCATTTCTTTAATACATAACCATCTATAATAGGCTTTTCCGGCTCTGTGGCAAGCTCTCCATCTTCAACTTCTTGACACGCATATTCTTCGCCATCTATCACAAACGTAACCATGTGCAACACTTCAAAGCGTGCATATACAGTCAAATCCTCTGTTATTGGAGAAGAAAAATCAAACTCAACAGTGAAATCATCATCTAAATACCAACCTTTAAAAATAAAGCCCTCAACTTGTGGGTTCTCTGGCATCTCACATAATGTATCGTATTCAACCTCTTCAGATAACAAAGTCCCTTCTCCATATACAAACGATACTGTAAACAATTCCGCAAACCTAGCATAAAGAGTTGTTGCTTTAGTGATTGTAGTTGAAAAATCATACTCGTTAAGACACTCCTCATCATAGCACCAACACTTAAAAACATACCCTTCTTTTTCTGGGTTCTCTAAAGGACAATTAACAGTTTTTCCACTCTCTACCATTACAGAGGTAAAAGATTCTCCATCGACAATAAAATCGACCTTACACTTTGCCGCACAAGACACGCAGATTAATGCACAAATCATTAATGCTAATACCGCGATACCTTTTAACAATACGTTCTTCTTTGCCATAAATACTTCTCCTTTTTATAAAAAAATGCCGCCTGCAAAGCAGACAGCATGATACAAATGCTCCTTCCGCTTTGCTGCGACACATTTTCCAAAATACTTAAGTGTAAGTTTTTGTAACGCGAAAAGATACACTTCTACCCAAGAAGCATACTTACACCTAAATATTGAAAATGAGTCGCAAGTTAATTTTATCACACAAACGCGGAACTTGCAACTATTTTCCCATTATATTATTATATTTTTACACTATTTTGTCGTTTAGCATTTTATATTGCAATATATCAACTACGTCGTGGGGCTCTAAAATTCGTTTAAGCATACCACCTTCACCATAAACGTAAATTCTATATAAATAGCCTCCGTCAATTTTTTTGTAAAGCTTTTTTACGGTAAAGTCCTCGCTGACCGCGATTGACCTTATTTTTTTACCGTTTTTCAAGCTCTTGTCGGATATACTGTGATAAAGCCTTATAAACCTGTTTTCCTTACCGTTATCCATCACACCAAGCAGCATAAAGATTGCAAAAAAAAGCAGTGACGGATTGCCCTCTGTAAAAAGTGAAAAAACGTAAAGAGCTGTAAATGCTGCACAAAGCACTATCCCGACTGCTTTGCAGATAAATACTGCCGTCCTTCTTTTTAAAAAAGCAGAGAGCGAGCAAAGCAGAATTCGTCCCCCGTCAAGCGGAAAGGCAGGCAACAAATTAATCAGGCAAAGCGCAAAGCCCGCTCCTGCCGCAAGCTCAGTATACGGATAGACCTCAGGGAATACCCACCAAAGCGCAACGAGGCAAACGCTTATAGCAAAATTTACGAGCGGACCTGAAAGGGCAACCTTAACCTCGTCTTTATAGCTCATACCCGAAATATCACCCGTAACAACTGCTCCAAACGGCATTAAAGTTACGTTAACGAGCTTATAGCCACACTTTTGCGCGCAAACAGAATGCCCTATCTCGTGAATCAGAGCGCAAAGCGTATACACTAAAAAAGAAAATACTTTGCCGGTAAAGACAAAGTATATTCCTATAATATAAAATAGTGGATGAATTTTAAACCTTAGCTTTCCCATATAATAACGCCGTCTTCAACGATATAATTGGTCAATAAAGTATCTCCATCGTACATGTAAACCTTTGCCGAGTCTCCTGCAACGTAGCAAACGGGCACATAGGCAAAAACGTTATCGCCGTTTTGCGTATATACATAGTCAACGTCGGATATAACCGTTTTAAAGCTATCACTGTGGTTTATAGTAATGGTATACTTCCCCTCTTCTTCTACGATAGAAGAAACAGTACCGTCACAAACAGGATAGAGCGCGCCCTTTCCGGAGAAGGTCATAACTCCGTTTTCAATCTCTACGGTTAAATCGTTTGAAGGACTTTTCGCGCTGAAGCTTAAATAATTTCTCGCATCTACTGCTTGAGCCTCTGTTTTAAACACCCTTTTCATAAGTGTATTTATACCGCTGTTTTCCCAAAATATATTGGTCAACAAAATGGTCACGATAAGAGCAAATATAGCCACGCCCTGAAGCTTTAAAATATCAAAGCCTCGTCTTTTAGCCCTTTGAGTCTCCTCTTTTGGGCTTACGTTTTCATACTCATCTAAATTCTGATATTCTCTTACTATATCTTCCGCAAGCTCCCTCTCGTTTACCTTTGCAATAACATCGTCCTTAACGTCTTTTTTTCTCTTTTTTCTTGCAGGCTTTACAACCACGTCGCACGAGGATACGTTCATCCCGAGCATTTCTGCATATTCAATTCCGTCTTTCATAATAACTCTCCTTTTAGGGCGTTGCCCAATTACTGATATAATGTATGACGGAATTTTTCATATTAGAACGCTTTTTATGCAAACGCCAAATCCGAAATAGCAGTTTTTGCAATCTCAAACCCGTTGTTCAAGGCGTTGTAAAGGTGTTTTTTGGATTTTCTTACATTTGACTTTACATAAATGCCCTTGCTATAACAGAGTCCCAAATAATATTCAGCCTCTGCAAGCCCTTGCTTTGCTCCCTTTGACCAAAGCCTGAAGGCCTTTTTTTCATTTCTCTTTACGCCGTAGCCATAATAATAATTACGCGCAAGAAGTAAAACTGCGTTTGCGTAGCCCGAAAAAGCAGAACGCTTTAAATATTTAGTTCCTAATTTTATGTCCTTATGACCTGCCTCTCCGCAAAGCAGCATATAAGCGTACATAAATTCAGAAGCAGTATGTCCTTTTTTTGCAGCCTCCTTATACCAGCTTTCAGCAAGCGGAAGGTTTTTGCTTTCACCTATGCCGTGATAGTATTTTTGCGCCAATAAAAACTGATTTTCAACTCCGCCGTCTATCGCGCCCTTTAATATCATTTTGTTTATCATATATGCCTCCTCAAAGGTTTTTGTGAGTATATGATAACATTGCTAATATGACAAATGCTTGTCATAGTTAAAAATTTTTTTACGGAATATTTTTTATCTCCTGTCGGTTGACTTAACACGTATAAACGTATATAATAAACATATGTTAAGAATCACTGCACCAAACGGCGTAGTTTTCCCTTATTTGAATTCTGCTAAAGAGTACCTATTACATGGGGGCGACGTTAAAACTTTTTATAAAAATCAGTTTGAAGAAATCAATCAAGCAATCCCTATTGTGATAGGTTGGCAAACGGATGAAAGTCCTTTGTCCTTTACCGTAAAGTATTCTACTGACACTATGCTTGAGGGCTGTAACACTCTAACTGTAAAAGGTAGCGAAAGGCAAATAGGGGTTTACAATCTTTTAAAGGACGCTACTTATTTTGTTGAGGTTGTTGCCAATTACAGCGGCTGTAAAACAGAAAAAGCGCGTAGCACCTTTAAAACGACCGATTTAGGCCCCAGACCTATAAAAATTGACGGCATATACAATACGAGAGATATCGGCGGGTATAAATGTCAAAACGGATTTACAACAGCTCAAGGCAAAATATTTAGAGGTGGACTGTTATCCCCCTGTAAAGATTATGAAAGTGTAGGCTTAACCTTAAGCGGTAAGACGCATATGAGCAAGACTTTGGGTATAAAAACCGAAATAGATTTAAGAACCCCTCAAGAGGCAGAATGCGGAAGCGTAAGCGCGATACCTGATGCAAGGCTTATATATACAAGCATAGAAGGATACGATGCATTACCAGACTATAGCGACGGGGTCAAGGCTCTCTTTTCTATACTTGCCGACGGGAACAACTACCCCGTATATATTCACTGTACGGGTGGGGCTGACAGAACAGGGACAATTTGTTATTTAATAAACGCACTGCTCGGCGTAGATGAGAAAACGCTTATACAGGACTATGAATTCACCTCCTTTTCTTACTTTGGAGTGAGAAGTGTAACCGACGGCTGGACTAAGCCACTGTTTGAAAAATTTAAACGCCTTATTAACGGCAACTTTGGTGATACTCTTTCAGAAAAAACCGAAAACTTATTACTGTCTATAGGCGTTACAAAATCTCAAATCGAGGGTTTGAGGAAAATAATGACCTATAGATGAAAAGAGGTAGATATGACTACGACAAACTTTAAAAGAACCAAGCTTGCCTGCTACACGGCATACTTTACAATGTCCTCGGTATTTTGCTTACCGCCCCTACTGTTTGTAACCTTTAGAAATACCTTTGGATTGTCGTACACCCTTTTGGGCACGCTGATACTGATAAACTTT
This sequence comes from Clostridia bacterium, assembly GCA_017504655.1. GTDB lineage: Bacteria > Bacillota > Clostridia > Christensenellales > Borkfalkiaceae > UBA10281. The sequence continues at coordinate 1,257 of JAFVQT010000028.1, read as the reverse complement.
TGCACACAGCTCGCAGTAGACCTGTTTTTTACTGCGCTGTCAGGCAAGCTAAAAACGGAAGCAATAGTAAGAATAATGCCTCTCGTTACGACCTTTGGCTTGCTCGTTTACGCGCTTATACCTACACTTTTCCCGAATATTGCATATTTGGGGCTCGTTATCGGAACGGTGATTTTCTCCGTTTCAGCAGGCCTTTCAGAGGTTTTGTTAAGCCCTACCATAGCTGCAATTCCCTCTGACAATCCGCAAAGGGATATGAGCGCGCTTCACTCTCTGTATGCGTTTGGAGTTTTCTCCGTAGCAACGGTAAGCACGGTGTTTTTAAAAATATTCGGCACTCACAATTGGGCTTGGATAGTTGGTTTTTTTGCTTTTTTACCCGTAATTGCAGCAGTTCTTTTTATGACCTCACCCATGCCGGATATGAGCAGTGCTCATACCGAAAACGGCAGTTTAAGACCTAAAAATAACACCGTTGGAGTTGTACTTTGCGTAGCATGCATATTCTTTGGCTCGTGCGCCGAAAACGCAATGTCAAACTGGATTTCGAGCTTTATGGAAAAGGCACTTAAGATAGACAAGGCATTAGGCGATATTTTGGGGCTTGCGCTTTTTGCCATCTTACTTGGACTTACAAGAATTTTATACTCAAAATTCGGTAAAAATATATTTAACATGTTGCTTATAGGTATGGTGGGCGCGAGTGTCTGCTACCTTGTAGTTGGGCTTTCATCAAGCCTTGTTTTAGCCTTTATTGCGTGCGTTTTAACAGGCACGTTTGTAGCAATGCTTTGGCCGGGCACGCTTATTATGATGGAAGAAAAAATGCCAAGGCTTGGCGTTTCTGCATACGCGCTTATGGCGGCGAGCGGAGATTTGGGCGCATCTGTTGCACCCCAGCTTTTAGGCATAGTGACGGATACCGTCAGTGCAAGTGCATTGGGGGCAAGACTTGCAACCTCTTTAAGTCTTACCGCAGAGCAAATAGGCTTAAAGGCGGGGATGCTGGTAACGGCTATCTTCCCTATACTTGGTGCAACAGTCGTTATAATTGCAATGCGATACTTTAAAAAACAGGAAAAAACAGACCTTTTACAGTTAAAGTAAGCAAAATGCTACGCCAAAGCCGAGTCCCTACAAGGGATTCGGCAACTAAATAAATCCGTGAACGGATTTGTGATATTGCATCGCAGTGTTGCCGAGCAACTTTAGTTGCGAACGCCAACTGCTTTAGCAGTTATATTGCTACGCAGTTAT